>JAZSNQ010000016.1:0-2869 GCA_045536515.1 Acutalibacteraceae bacterium | reverse complement strand
CTCTGTAAAAAAATAAACCAACGCAAAAGCGTAGGTTTATTTTTGGCGGAGAAGGGGAGACTCGAACTCCCGCGCCGGTTACCCGACCTACGCCCTTAGCAGGGGCGCCTCGTCACCAACTTGAGTACTTCTCCATTGGTAACTATATAAAAATATATAATTAATAAAAATGGCGGAGAGAGTGGGATTCGAACCCACGGTACCCGTAAGGGTACGACGGTTTTCAAGACCGTTCCGTTATGACCACTTCGGTATCTCTCCGTTTGTTGCTACGATATTCTATCATATCATTTTGAGGATGTCAATAGATTTTTTAAAAATTCCGATCTGTGGAGGCTAAAAGTTTGAATTTTAATAAAATCTTAAGCGTTTACATACTTTTTTATTAGAAATTTGCTCGGTATAATAATCATAGGGGTAAAAACCGTAAAATGTCGTATAAAACGAAAGGAGACAAAAATGAAAAGACTTTTATCTCTGATTCTTGCGACGGCAATTGCATTTTCGATGTGTGCCGTTGCATATGCTGAAGGTGAAATGCAAACCTTTGAGGACCGGGGACTGGTGTTTACTCGTGACGGCGACGGAGTAGCTATTGTGGGGGCGACAGAAGAGTATGATTGCTCGAGAGTTATCAAGAAGGTGCACGGAAAGTATGATGTTGTCGCAATAGGTCCGAATGCATTTGCAAATCTTGGTATTACGGGCGAAATCGTAATACCCGAAACCGTTAAAACAATAGGTGAGAACGCTTTTACAGGCAACAATCCTCTGACGGTTACAATCTATAAAAATGTTGAGAGCATAGGTGCAAACGCTTTTAAGGATTGTGAAATCGGCAAAACATATTTTATGGGCACCGAAAAGCAGTTTGAACATCTCAATGTCGGAGAAGGCAATGAAGCTCTGTTCAAAAGCACAAGCTATATGTCAAAGCAGTTCGTGGGAGAACAAATGAGAAAGGAAGCGTTGAGCGACTTCGGTGAGGCGTTCCTTCTTGCTCTTGAAGCGGTTGTGCTTTATCCGATATATGTTCCTGCTTGCTTTTTTCTTCCTATTGCACTTCCCGCTGCAATTATCGGACCGGCGATAGGTATAGTAAACTTTTTTAAAGTTTCGGCGAAAAGCTTTGAGACCTTTTTCGGAAGCTTCGATGTTTGATATTTATAGGCAATAACAAGAAGAAAACACTTTGAATACAGTACGGTTTTACACCCTTTAATATATTGTAAAAATGCCGCCCGTAACGGACGGCATTTTGATTTACTTATCACTTACAGCTTCAAGAACTTCCTGCTTGAAATCGCCGTAAATCTTATATTTCTTCGAGAAAATGATAAGCGAGATAATCATCATTGCAGGAGGAACGATGAACATAAGGAACGAAATTGCGCTTTGTGCCTGCGCAGTCTGAACGGCCGCCTCGCCGTCATAACCCGTAACGGTGAAGGTTGCATACATAATAATTGCCTGAATTGTGTATGCCATTTTCTGAAGAAATCCCTTCATAGAGAAAGTGAGGCTCTGATTTCTCTTGCCTGTTTTGAATTCGCCGTAGTCAACGCAGTCTGCAAGCATAACAGTCTGATTAACGAACATACTGCCCGTGCCGAGAGAGGTGAGAATGTAGCAGATACCGAGAAGGGTTACATTGCCCGGAATGAGATATCCGACAATTGCCATTCCGATATAACCTGCTGCTGCCATGCCGAGTGAAAGCTTGTAAATTGAACGGTTATTCATAAATTTTGAGCATACGGGAACAACGAGAATTGCAAGCACCGAGCCGACTGTACCCATAAGATTGAATTTTGACTGGAGAGTGAGGTCGCCGAGAACGGATGTGAAATAATAACTGCTGATACCCGATGTCATATAGAAGCCTGCATTTGAAATCATTGCGAAAAGCATGAAAACAAGAAGCTGGTCATTCTGTTTTATAACATTAATCGCTGCCTTGAACGAGAACTTATCGTTATTGACGACAATCCGTCTTTCCTTGGTTGAAAGAACGCTGATTGCCGCAAAGAAGATAAGACCTGCAGCTGTGATTATTGACCATTTTCCGAAACCCTTGCTGAGTGTATCGGATGTCATTGAGTCGAGCTTACTGCCTGCAACTCCGCCGAGATATGCAACTGCAATCGGGGTGAAAATTGAGATAATTCCCTGACCGAGACCCGAGAAAGCTCTGGCGATTGTTGAAACGAGATTTCGGTCCTTTTCTTCGCTTGCGAACGAAGGAACCATTGACCAGAAGGGGATATCGGCAAGGGTGTTTGTCATGCCCCAGAGAACATAAAGAACGGCGGCATAGACATAAAGACCGACCGAGCCTGCCGCAAAACCGGGGTTGTTGAAAAGCAGGCAAAGCACAACCGCATTGATTGTTGCGCCCGTTATAATCCACGGACGGTATTTGCCAATTTTGGTTTTGGTACGGTCAACTATCATGCCCATCATCGGGTCGTTGATGCCGTCCCAGAGTCTTGCAAGGGGAGTGATAATGAGAAGAAAAGCGGGACTGATGCCGAGCGCATTTGTGAGGTAAATCGAGAGATAGGAATAGAACATTCCGTAGCTCAGGTCAAGACCTATCGCACCCACGCCGTAGCCGAGCTTTTCTCTGAGAGAAATTTTGTTCATGATATTCCTCCGTTATGATTTGTATTCAAATGTCTGCGGTGCTTCAAGTGCCTTGAGATATCTGCGGCATTCTTCCTTTGCTTTTTCCAAATCGAGGTCGAGATAATTTCCGCACTCTTTCTTTGTGTTGCCGAAAACTTCGCCCTCATATGCAATGATATCGGCAAGAATTTTCTTTGTTATTTCAAGGATTTTTGCGTTATCTGCGTTTCTGACAAGAAGA
>JAZSNQ010000184.1:0-28902 GCA_045536515.1 Acutalibacteraceae bacterium | reverse complement strand
CTCTTGTATTTATTCTTTTCAAATTCGGCTATCCTCTTAATAAGTCAAGACTCGAAACCATGTACTCGGCTCTCAGAGAAAGAAGAGGCACGGGCGAATCGGCTCTTGAAAAGACTCCTTCATAAAAAGCAACTTCCCGTAAAAGTAATTTGCTTTTACGGGAGATTTTTATTTGTTATTTCTCTTGATTTAATGAGAGTACTGATATATAATATATTAGTTAGTTTTACAAAATCCGCATTTTAACGGTATTGCGGTGAAAGGGTGTTGAAATTGAAGAAAATCGGTTTTGACAACGCGGCTTATATCAGCAGGCAGTCCGAGCAGATAAGCAAGCGTATCAATGAATTCGGAGGAAAGCTCTATCTTGAATTCGGCGGCAAGCTTTTTGATGATTTCCATGCTTCAAGAGTTTTGCCCGGCTTTGCCCCTGACAGTAAGCTTCAGATGCTTAAGAGTATTGCAGACGATGTTGAAGTTGTTATCGTAATCAATTCGGGGGATATTGAGAGCAATAAAATGCGCCGTGACCTCGGAATAACTTATGACGCCGATGTTCTGCGCCTTATTGATGAATACAGAAATGCAGGTCTTTTTGTAGGAAGCGTTGTGCTTGCTCAGTTCAAGGAACAGCCTGCCGCAATCGCTTTCAAATCGAAGCTTGAAACTCTCGGTGTCAAAGTGTTCATACATCGCAACATAGAGGGCTATCCCTATAATGTTTCTCATATCGTAAGTGAAGAAGGCTTCGGCAAGAATGAATTTATCGAAACCGAAAGACCGCTTGTTGTTATAACCGCACCCGGTCCAGGAAGCGGAAAAATGGCAACCTGCCTTTCACAGCTTTATCATGAAAATCAGAGAGGCAACAAAGCGGGTTACGCAAAGTTTGAAACCTTCCCCGTATGGAATCTCCCTCTCAAACATCCCGTAAATCTTGCTTATGAAGCCGCAACCGCAGACCTCAACGATGTCAATATGATTGACCCTTATCACCTTGATGCCTACGGAGTTACAACCGTCAACTATAACAGAGATGTTGAAGTTTTCCCTGTTCTCAATGCGATTTTTGAAAGAATCGAGGGCGTAAGTCCCTATAAATCACCTACGGATATGGGCGTTAATATGGCGGGCTATGCAATCTGCGATGATGAAGCAACAAGAGAAGCCTCAAAGCAGGAAATTATCCGTAGATATTTCAATGCTCTCTGTGATTTGAAAACGGGCAGAGGCAAGCAGGAAGCTGTTGATAAGATTGTCAGCCTTATGAATCAGGCAGGTATCAGTGCAGAGGACAGAAAGGTTATCAAAGCTGCGCTTGACAGAAGTGCGGAAACCGAAGGTCAGCCTGCGGTTGCAATCGAGCTTCCCGACGGTAAAATCGTAACGGGCAAAACCTCGAATCTTCTCGGTGCATCAAGTGCGGCACTTCTCAATGCGGCAAAATATCTTGCAGGACTTCCCGAAGATTTGCTTATGATTGCACCGTCAATCATCGAGCCTATTCAGGAGCTAAAAACAGGAATTCTCAAGGGCAGAAACCCCAGACTTCATTCCGATGAAACGCTCATTGCGCTCTCAATGAGTGCCAACACAAATCCGGTTGCAAAGAAAGCACTTGAAGCAATCGAAGGTCTTAAGGACTGTGACGCACATTCAACCGTTATTCTTTCTCAGGTTGATATGGATGTTTACCGGAAACTCGGTCTGAACATTACCTGCGAGCCCAGATATCAGACCAAAAAATTATACCATAAATAAACGAAAGGAAGCACCCGATGAGTGCTTCCTTTTTTAGTTATCCGTTAAATTCTTAATCCATTTTTTGCTTCTGAAACGGTGAATACTCATAAGCGATTTGGGGATATCCTCACAGAGATACATAGCGAGGATGAGATATTCAAAATCAGCTTTTACGATAAGTCCGAGAATTGCTACAACAGGTACGCCTATCAAATAAAGCGATATACAGTCGTAAAAAATGCCTATTCTTGTATCTCCGCCTGCCCTGAATGTTCCTACTATCAATGTATACGGTATATTTCTTATGGGAAGCCACAGACAGTAAAGCATTATGAGCTTTGAAGCTGTGTCAAATGCACCTTGTGTTTCGATTTCAAGAAGCGAAAGAACCGGATTTCTGATAAACATGAATATTGTTCCTGTTATAATACCGATTATCGGTGTCATAATAACGAATTTTTTTGCAAGCTTATAAGCACCGCTGCTGTTGCCTTCGCCGATTGTTTTACCCGTCATAATTGAGCAGGCATGGCATATACCCACAAAGAAAACGAATGCAATCTGCTCAATTGAACTGAATATCGTATATCCCGCATAGGCTTCATTTCCTTGTCTTGCAAATACCATAACATAGATGTTTGTTCCTATTGCCCATGCAACTTCATTGAAAACAACGGGCAGACATACGATTGAGAATCTGCGTACAAAATCTTTGGAGAGTCTGAAGAATTCTTTTAATTTTCCGTTGTAGATATCCTTTGATGTGCGGAGCACGATAAACAGAAGAACGGATTGAAGTGCGGTTGAAATAAGGGATGCCAGAGCAGCGCCTTTTACTCCGAGCGCGGGGAAGCCGAGTTTTCCGTTAATGAGAATATAGTTAAGAACGGTGTTTGTTGCAACCGAAATAAATGAAGTGACAAGAGGGGGATTTACTCTTTCCGTTGCACGAAGGGCGGTGCATGAAATCTGATTGAATGCACTGAAAATTCCCATGAATGCAACAATTTTCATATATTGCACGGCAACGTCGATAACTTCTTGTTCCGCCGTGAAAATTCTTATCATATATTGCGGAATAAGAAACATCGAGAGTGAGAAAACAACGGCAACTCCTGCACCGAAAACAAGCGCAACACCGTAGGATTTCTGAATGTTCTTCTTTTCTTTTGCACCCCAGAACTGCGAAATGAGTGCCGCAGAACCGGATGAAATTCCGAAATAAAAAAGGTTCATCAGAAAAATCCATCTTGATGAAACTCCCACAGCCGAAACGGCAACGTTTCCGAGCTTTGTAACCATTGCTGTATCAACAAGCTGTGCGCAGGAAACAAGCAATTGCTGAAATGCAATGGGCAGTGCTAACCTTAGCATATTCTTAATAAAATTACGGTTCATATATTTTTATCTCTTTCGTTTTTATAGCAAATGTTAGTATATTTAGAAATTAATAAAAAGTCAACCGAATTTGCGTAAAAACGTAAAACTCTTTTGATGTCGCTATTGATTTTTGATAATAAGTGATATATAATGTTTAGTTGTAGAAAACCCAAATTTAACCAAGAAGGTGTAAATTATGTCAAACTTTAACGAATTTTCAGGCGTATATTCCTTGCTTCTTACTCCCTTTAACTGGGACAAAACACTTGACTACAAAACCTACGAAGAATATGTTGCATGGCAGGCTGCATTCAAGCCCCAGCATCTTTTTGCTGTTTGCGGTTCATCCGAAATGACCGAGCTCACTCCCGAAGAAAGAGTAAAGTGTGCAGGTCTTGCAGTCAAGAATTCTGACGGCGTTCCCGTTTTTGCAACAGGTAACCTTGCAGTTGATTTCAATGACCAGATTGAAGAAATGAAAAAGCTTGAACAGCAGGGCGTTTCGGGTCTTGTTTTTGTAACAAAGGGTATGTGCGATAAGCCCGACCATATGTATGAATATATGACCGAACTCGCTTCTCACACAGAGCTTCCCATCATTCTCTATGAATTTCCCGGTCTCAGACCTCACCTTATGGATCCCGTAACCTACGGCAAGCTTGCTGCAACAGGCAAGTTCATGGGTATCAAGGACACAACCTGCAAGCTTACGGCTATCAAAGAAAAGATTGCGGTTCAGGGCGACTCGAATGTTCTTCAGGCAAACATTCCCTTCCTTTTTGATTCATATGTAAACGGTGCAAGAGGCGTTGTTGCAACTCCCACTTCATGCGGTGCAGACCTTTTTGTCAAGATGTGGGATGAATTCACAAAGGGTGATGTTGAAGCAGCAAGAAAGACTCATCAGCATATCATCGCACTTGATAATGCTATTGACTCGGGATTCTGCGCAAGTGCAAAATATCTTGTAAGTCTTCGCGGTGTGAAAGGCATGAAGTGGTTTACAAGAGGTTCACATGACCTTGGTCCCGCAAGACTCCGTTCAATTGAAGTGTTCTATGACTGGGCAAAAGAAACAGGAGTTTTTGCTGACTGATTTTGCTGTTTGACAAAAATCCGGTTATAGTTTATAGTGTTAAATGAATTTATTTTCTAATCTGAAATAAAAACGAGGGAAGATATGAAAAAAATCAGAGCCAATGTATGTGCCGTAACTCATGCAGGACGAATCCGCAGAGAAAATGAGGATAACTACGATTTGAACGGCAGAATGACCTCTACGGGTGACTTGCGTAAAGGGTCGGCATTTGTACAGACTATGGCAGAGCCCTTCCATCTTTCGGTTTGCGACGGTATGGGCGGTGAAAGCTACGGTGAACTTGCATCGGGTATAGCGGTTGAAACAATTGCCGCACATGCAGCGAATGTTTACGAAAGCGGTGAGGATTTCAGCTTTGCCATTTCAAACTGTCTTGATGATGCAAACAGCAGAATCTGTGCCGAAATCAATGCCAGAGGCAAGAGAATGGGTACTACTCTTGCAGCTGTTTATGCCGTTAAGGGTAAGATAATCTGCACCAATATCGGCGACACAAGAATTTATCACTATTCAAAGGGTGTTCTTGAGCAGATAAGCTTTGACCATACCCATGCACAGACAATAGTCGATGCGGGTGAAGCGGCTCAGAATGATATCGGAAGAATTCCTGATGCCAAAAGACTTACAAAGCACCTCGGTGTTTTCCCTGAAGAGGCAACTCTTTCTCCCAATATCAGCGTTATTGACGATGTGGATAACGGAGATATAATTCTTCTTTGCAGTGACGGTCTTACCGATATGCTCAGCGATGAAGATATAACCGCAATTCTTTCAACGGGCGAAAGTTCGCAGGATGTTGCAAGTAAGCTTATCCGTTCTGCACTTGAAAGAGGCGGCAAGGATAATGTTACCGTTATGGCAGCACTCCTTGATGTTGAAGAAACTGCAATTTTTGCTCCCATTGCCGCTGCAATGGTCGGAGATACAGATGCTGATTATGAGGAAGAATACCGAAACAGCTTCGGTTCAAATCAGCTTCCCGATGAAGAAAATCCCGTTTCTCCCTATGCCAATGCAGACGCAAGAGCATATTCCAAGCCTGTTGATAAGGCTAAAATAATAAAAATTGCGGGAATTGCAATCGGTGCGGTTGTGGTTGCTCTTATCGTTGCTCTGTTTATCAAGGCGCTGGTTAACGGCGGCAATGATGATGAAACAACCACCACTACATATAATTATTACGACCACACAACGGCTCCGATTTATTATTATCCCACAGATCCCCCCATAACAACATGGGTGTTTGAGTCAACAAGCGAGAGTGAAACTTCGGAAACTACAACCGAAATCACCACCCGCAGAACAACCACCAAGAGAAGAAGCACCACAAAGAAACGCACAACAACCAAGAAGAGAACAACAACCACAAAGAGATCAACCACCACAACAACCCGAAATTCAACCACAACAACACAGGTTGAAACAGGTACGGTTGCTTCAACAACAGCTGTTACTCTTCCTGCAGGTGAAACAACTACCAACGTTTCCGGTACAGAAACAACAACCGGTGCAAACTCAGGTGAAACAACGACCAATGCTGCAGGCGGTGAAACAACAACTGCAAACGGCGATGCACAGGAAAACACATTGACTTCAACAAGCACGGCTGCAGAAACTTCAACAAGCACCAATGCTTCAGAATCAAATAATCCAACTCCCTGAGCAAAAAGGAGCATTAATGTAAACTCAAGTTGATAAACAAAATCGCTAAAGTGCCTTACAATAACGATAAGTAGGAACACCATGATAGGTTCAACGATTATTTTTTTCGCTCTTCCGTTTATTTTTCTTGGGGCATTTTTGGAAGCAACTCTTGAAATGAGTTTTTAATTCTGATTGTAAAAAAATAACGGGTCAATGCGGACAAAACCGTATTGACCCGTTGCTTTTTAAAGTTTTGACAATGCCCATGAGGCTATGTATTCATAAACCTGGTTTTTGCCGATTTCATTGAGTATTTCGTGACGCATTCCGGGATAGAGCTTGATTGTAACGTCTTTTTTGCCTGCGGCAATAAGGTTGTTATAAATCTCTTTGATACCTTTTCCGTATGTACCGACGGGGTCATCTTCACCCGAGATAACGAGAATGGGAAGTTTGTCATAAACTTCGTTATACCAGCTTTTCTGCGAAACAGTGTTGAGAAGCGTAAACAAATCTCTGTAACCGACGGCTGTAAAAAGATAACCGCAGTATTTATCTGCAATATATTTATCAACTTCGTTCTTATCTGTTGAAAGCCAGTCAAAAGGTGTTCTTCCTTCGGTTTTCTTATTGTAAGGACCAAATGCTATTTTATTGATAAATTCGCTTCTGTGCTTGCTGCCTTTTGCTTTTGCAATTGTGTCGGCAAGCACTATTGCTATGGCGGAAGCGGGGTTTTTGCCGCTTGAACCGCAGAAAACTGCCGCCTTTATGCTTTCGTCTTTTCCGTAACGGCGGATATATTCTCTTGCAATAAACGAACCCATGCTGTGTCCGAAAAAGATAATGGGAATATCGGGATATTCGGATTTGATTAAATCCGTAAGCTGTTTTTCATCTTCAACCAAAGTATCCCATCCGTTGTTTTCTCCGAAATAACCGAGGTCATTGTCGTTTTTTACGGATTTTCCGTGACCGATATGGTCATTGATAAACAATGCAAATCCGTTTTCGCAAAGATATTTTGCAAAATCCTCATATCTTTCGCCATGCTCTGCCATGCCGTGAGCAACCTGAAAAATTGCTTTCGGATTGTCTGACGGAAGCCAGCATCTTGCAAAAACATCTGCAATTCCTGATTTTGAAGGAACGGAGTATTCTTTTTTGATTATTTCCATAGCGTTATCTCCTTTCTTTATGTCAAAAACTTTTTTAACCGTTGATTGAGCGTAATTCCGATAATTGAAGCAACGGTGATTTTTAAGATGTCGCCGATAAGAAACGGCAGAATGCAGATTGCGGCGGCTTCGAAAAATCCGGTTTCTGCTCTGTACATATACCACAGCGTGCCGAAAAGATAGCAAATTGCTGTACCGATTGCCATGCTTAAAGGAAATATTAATTTGTTGTTTTGGAACTTATCGGTCAAAAAACCGATTATGAATGCGCAGGGGATATATCCGATTATATAGCCGCCCGTGTATCCTGTAATGCATTGCAGACCGCCCGTGAATGACGAAAAAACGGGGAGCCCGACAGCTCCGATAAGAATATAAACTGCAACTGCAGGAACGGAATATTCAGGCGGAACGGAACACGAAACAAGATATATCGCAAATGTTGAAAGTGAAATCGGAATTGCTCCCGCAGGAACAGATAAAGGTGCAAAAACGCAGATTGTTGCCGCAAGAATTGCGACAAGAACGATTTTTTTGATGTTCAAATAATTTACCTCATATGTATTTATGTAAAGTGAAACAACTTTACATAAGCGTGTTTATATATGTTGTTTTTATATTTTCTTTAATAATATCAACAATTTCAATGCCTGATTGTTTATATCCTGCAAAGATTGCGCCTATCTCTGGCGTAAAGTCTATAAGCTTTACATTGATAAAACCGTTTTCAGCCATGATATCTGAAAATTCATGCCTGAAAAACATATTATTCTGGAAAACTCCGCCCCAAAGACCGATTGCAATGTTCTTGTTTTTGTTTTTTAAAAGTCCTAATGCTGTTTTTGAAAGCTCTTCGGCTTCGGATAAAAGAATGTTTTTTGAAACCTCATCGCCGTTTTTGCAGCAATTGCCGACTATCCTTGCAAAGGCGGCGGTTTTTTTGCGGCTTACCTTTTTTTCATAGTACAAGTCGATAAGGTCATATATATTATTAATGGAAAAATATTCAAGACATTCTCCGAGAAGCGCGGTTTCTTTTGCGCAGCCTTCAGCAGCTCTTATTGCAGCCTTTATTCCAGAAAGCCCTATTGAATATCCGCTTCCTTCGTCACCGAGAATGTAGCCCCAGCCGCCCGTGTGGCTCATTGTCTGGTCGGCATTTCTGCAAACCGCCATCGAACCCGTACCGCTGATTATTGCGGCGCATTCTCCCGGAACATCCATGGCTTCGAGTGCAACAAACAAATCGGAGTCCATGATTATATTTTCGCTGTCAATAATCCCGTCGCAGAATCTTTCTGTTTCCTGCTCGGTTGCCCTTTCGTTAAGTGCAGACATACCGATAACGGCACAGCAGAAATTTTTAATGCAGAGATTTTCAATTATATTTTTCATGGCAAGTCTTGCAGAGTCAAGTCCTACGGAATAATAGTTTATGCTTTCGCCGCGGGCACTGCATATGAATTCGCCTTTTTCATTAAATACAACGGCTGTTGTTTTGCTTCCGCCTCCGTCAACTCCGAGAAAATATAAATTGTTGTTCATAACGGCACCTCCGCCAATAAATTAACAGTTTAGACATTTGATTTTCGCATATTGTCAATATGTGGATAGTATGATTAAAGTGCAAAAAGAATACACCGAAATTTATCATATAAAATTTCAGAAAGGAATGAATGATTTGAGCAATATAAAACATCCGTGTGTTATGGTTTGTGTAACACAGCAGGAAACCTGCTCGAGACTTATTGAAGCGGGAGCAAGAATTGCAAACGAAAACAATCTGCCGCTTTCTGTTATAAGTGTTTTTAAAGAAAGCAGCGGAATGGATGCAAATAACGGAGATGCTCTTGAGAATCTCTTTTCGTGTGCTCAAAAATACGGCGCATCCATGAATGTTTATTTTAATGACAGTCCGGCACTTGTTGTTGCTGTTGCGGCAAAGAAGAATCACGCAACAACTTTGGTTACGGGATTTCCTGCAGAGGGAAGCAGCGGTTTTATTGCAAGAATCCACGAGATTCTGCCCGAACTCCCGATAACGATGGTTGATTCGCGGTCGAACGAATATAAAATTGTTCAGTTTGACAAAGAAGAAATTGAAGAAGCGAGAAAATTAAGCACAAGCTTAATTCATTGAAATTCCGCCGGAGAAAAGTCTGTTGACGGCATTTCGCAATAATTTATATTCCTCGCCCTCAAGGGCGGGGTTTTTCTTTAGCAGATTTTCGGCGGCAGAGTGGGTTTCTCTTATTGCTTCACCGTCGGTCATCATATCCGCAATTTTGAGTTCGGGCAAACCGTGCTGACGTGAGCCGAAGAAATCGCCCGGACCTCGCAGCTTTAAATCTTCATCGGCAATTTTAAACCCGTCTGTTGTGGATGCGAGAATTTTGAGCCTGTGTTCGGTTTCTTCGTTTTGTGCAACGGAAATCATTATGCAGGTTGATTTTTCGCTGCCTCTGCCTATTCTTCCTCTGAGCTGATGAAGCTGTGAAAGACCGAATCTTTCGGCGTTTTCAATAACCATGATAACTGCATTCGGAACATCTATTCCGACCTCGATAACCGTTGTTGAAACAAGAAGCTGAGTTTCGCCCGAAGCAAAAGAATCCATAACCGCTTTCTTTTCGGCAGGCTTCATTTTTCCGTGAAGCAGACCCACATTGAAGCCTTTGAAGAAGCCTTCGGAAAGATTTTGGTGAAGCTCTGTGGCGGCAGTGAGTTCTGTTTCTTCGTTTTCGGCAACAAGCGCACAAACTATGTAGCCCTGCTGACCGTTACAAAGATGCTTTTTGACATATCCGTAGGCTCGTTCGCGAATTTCGGAATTGATAAGATATGTTTCAACCTTTTGCCTGCCCTTGGGAAGTTCATCGAGGATGCTCAGGTCAAGGTCGCCGTAGATTATAAGAGCAAGAGTTCTCGGTATGGGGGTTGCTGACATAACGAGTGTGTGTGGGTTAATGCCTTTTGAAGAAAGAGAACCTCTTTGATTGACTCCGAAGCGGTGCTGTTCATCCGTAACGGCAAGAGCAAGATTACTGAATTCAACATCTTTTTGAATCAGCGCATGAGTGCCGACTGCAAGGTCAATTTCGCCGTTTTTGAGAGCTTCTTTGATTTTTTTCTTTTCTGCGGGCGGGGTTGAACCCGTAAGCAGACCTATGGTTATATCTGTGTTTTCAAACATTTTTGCCAGGGTTTTATAGTGCTGCATGGCAAGCACTTCGGTAGGTGCCATAAGAGCGCTCTGAAAGCCGTTTTTGGCGCAGTTATATATGAGTGCGGCACTGACTGCGGTTTTGCCCGAACCGACATCACCCTGCAGAAGTCTGTTCATGGGAACATTTTTCATCATGTCTTCGGCGGACTGTTTTATTGCTCGTTTTTGTGCACCTGTCAGCTCAAAGGGGAGAAGAGAAAAGAAATCCTCGGTATAATCCGCATGCATGGGTATTGCGTTTGAACGGCGTGATTTTGACTTAAGACGCAAAAGACCGAGTTCAAGCAGAAAAAGTTCTTCGAAAATAAGTCTTCTGCGAGCTTCAGACATCATATCTTCGCTTTCGGGGAAATGAATGTTTTTAAGTGCGGTTTCCGCATCCATAAGACAATAGCTGTTTCTGATATCCTGCGGAATCGGGTCGGGAATTTTGCCGCACACTTCAAATGCCGTTTTTACAAGCTTTGAAATTGCCCTTGAATTCATGCCTGCAGTCTGCGGATAAATTGCACGCATTTTTCCGTCACCTTCAAATTCGGTGAATTCGGGCGAGGTCATCTGGCGGTAATATCCTTTGCCTGTTATTTTGCCGAAGAAAAGATATTCTTTACCTTGCTCAAGTTTTTCTGCGGCATATTTATTGTTGAAAAAAGTAACGTCAATAATGTTTTCGCCGTCGGTAATTTCGGTTTTATAGAGAGTCATTCCTTTGCGGATTTTGTGTTCACGGCATCTCATTCCGACGATTGCTTTTATGCAAACATTTTCATTAAGCGGAGCTTCCTTAATAGAAAGAATGTTGCTCCAATCCTCATATAAACGGGGATAGAAGGTCAGCAAGTCCCAAAGGGTGCAAATTCCGAGCTTTCCGAGCATGGCGGCTCTTTTTTCACCCACTCCTTTAAGATATTTGATGCTTGCGTTAAGTTCCATTTTCACTCCGACTGTATTTTCATGTTGTCAATTTTTATATCTGAAAGTTCACCGTGTTCAAGTCCTGTTTTCAGTGCTTTATCGGGTCTGTTTGTATGAAGGTGAACTTTTATTATTCCCGAATGCTCCGCAACAGCCGTGCAGTTTCCGATATCCGTCAGACTGTTTCGCAGTGCGGAAATGTTTTTGTGTGCGGAAGAGTTGATAATAAACTCTGTGCAGTATATATATTCCGTGTCAAGCTGATTACGTTCGGTTTTTACCGTTGCTTTTCCTGCTGTGTAGACAACGGTATCTGTTTTTGCCATACCTTTCATTATGTGAACAAGACCCTGTGCACCTGCATCCACAACACCGTGCTTTTTGAGTGCGGGGAGCAGATTGGTGGTTGTTTTAAGAGAAGCTTCGGCAGCTGTAAGCGCCTGCATGAATGTTTCTCGGGCAGTATATCCTTTTGCAGCCGCGGATGTTGCTTTTGCTGCTGCAAGACGGATAACGGTCAGCATCGTGCCTTCCGTGGGTTTTTCAACGGATGCATATGCTTCGTCGCTGCCTGCTTCAAGCGCCTTTGCAAGTGAAACGGCATCTATTACATCAAGATTCTCCACACTTTTTGCAAAGCCCTTGAAAATCAGTGAAAATATTACGCCCGAGTTGCCTCTTGCACTTCTGAGAAAAGCGCCTGCGGCTTTATCCGCAAGCTTTCCTGCGGTCATACCTTCAAGGTCGTCTATTGTTTTTGCACATCCCGAAAGAGTCAATGTAAGATTTGTTCCCGTATCACCGTCGGGCACGGGAAAAACATTAATATCGTCAACTTCATCCGAATATCGGCTGATATTTTCCGCCGCGGAAATAATGGCGGATTTCAAAATTTCGGCAGTAATCATATATTCATCCTCTTTGCATTTTTGAATATATTATGCCGTTTTTATTTGCAAATAATACCTTTATTTAAAACTCCACTCTTCAATATTATAAAAAACATCGCCGTCGCATGAATTGAAATCGCCCTGCATTGAGTTTGTATACGATGCCGCGGCATTTCTGTAACAAAGAGGAATAACAGGCAGATCCTCGTTGAAAGTGTTGACAAAGTCCATAAGTTCGCATTTTCCGTTAAGGAACTGATTGTATCTTGTTGCGGAGGCACAAAGAGGATCAATGCCGTAGCTTACATCTCCGCCAAATATCGGGAACAAATCCATGTTGGGCGAAAGACGCACTTCGCCGATATACATATCATATGAACCGATTTCCACAGCCTCGGTATAGTAGTCTGCTGAATATGTCTTAAGATTTACGGTAAAACCGACAGCCTCAAGATGCTTTTTGAGAAATTCTGCGGTTTCAAGTTTGAACTGATTGTCTTTGTTAACAAGCAGAGAAACCTCTTTTGATGTGATGTCGGTTTCCGACTGTGAAATTAATTCCTCAGCTTTCGGTAAATCCGTTGAAATAACAAGGTCTTTTGATGAAAGAGCGTACCAATCGGGATTGAAGGGGGAGTAAGCCGACCTTGCATGACCCTGAAATGCGGTTGTGGCAATTTCGTTTCTGTTGATTGCAAGATTTACGGCACGTCTCAGGTTTGCATCCGAAAAAACTTCACTTTCCGAATTGAAGCCGAGATAAACAAAATTATTTATTCCCATATCAACGGTTTTTGCGTTTATCCTCAGATAGCTTCCGCTTCCGAGGTCATTATAGTAAAAACCAGTGTTTCCTATTTCAAGACTGCTTTCAATTGAACCGCTGTCACGAACCGGAACAAGCATAATGGTTTTTATCGCCGGATTAAAGCCGGACTTTTTTGCATTTACAATAAGGTAGGTGGATTCACCCGATATCTGGGGAACGTATCTGCCTGAACCAATGGGAAGCTCGCCTTCCGAGCCGTTCTTGACAATGGGAAAAGTAAGGCATGAAAGGGCATAGGGGTCCGGGTTTTCAAGGGTGAACACAAGCATATTGGACGAAGAAATGCTTGCCTGAACAAAATTCTGAAGTCTTGTTGAGTAGTTTGGAGAATATCTTGCCTGTTCAAACGAATAAACAACGTCGTTTGAAGTTATCGGAGTTCCGTCGGAGAAAACAACCGAATCAAGTGTGACGTTAACGGCAGTTCCGCTGACAATTGAGCTTTTTGCAATGACGGGAAGCGGCTCATAGTTTTCGTTTAACTTATAAAGACCGTCATAAACAAGAGCCATAATCTGAATGTTTGCAGACATAGAAGAAGTAAACGGGTCAAGCATATCCGCTTTTGAATAAGCAAGCTTGAGAGTGCCTTCTTTTTTGTCGCTGATATTTGAAACGCCCACGGGTTCGTCATCAATAACGGGCTTAATTTCGTCACATCCTGAAAAAACCGTCAGCAAAACCGACAGTATCAAAATTAAAACAGCAACCTTTTTCATAACTATCATCTCAAATCAAGAATTATTTTTCCTGCCATAATCATTCCGGCAACGGGGGGCACAAACGGCAGACTGCCGGGAGTTTGTCTTTTTCCGGAATCTTCGTTTGTCTGTGCGGGTTTAACGGGTATTTCGGGAGACCAGACAACATTAAGCTTTTTTATTCCCCTTTTTTTCAGTTCGGTTCTCATGACTCTGCAAAGAGGACAGCCGCTTGTTTTGTATATGTCCGAAACGGTAAACTGCGACGGGTCAAGCTTGTTGCCTGTACCCATGCAGGAAATCATTGGTATACTGTATTCCTGCGATTTAGCCGCAAGGTCGATTTTTGCACTTACCGTATCAATGGCATCGGCAATGTAGTCGAATTTTTCAAGACGGAATTCATCCGAATTTTCGGGAAGATAGAATTTTTGCAGTGCAGTTACTTCGCAATGTGGGTTGATGTCAAGAATTCTCTTTCTGATAACTTCAACCTTTGGTTTCCCCACAGTTGAATGAAGCGCACAGAGCTGACGGTTGATATTTGTAACGGAAACGGTGTCGTTATCAACAATTGTCAGCTTGCCTATGCCTGCTCTGGCAAGTGCTTCTGCAGTGTATGAACCGACTCCGCCCAGACCGAAGAGGATAACGCTCTTTTGCGAGAGATTTTCTGTTGATTTTTCTCCGAGAATCATCTCTGTTCTCAAAAACTGTGAATGCTCCATAATCATGCCTCTTGAATATAATTATACATATTAATAATACTACATTATATATGATATTGTAAACCTTATTTTTAAAATTTATAGATTTTTAAATAAAACACTCCTCACAGCTTTGAAGCGGTAAGGAGTGTTAAAAATTATTGAGCGTTAAACATAAGGAAAATTGCTTTTTCACCGTCGGGAAGAGCGATTGTAAGACCTTCGCTCATCAGTTTTTCGCCCGTCATGGTGTAAACTGTTTCGGGTGAGTCAATGTCATAAATATTGTATGTTTTCGAGGGAACAAGACCGTTGAGTTTAACGATGTATTCAGAGTCTTTTACTTCCGGTCTTTTGTAAATGAGTGCCGTTCCCGCAAGACCGTCGTCGTTTGTGTATTGCATTGCGTGCATCTTGTTCTTATCGAAGCTGCCGAAATCAAGCGGATAATATCTGCCCGTCATAAACTCTCGCTGCTCTTTATAGAAGCTGAAATCGGGATGGGTATTTGCAAAGAAATCCATGAGCATGAGAGGTATGGCTGCGGATCTTGATGAATATTCGCTCTGCATATTGAGAGCAGTACCTGAAATGGGAAGCCAGAATGAAAGACCGTAGGTCTGTGACTGCGTTGCTTCAAAAAGATTATAGTGAACGGCGCAGTTGTAGTCGCT
Organism: Acutalibacteraceae bacterium; assembly: GCA_045536515.1. GTDB lineage: Bacteria > Bacillota > Clostridia > Oscillospirales > Acutalibacteraceae > CAG-177. The sequence goes on along the minus strand of JAZSNQ010000184.1, from coordinate 13,916 downwards.
TCTCCAGAAAGGAATGCTGCGGAATGCCATTTCAAGGTCAAGTCTTTTGCCGCCCGAAGCGCAGTTGTCAATGATAAGACCGTCAATGTTTTCGGTAAGATAATCAAGGAATCTGTAAAGATTTGCAACATAATGGTTTTCGCAGATACCTGTTCTGCCGTCATAAAAATCTCTGTCTGCATTCTGCCAGTATTCAAGCGGTGCAAAGTTGAAGTCCTGTCGGTAAATCGTGACGCCGTTTTCCTTCATGGAATTGAGCAGATAATCACAGTAATATGTGAGAGCATCCTCGTTTGCAAGGTTCCACATGATGTTGTCGCCGCTGCCGTATATCAGCCATTCTTCATGCTGTGAACCAACATTGTGGAACTGTGTTCCAGGATAGACTCTTTCGGGTTCATACCAGAGAACGTGACCGAGACCTTTTTCTTTGGCATAACCCGAAAGCTCGGATATGCCGTTGTCATATCTCGAGGTATCAACAGTCCAGTTGCCTACACCGTCATGCCAGCCTTCATTGTATTCATACCAGCCTGCGTCCATCCAGAATGCATCCGTCTGTTCATAAACGGAATTATCAATGCCGTCAAGAATTTCAATAATTTCATCGGAGGTTCTCATGGACATGGGACCTGCAATCTCCATAACAGTGTAAATATTCCGGTTTACGTTTTCGGGATATACGCAGTCGGTAATCCATTTTCTGAAAAGGTTGAAGCCTTTAAGAGGATTGGAGTTTTCATAAAAGCTGATTGAAACAAGAGGTGAACGTACTTCTTCACCCGGAAGAAGATATGCTTCAAAATGCTCCTGCTTTACAGTAATGTCTGTTGTACCGTCTTTTTCGGCAAGAGAAGCATACCATTGACCTGTCCAACCGATTCCGAGCATCATTCCGCCGTTTTCGCCGTCAATGTTGAAATAGGGAAGATATTTTTCGGTGGGCTTGCCTTCATTGCCCGAGAAAGTTTTTGCAACAGAGGTCAAATTCTTTCTGATAAGAGAGAAATCGCTTGCGGCGGTATCGCTTCCCATTGAATAATAAACCTCTGCATCGCCTGTTGAGAAGGATGAATCAAGCGCATAAAAATCGCTGATGACACCCGAGTTTTTGTTGCCTGTGTTTTTAATATAAACTACCCATTGGCAGGTTGCATTCTCATGGAATAATGTTGCTTCAACCGTTACTTCAAGACCTTTTTCCTCATTTGATAAAATCAGATATTCTGTTTTACCGCCGATGTATACATTGCCTGCTTCTATATCGGGAGTTATGCCGAATTCAATTTCCCATTCGTCGGGATTGAATTCTTCGCCGTCAACTTTAAAAGTGAAAGGATAACCGCCGTTGTCTTTAAAAAGATTTTTATTGAACCATTGTGCGGTTTTATTGTTTTCTTCATCGGCGATAGTCATTTCCTGGGGAGTGATGCTGTCAAAAGAAATGTTCTTTTTATAATCTATAGCCATAATGTTGTCCTTGTTGAAAACATATATTCCGCCGCATGAAACGGCAAAGAAAATGATTGCAAAAATAATGTTTGCGGTTTTATGTATGTTTCTTGCTCTGAGAATAAAGGCAACGGGAAGAAGAATCGCTGATATTGCAAAAACAACCGTGAATGTTTTGATGATAACAATGTCGTTATCAATGCCTGTTGTATTGACCTTTGAATTTAAGCCCCATATCAGTCCCTGAAAGAAACCGTTACCTGCGAAAAATGCAATGAGCTTCGGAATCCAATTTGCCTTTTTAAACACAGACTGAACAAACATTATCATAAACCAGCCCAAAGCCGAACCGGAAAGAACGGTATATAAATGAACATCAAAACCGCTGTCTTTTCCGTAGAATATGTACCAGAGCGAGTATGCTGCATAAACGAGAAGTCCCGTAAATACCGTTGTGACGGCAAACTCCGCAATGCTTTTCTTTTTGCTCATATTTAAAACATCTCCCGTATGGTATTTTCAGATTGATTTTATCATATATTTAAATTTTAATCAATAAGTTTTAATTCGTTAAACGAAAGATTGCAATATTTTCTTTTGTATGATATCATCGTTATGAAATCTTTATGCGGAGGTTAATATATGAACGCAAAATATCCCAATCTCTTATCGCCCGGGAAAATCGGTAAGGTTGAGCTTCGCAATAAAACCGTTATGGCGGCAATGGGTATGAGTCAGGCGGAAAACGGTTTTGTCAACAAGGCTGTTCTCAATCACTATGCCGAAAGGGCAAAGGGCGGAGTCGGCGCAATAATTGTTGAAGTCACCTGCGTAGATTCTCCTTTAGGTCTTAACACAAAAGGCATGCTCGTTATTGATGATGATAAATATATTCCCGGAATGACACAGCTTGCCGATGTTATTCATGAGGGCGGCTCAAAGGCGTTCCTTCAGATTTCGCACACGGGCAGGGGAGCGCGAAGAAAGATTATCGGCGATCAGCCTGTCGGTCCGAGTGCGGTTGCGATGCCTTATTCATATATGATGGGTCTGGCAAACGAAACGCCGCGTGCATTGACGGTTGATGAAATAAAGAACATTGAAGAAAAATATGCACAAGCTGCATTGCGTGCAAAAAAAGCAGGATTTGACGGTGTTGAAATTCATGCGGTCGGTTATTATCTCGGACAGCAGTTTTTGTCAAAAACCGCAAATGTTCGTACCGATGAATACGGCGGAAGCAAAGAAAACAGAATCCGTTTTCATCTTAACATAATCAGAAGAATACGTGAGCTTTGCGGAGAGGATTTTGCAATCATTGTCAAGCTTTCAGTTATCGAAATGGGTAAAGACGGCGGTATTCCAATGCTTGACGGTCTTTACTATTGCAAAAAACTTCAGGAAGCAGGCGTTGATGCAATAGAGGTTCTTGCGGGTATGTGGTCCGGCGAGGCAGGCAAAAATCAGAAACCCGAGTCTGCATATGCCGACTGCATGGCGGTTGCTTTGTGCCTTGTTATGAAAATCGGTCTTGCACTTACGGCAGGCGGAAAGAAAATAACGCTTATCGGGGGAGGGCGTGCGCAGAATCCCGTTGCATCCGAAAAGGCTCTCAAATCGGGTCAGTGTGACCTCATATTCATCGGTCACGGTCTGCTTGCACAGCCCGATCTTGTCAATTTGATTGATGAGGACAGAGAGGACGAAATCAGACCATGCATAGGCTGCGGTCATTGCATTGACCATCAGCTTCAGCACGGAGAGAGAGCAATCTGTTCGGGTAATGCTGTTTTGGCAAGAGGGGATAATGACCACACAATCATACCTGCCGCCACAAAGAAAAAGGTTGTTGTTATCGGTGCAGGTGTTGCAGGTGTTGAAGCGGCGAGAATTGCGTCTATGAGAGGTCATACGGTTGATATTTATGATGCGTCAAATGAGGTCGGCGGTCAGATGAATCTTGCCTGTATTCCTCCTTTCAAACAGCATCTCGGACTTATGAAGCCATATCTTGAAAGACAGCTTGAGCTTCACGGTGTAAAAGTTCATCTCGGCAAAATGCTTACAAAAGAAGATGTGCTTGCTTTGAATGCTGATGCGGTTGTATGTGCAACAGGTGTTAAGAATGCCGAACTTAAGGTTGAAGGTGCCGAAAGAGCAGTCAATGCCGTTGATATTCTGAACGGTGCATCAAGCGGAAAGAATGTTGTTGTTATCGGCGGCGGTTCAATCGGCTGCGAAACAGCGGAATTCCTTGCAAAGCAGGGCAAAAAAGTCAGCATAATCGAAATGACAGATACTCTTGCAGGTAATACGGGTAAAACCGCACAGACAATTCTCCTCGGACATCTTAAGGGTAACGGTGTTAAACTTCTTACGGAATCAAGGGTTGAAAAAATCACCGCAACCGATGTTGTTTATAAGTCGAAAGACGGCAAGATTAACTCCGTCAAAGCCGATACGGTAGTTGTTGCAATCGGCACAAGACCCGAAGCATCGCTTTATGATTCTTTGAAAGACGAAGTTAAAGAAATATATAATATCGGCGACTCCAACGGCGGAGGAATCATTCCGAATGCGGTTTATGAAGGTTATACGATAGGTAATTTGATATAAAAATGACCCGTGCAGTCCAAACTGCACGGGTTGATTATTTATGCCAATGTTCCTGTGAAGAAATTATATATAACCGAAATTGCATGGAATACCGTTCCTGCAATTCGGAGTGACATTGTGAAAACTGCCGGGATTTCAATATCCTTGCCTTTTTCTGCGATAACGGGAACTGTATTGCTTCCGAGACTCAATTCATAAAGCTTATCAATAATCTTTTCGGCAATTATCTCGTTGCCTTTTGCGCTGGGATGTATTTCATCATCTGCGTAGTTTTCCATATCGTCGCCGAGTGCCGTTCCCACATCAACAATAACAATTTCACCCGGGTTTTCGGAATTGTAACGTTTGATTGCGGCATTTATTCTGTCCGCGCCTTCCTGATACGGCGCTCTGAGATAACCCGACTGGGGATTGTAAAGAGTCTGCATGAGAATAACGGCATCTGCGTTGTGAGAATTGATTATTTTAATTATCTCGCATAAGTTGGTATAAAAGCCGTCTGCGATTTTATCGTATTCGCTGTGATCACTGAGAACAATCGAGTCAAACATAAGACCGATAAGATTGCTCATAAGGAAATCGTTTCCTCCGATTGAAATGCTGATGATATCCGCTTTTTTCAGGTCTGAAATGACATCTTCCTGATTAAGACGATTGATGAGATTTGTTGTTGTGTGACCGGGAACGGAATGATTGGCATAGTCATATCCGTCGGTGTTTGCAACGATTTTTCCGTAGCATGCTTCACGGGAATTGGAAATACCCGAGCCGTAAGCTATTGAGTCGCCGAGAACAAGATAAAACTTCTTTTCATTTTCAGCATATCCGCAAATGCCGAATATACCGAAAATCATCACAAGGCTTAAAACAAATGCTGTTATTTTCTTCATTATTTATTTCTCCTTTTTTCCTTTTCTTTTAATATAACATTCCTGTTTTTTTAAGTCAATATTTCTTTTCAATGTTCTGAACAATACTGCTTTTTGTTGAACAAAATTAAACATAATATTATTATTTTCTTTATTGAAACAAAACGAAAATAAATGTATAATTAAACCATAAAATTTAAAAAAGAGGTGTTCCGATGAAAAAAAGATTCCTCAAGGTCATATCTCTGATACTTGCTTTTTGGCTTATGTTCGGCAATGTCGCTTTTGCAACAAGCGGCGATGTTGACCCGAAAATCATAGCGGAAACAAAAGAAACCGCAATTCAGATTGAAAGCGAAGGAATTGTTCTTCTTAAGAACGAAGATAATTTCCTTCCGCTGAGCAATAAAAAGGTCAATGTTTTCGGTGCAGGCTCTGTTTGTCCGTTTTTCGGCGGTGCAGGCTCGGGTGCGATAACAACCGATGACCCCGTGACTCTCTATGAAGCCTTTGAAGCCGAGGGAATTGAATACAATGCAGAGCTTCGCGCTCTTTATGAAAAGCATTGCCTTTCAAATGAACTTCCCAAAACGGACAACACGGTTATCAACAATCTTCTCCAGGTGCTTCTTGCCAAAAATACTCTTGAAGAAATGAACCCCAAATATTTAAGCGATAAGCTCCTTGATAATGCTGTTAAGTTCTCTGATACTGCAATAATTGTTATCAGCAGAACAAGTGCGGAAGGTACCGACCACACCGTTGAAACGCTCAGCATTTCCGATGATGAAAAAGCAATGATTGAAAAGGTCACTGCGGCGTTTGAGAATGTTGTTGTACTTTTTAATATCGGCAATGTTATGGAAATGGGCTGGATTGATGAATACGAAAGCATAAAAGCGGCGGCTGTAATCTGGATTCCGGGTGAATTCGGTATGACAGCCGTACCTCGCATGCTTGACGGCAAGGTAAACCCCTCGGGCAGACTTACCGATACAATTTCTTATAAAATAGAAGATCATCCTTCAAGTGAATGTTTCGGAAGCAATAAATATAACGGCGGCGAACATTTTGTTGAATATTATGAAGGCATCTATATTGGCTACCGTTATTTTGAAACATTTGCCAAGGACAAGGTGCAGTATCCTTTCGGCTACGGCCTTTCATACACAACCTTTGAAAAATCTGTTGTTTCAACCGATTTTGATTCTGATGAAATAACAGTAAAAGTCAAGGTTAAAAATACGGGCGATAAGGCAGGCAAAGAGACTGTTCAGCTTTATTACAGCGCACCTTATACCGAAGGCGGTATTGAGAAGAGTGCAATCTGTCTCGGAGGATTTGCAAAAACAAAGCTTCTCAATCCCGGCGAAAAAGAAATTCTCACGATTTCTTTCAAAACGGATGATATGGCATCCTATGATTACAAGGAAAATGAAGCGTGGGTGCTTGAAAAAGGAACATACAAAATAATTGTTGCAAACGATGTCAGAAATCATATTGCAACCTATGATTACAAAGTGAAGAACACAAAAATAATTAAAAACGATTCCGTAACGGGAACAAAAATCGAAAATCTTTTTGAAGATGTTTACAGCGGATATGAAATTATGTCGAGAGCCGATGTAGACGGCACTTATCCCGCACTCCGTGAACTGAATAAGAAGGATTATCTGATTGATGTTGACAAAACACCCGAACCCGTAAAAGAAGGCGAAGCGCCGAAAATGGGTGTTAAGCACGATAAAACCATAACCCTGCAGGATGTTGCGGAGGATGAAACACTTTGGGATGCTTTCCTTGATCAGCTCACTCTTGACGAAATGACGATGCTTGTTATTAACGGCGGTTATGAAACTCACGGCGTTGAGCGTCTCGGAATTCCTCACACAATGGATAACGACGGTCCCTCATCCGTCAAGGGCAGAAACGGTCTTGTTTATACCGACAGCGGTACGGCTTACCCCTGCGCAACTGCAATCGGATGCACATGGAATGTTGACCTTGCCTATGAAATGGGTAAGGGTGCGGGCAAGGAAGCCAAGGATATGGGCACGGACACATGGTATGCACCCGGTGCAAATATCCACAGAAACCCCAGAGGCGGCAGAAATTTTGAATATTTCTCCGAAGACCCGATTATTTCGGGAATCATGGCGGCTGAAATAATCAAGGGCGCAAATTCCGAAAGTCTTGTAACAACAATAAAGCACTTTGCTCTCAATGACCAGGAATCTCACAGAAACGGTATTTTTACATGGTGCGATGAGCAGGCGATGCGTGAAATCTATCTCAAAGCGTTTGAAATTCCCGTTAAGGAAGGAAATCCCAAGGGAATCATGTCCGCATATAACAGAATCGGCACAAAATGGTGCGGTTCAAGCTCCGCACTTCTCAAAGACCTTCTGCGTGAAGAATGGGGATTTGAAGGTTTTGTTGTTTCGGACTATTCTTCAAACTTCACTGGCAGCGGATATATGAGTCCCGTGCTTGCGGTTTATAACGGCAACGACACAATTCTTTCCGGTATGTGGGCGCTTCAGGCTGTGCAGCATAAAGCGGCGGTAAAGCTTGCTTATGCAAAAGACCCCGTGGGATTCGGCAACGCGCTTCGTGAAGCCTGCAAGAATCTCTGCATAATGAAAATGGAAACCAAGGCATTCAAAAATCCCGAAATAACCTACGATTCATCTCTTATAGGTTCACTCGATACATTTGATGACTGGGATTTTGAATTCCCGTATATTTTTACATTCATAAGATTTGTTTTCAATAATATCCTGAATGTTATAATCTACGCATTCAGATTTATTCTTTAATGTTAAAGGGGAGAGAGAATATGTTACAGTTTTTGCAAAGAATTATCGCGGTGCTTCTTTCGTCCTTCAGCGTTTTTTCAACCTTTATCGGCGGGTTATCCTTTGAGAAATATGATGTTTATAAAAATCTTGCCTACGGTGAAGCTGAAAGAAACATCATGGATATTTATGTTCCCGAATCGGCATATGATAATGAGTATAACGGAGTTATTCTCTATATTCACGGCGGTTCGTGGACAGGCGGCAAAAAAGAAGATAAGACGGAAAAATGCGAACGCTTTGCAAAAAAGGGCTATATCACCGCAACAATGAATTATACGCTTTATGCCGACGGACTTTTCGGAAAAGTTACAGCACTTACGATGTGTGATGAAATAGGCAAGGCAATCAACAGAATCAAGGCTTTTTCAGATGAAAAGGAGCTTAACATAACAAAGCTTGCCGTTTCGGGTTATTCCGCAGGAGCACATCTTTCAATGCTTTACGGCTTTTCAAGAGGGGATGATTCGGCAATCGAGCTTGTGTTTACGGCAAATCAGGTTGGTCCATCCGATTTCCATGCGGAGGTATGGGGAAGCACGGGTCTTGCGAGTATGCTTTCGGGAATTGAAATAACGCAGGATATGACGGAAAGCGAAAAGGAAGAAGTTATTAATCTTGTTTCTCCCACCGCATATGTTACAAAAGATACGGTGCCTTCAATTCTTGCTTACGGCGGTACGGATATGATTGTGTCTTCGGGTAATGCCGAAAGAATAAAGGCTGCCTTTGAAAATGCAGGTGCCGTTCACAGCTATATTCTTTATCCGCTTTCAAATCACGGTCTCGGTCTTGACCCGTTATGCGAAATGGAATATATCAACACGGTTGAACAGTATTGCACGGAATATTTCGGATATTAAACAGCTGATTGATAACGGATTTGTGCGTAAAAAAAGGGGGCTGACTTTGATGTCAGCTCCCTTTGAGTTTTATATAAATTAATCCGAAACTTATGAATTCTTTACTGCTTTCTGAATGTATATTGCGTATACAAGCGGCATGATAATTAAAAACACGGGCGACACATATAATGTAAATTCATTTTTTACATTAAAAATCGACAGTGAATTGGTAAGAGAATGAGCGATTATACACGGAACAATTGATTTGCTTTTATGGAATATGATAACAAACAGATAACCGACAGAGATTGCGTAGCATACCTGAAGAAGAGTTGGGATAAGCTCGGCTCCGTTAATCAGATTGATAATATGACCGATACCGAATGTAATAGAACTGACGGCAATTGCGGTTTTTACATTATCTTTTTCCATCATTCTGAAAAGAAACCCGCGGAAAATAAGTTCCTCCGCAAACCCGACATTGACCATCGTTATTATGTGACAAGCAATCTCTTTTGCCGTGTAATTGATATTGATACCGTTCCACAGGTTAACGGATACTATAAGTGCCAGAGGAAGAAAATACAAATATTTTTTTGCTTCCGATACTTTTGTTAATCCGTAATACGCTACTCTTTTTAGCTTTATTACAATGAGTATCAATACAGCCGAAAAAACCGTGTTTGCTGCTGCGCTTCTTATGTCCGTGATTCCGAAATGCTTTGTGCAGAACAGGTTGATTTCTATGTAGAGAACAATAAGCAGCAAACACATGGATGTTTCATGCTTTTCAAAGAGTTTTTTTATCATAATCCCATCTCCGCAAATTGATTCTGTTTATATTATATCATATTTACCTGCGGATTTCTATAGGTTAAAAGTTTTTATCCCAGTCGGTTTATCATATCAAGATGCTCGGTGTAAAGTCTCACAACATCGGTGTTGACTTTGAGCATTCCGCCCTGAAGCGACATATGGTCGCCCTGATAAACAGGCATGATATTCCATACGCCTTTGCCGATGCTGTTTTTGTCAAACTGTGCCGTGGGTGCGCTTGAGGGTGCCAGTGCGGAAACAGTATTGACAAGACCGTCGTTTTCAAGCCAGCTTTCATCAACAACATATCCGCCGACGGTTGTGCCTGTAAGCCTTCCCATTTCATCCGCACTGCTTTGGAACATGGTTTCCATCATTTTTTTATCGGCGCTGTAAGTTCCGTCGCCGTTTTTGACCGTTGCTGTGCAGGATATGGAGAAATAATATGTGTTTTCATCCGTGACCATATTTTTGTTAAGCTCAAGAGCGTGGTCAATAAACATATCGTATGCGGCTGTATCGGTATTATCAGGCATTGAATTTTCAAAGCCGTAAGCGGTTGTTCCGTTGTGAGGTGCCGCAAGAGAGGTGAGCGAATAAATCCAATCGGATTTGCCTCCGGTGAAAAGCGGTGAAATGTCGTCGGCAGAAGTTGCTGCAATTTCCGCCTCATTGCCTTTTGCCATAAGAGTTGCAAAAACACGGATTGTTGCACCGCCGAAGGAATGTCCGAGAAGGTTTATCTTGTTTTCGGAATTCCATTTTTCTACAAGAGCCTTTCCCGTGTAATCCTTGCCGTATCTTTCGTGACCGCAATATTCGCTGTGTGCCTTGCCGTAGTCAACAACACCGCCCGTGAGCTGGGCATAAAGCTCGCAGGCTCTGTCCCATGCACTTGCTGTGCCTGAAACAGATGCACCGTGGCATTCGTAGCCGTTTTTTTCAAGCTTGCCGAGAAGTTCTCCGCCGAACATTCCCCAGTAAGGGAAGATTTTGTAATGTGCATCATATTCGCCCCAGCCCATCAGACCATGGACAAAAATGTAAGGATAATTTGTGTTCCATTGTGTTTGGTCGGGGGTTTCGGTTTTACCGGGAAAAAACAGTGAGATGATGCTCATGATTATTGCCAGGGGCACGGAAATTATTTTTGCCATTTTATTTCCTCCTTTATCTTTATATTTGATTTTAATATTAATGAGAAAAAATGACAATAAGCAATATGTATCGTATTTGTCTAAAATTGCATAGATTATAATTGTTATTCAAAAAATTTATTTACTCACTTGTTAAAACTCCTGCTATGTGTTATAATCACAAAACAGATAAAAATTAAGGAGATTGAAAATATATGAAACTCGGCATAGTGGGACTTCCCAATGTAGGAAAGAGTACTCTTTTTAATGCAATAACAAATGCAGGCGCACAGTCGGCAAACTACGCTTTTTGCACAATCGAACCTAACGTCGGCGTTGTATCTGTTCCCGACGAAAGACTCGATAAACTTGCAGAGCTTTATAATCCCGTTAAAATCACCCCTGCGTTTATTGAATTTGTTGATATTGCAGGGCTTGTAAGGGGCGCATCAAAGGGTGAAGGGCTCGGCAACAAGTTCCTTTCACATATCCGTGAGGTTGATGCAATTATTCATGTTGTCCGTTGCTTTGAGGATGATGATATTGTTCATGTTGATGCAACAATCGACCCTGAAAGAGATATTGAAACCATCAATCTTGAGCTTATTCTTTCCGATATCGAAATGGTTGAACGCAGAATCGACCGTGTGACAAAGGCACTCAAGGGAGATAAAACTCTTGCTTCCGAACTTGAGTTCCTTAAAAAACTTCAGCAGAGTCTTGAAGATAATGTTCCTGCAAGAAATCTTGAATGCGATGAAAACGAAACCGCATGGCTTTCCGAAATTGCGCTTCTCACCGCAAAACCCGTTATATATGCCTGCAACATGAGTGAAAGCGATTTTGCGGGCGGTCTTGATTCAAACGTACATTACAAAAAGGTTTGTGCAATTGCCGAAGCAGAGGGTAGTGAGGTGCTTCCTATCTGTGCTGAACTTGAAGCTCAGATTGCATCTCTTGAACCCGAAGAAAAAGATATGTTCCTTGAAGAACTCGGTGTTGAGTCGGGCGGTCTTGACCTCCTTGTTAAAAAGAGCTATGCACTTCTCGGCCTTATCTCTTATCTTACTGCAGGTCAGCCCGAAGTAAGGGCATGGACAATCACAAAAGGCACAAAAGCTCCTCAGGCTGCAGGAAAGATTCACAGCGACTTTGAGAGAGGATTTATCAGAGCTGAGGTTATTGCGTATGAGGATCTTATCGAACTCGGTTCAATTGCTGCCGCAAAGGAAAAAGGTCTTGTCAGAAGCGAAGGAAAAGAATATGTCATGAAAGACGGCGATGTTGTTCTTTTCAGATTCAATGTTTAATAATTTACGCTCCCTGTGGAAAAATATCCGCAGGGAGTGATTTTTTGCACAAAAGAGCATTGTTGATTTTTTCTGCTTTGCTGTTTGCAATGGCAGGATTAAGCATAAGAATAGCAGGTTTATCCGGAAATGAGCTGCAGGCGGGCAAAACCGTTTCCGCAAAATCAATCGACCTTGTAACTCTCAGGGGCACGATTTATGACTGTAATCTGAATCCCGTAACCAACGCGGATACCGATATATATGTTGCGGCAAAACCCTCAAATGAAGCGATTGCGATTTTAAAAGGCGTTTTGAATCCCGATGTGTTTGAGTCGATAAAAGACAGGCTTTCAAAAGGAAAACCCGTTGCCGTAAAATCCGGAACAGCGGTTGAAAATACAGAAAATATAAAATCCTTTTATGTTCCGAAACGGTACGGAGATGATGCGTTTGCATGTCATATAATCGGATATCTCGGTGCAGACGGAACAGGAGTAAGCGGCATTGAAAAGTCGTTTGATTCTTTTCTTTCAGCAGAAATCAAAACGGCAAGAATCCGTTTTTCTGCGGATGCAAACGGCAGAACGATGCTTGGCGAGGAAATAAGTGTTGAGGATAACGAAATTCCGAAAAACGGCGTTGTGCTGACAATAGACAAGGATATTCAGAAGATTACCGAAATTGCACTTGACAGGTCAGGTGCCGAATGCGCTGCGGCGGTTGTTATGGAAATAAAAAGCGGTGCCGTGAGAGCTTGCGTTTCGAGACCTGCGTTTGACAGAAACCGTCTTGCCGAAGCTCTGAATGATAAAAACTCTCCGCTGATAAACAGAGCTTTTCTTGCTTTTAACGTAGGTTCCGTTTTTAAACCGGTTGTTGCCGCTGCCGCACTTGAAAACGGTGTTGCGGCAGATTTTGAATATAACTGTACGGGTAATGTGACATACAATGGGGTAACGTTTAATTGCCATAAAAGAAGCGGTCACGGGATTCTTGATATGCAGGGTGCGCTTGCAAATTCATGTAACACATATTTTATTGCGCTTGCAAACAAAACGGGTGCAGACAGTATAATCGAAACAGCAAAAAGGTTCGGCTTCGGTAAACAAATCACACTTGCTGAAGGAATGAAATCGGCTAAGGGATATTTGCCTTCAGAAGGTGATATTGATTCCAAAGCATCGCTTGCAAACCTTTCTTTTGGTCAGGGTCAGCTTCTTGCAACTCCGCTTCAGATTTGTTCGATGACAGCAACGCTTGCAAATAACGGAATTTGCGTGTATCCGTATCTTGTTGAAGGTGAAACGGATTCTTCGGGAAATTTTATCAGGATAAAACACTACAGAGAAAAAACACGCGTAATATCCGAAAACACAGCGAAACTGCTTAAGAAGTTTCTGCGAAGTGTCGTAACAGACGGCAGCGGAAAAAATGCAGCGAGCGAATATGTTTTAACGGCAGGAAAAACAGCAACGGCGCAGACGGGGAGAATTGAAAACGGCAATGAAATATATAATTCATGGTTCTTGGGATATTTTCCTGCAGATAATCCGGAATATGCAGTTGTAATTATGCGTGAAAAAGGAGAAGGCGGTTCTACCGACTGTGCGCCGGTATTCAGAATGATTGCCGAAACCGTGTATCTTACCCGATAATGCATAAAGCCGTATCGGTTTTAAAACACGATACGGCTTTATATATAAAACTCCTCATTAACTGATAAAGATTATTTTATCATTAAAAAAATAAAAGTAAATACAAGAGGGATAATTAACCGTTTTTCGGTATAATTAGCATAAATTATACCCTAAAAGCCTTTTAAAATTCAAAATCAGAATAAAAAACGCAAGATAATATGTGAAATTGGAATAATAAAAATATTTCAAAATTTTTTAAAAATTTTATAAAAAAAGCTTGACATTATGATTTTACTTTGCTATAATAGGCAACGTTCCGAGCGAACAAAATCGGAAATGCGAGAGTGGCGGAATAGGCAGACGCGCACGTTTGAGGGGCGTGTGGTAATCCCGTA
>JAZSNQ010000034.1:0-7001 GCA_045536515.1 Acutalibacteraceae bacterium | reverse complement strand
AGCTTACCCTCCGTCATATCTGCAAGTGCATCCTCAACGGCTTTCTTTGAACCGTTGACAACAGACTCAATAAATGAACGCTCAACGCCGTATTTCACGTTGCGTGTAATCTTGCTGAATGAGTTGTTGATGATGCAGCCGTTGGGGTCGGTCCATACACCCTGCGAATCGATACCCGTATGTATATGAGTGCAGGAAACGTTGATGCTTACAATGTTATATTCCTTTGCAAGGTCTTTGAGACCCTCGCGCACCTGTCTTACGTCTGCATTGGCAAAGCCTATTGCATCAAGCGCAATAAACACAACGTTACCTCTGCCCGAGCCGTCATTCATAACAACAGCCCTTACCATAAGGTCTTCCTCATTGCCGTCCTCATCGGTATACATTTCGTTACCGAAAATATAGGGAACATACGCACCCTTGGCATACTTTTTTTCACCGAAATCAGAAGGAAGTACGGAAGCCTTACCGTAGCCGAGACTCCACACTTTTTTACCCTGAGGCTCATCAATGAAGGTTTCGGTTCCTTCATAGAAATTATCATATTCATCAATATCAAATTTCTCATAATCGGCAACCGCAGCCGAATCGGGAATAACAAGTTTAAGCACGGTGCCGAGAAAATCGTTTATAACAAAATTGCTCAGACCGTTGATAAATCTGCCAAATCTGATTTTCGAATCTGTTTCGTCATTTGCCTGAGCATCGGCAACATAATCCATAACGGAATCATAGCTTGTCTGAGCATCTGCCGCCGCATAAGCCGAAGGTATCATAAGGCATATAACCAACATAAGCGAAATAACCGTCATAAGCATTTTCTTCATAAATCAAAACCTCTTTCCGCAACAAAGTGCTGTTGTTATTTCAATATTAACATCATCATAATAAAAAGTAAATGATTTTTTTTGTGCAATATTTCAACGGAATTACGCTTTTCAGGCTGAATAATAATCAAATATATCTGTTGCAAAACCCGTCTTTATTCCCGACAGAACCGTTTTTTACAATTGAACACAAAAACAGACAACATCTTAAAATGCTGCCTGCTGAACATTAATCTCATATCGTAATTGATTTGTATACTGTATTTATGGTATAATTTGATTAACAGCAACACATAAGTCTGAAATGCAACAAATCGCTGACTGCACGCAATCTGTTGCATTTCAGATGCGAAGCAGTTTTGAAAGAGCAGATTTTTTGTCTCGGCAAGGCAAAAATCTGCAGGAATACGGGGCTGTTTCAAGGATTTTAACGCAGTCGTGGCGGAAATATTCCTTTCAAAATCTTATGGCTTGTTGTTAATCAAAGTATAAATTCTAATCTGATTTTAATATTTCCTTGTTAATATAACAACATTCGGAAGAAGGGGGTTTTTTTATGAGAATACTGATTGCGGAAGATGAGAAGAGCCTTAACAGAATAATTGCAAAACAACTTAAGGCGTCGGGCTACAGCGTTGACTGTGCTTTTAACGGCGAGGAAGCTTATGATTTGATAAGTATGACGGATTATGATGCAGCTGTTTTTGACGTTATGATGCCGAAGATTGACGGGTTTTCGCTTCTCAAGAAGATAAGAAACGAGGGTAATAATCTTCCGGTTCTGTTTCTGACTGCCCGTGACAGCATTGAAGACAGAGTTGAAGGTCTTGATATCGGAGCTGACGATTATCTTGTCAAACCGTTTGCATTTGAAGAATTGCTTGCAAGAATAAGGGTTCTTATCAGAAAAAACAGTGTTTCCAATTCAAACATAATCACGGTTTCAGATTTGACCGTTGATATTTCAAGCAGAAAGGTTACAAGAGGCAATAAGGATATTTCTCTATCCGCAAAGGAATATGAACTGTTGCAGTATCTTGCCGTCAATAACGGAATTGTTCTCAGCCGTGAAAAAATCGAAGACCACATCTGGAATTATGATTATGAAGGCGGAACAAATGTTGTTGATGTTTATATCCGGTATCTTCGCAAAAAAATTGACGATGGCTGCGATAAAAAACTTATCCACACGGTCAGAGGAATGGGATATGTTCTCAGGGAGGAAAAATGAAAAAAGTTTCGTTTAAAATAATAACAATGCTCTGGATAACGCTTCTGATTGCGGTTGTCTGCAGTGTCAGCATAACGGCTCTTATGCTTATCAGCCGGAAGACCGCCGATGACAAGCTCAGGCAGACTCTCATTGCTGCCGTAAAGAGCAATTCGGATGAAATGGAATTCAGCAACGGCATTTTTGAGGTTGAAAATGACTTTATGTATTATTCCGACGGAATATATTGTGATTTATTCAGCAAAGACGGTGAATATATCGGCGGCGAAACACCGCACACTCTGATTGAAGCTCCGTCCGATTTGGAAAAGGTTATCAAAAAATCTTTTGACGGCAAGGATTATTACATTTATTCCGAGCTTCTGAATTTCACAAAGTTTGAATATGAAATTGATATACGCTCAGGGCAGGTAATATCCTATGAAGCTGATGTCACTCCCGTAAACGAACTGAAGCCGACGCCGTATTCCGAAACGAATTTTCAGAACGGTATAAGCACAAACGAGGCAATTGAAATTGCACTTACTCACGCAGGTATTACGAAAGACGAAGCAACCGTAATCGGTGTGCAAATCCCCGTATACACCGACAGACAGGTGTTTAAAATCGAATTCACCGCCGAAAGTCCGTCTTGCAAAAAAATTTATATCCGTGCAATCTGTCCTGCCGAAGATGTAAAAACAACGTTATCCAATGTCGGTAAAAGCGCTGTATATATTCTTCCGTTTTTCGTGATTATTGCGGCAATAGGTGCGTATATCATTTCAGAGAGAACGGTTAAACCCATCGAAAAAATAACCGGGTCGGCACACGAAATATCAACGGGCAACGACCTTTCAAAGCGTCTTGAAACAGATAAAGCTCCCCGTGAAATCAGTAACCTTGCCGATACCTTCAACGGGATGTTTGAGAGGCTGCACACATCTTTTGAAAATGAAAAGAGATTTACCTCCGATGCATCCCACGAGCTTCGCACACCTCTTGCAGTAATCAAAGCGGAATGCGAATATGCGCTTTCAAAGAATGCGGATGAGGACGACAGAGTGCAGGCACTTGAATCCATCGAAGAACAAGCAGATAAAATGACATCACTTGTTTCATCCCTGCTTTCCGTAACAAGGGCTGAGCAGGGGATGAGCAGATTCACCCTTGAAGAAGCAAATCTCGGCGAGCTTGTTGAAGGTGTCTGCGAAAAATTCAAGACAACAAAAAATATTAAATTGATAACCGATATTGATAATAATATTGTAATCAATCTAAATAATACATTAATCGTTCAGCTTGTTGAAAATTTGCTTTCAAATGCCGATAAATACGGCAGAGAAAACGGGGTTATCAACGTTAAACTGTATACTGAAAAAGATAAAACCGTCTTGTCCGTAAAAGATAACGGAATAGGTATAAGCAAAGAAGATCTGCCGAAAATCTGGAAAAGATTTTACAGAGCTGATGCTTCAAGATCCGAAACCGAAGGCTTCGGTCTCGGGCTTGCTCTTGTTAAAAAGATAGCGGAAATCCACTCTGCAGAATGTATTGCAGAGTCCGAAATTGATAAATTTACCGAAATTAAAATAATTTTCAAAAAATAATGAAAAATCAGTTTTTTCTAATGTTCCTTTAATGTTTGGCGGTTATGATTTAGTCACAGTCAAGGAAGACTAAATACAAAACATGAAAGGAATTGATTTTATGAAAAAATTATTTGCAGTTTTAGTTTCGGTGATTCTGGTTTTATCGGTTGTGTTGTTTGCGGTATACGCAAAGAATCAACCCGAAAAAGAAAAAGTCAACGTTAATCTTAATCAGGCGCAGGCATCCGCACCGTCAGTTAAAAACAGCGAAGTTGCAAGCATATCTCCCGATAAAGCAATTGATGCGGCACTCAGACACGCAGGAGTATCAAGAGAAAATGCCGTAATGCACGGTGTTCCTTCGCTCGATGAAGAAAACGGAAAAGTCCATTATGACGTTGAATTCGGGTATGACGGTTTTGAATATGATTACGAGGTTGCAGTTGCAGACGGCGCAGTCCTGAAAGCAGAAAAGGAAGCCGAAAGAGTTAAAGTTTCCGAAAAGGAAAAGAGTTCGGAAAAGAAAAATGTTCCCGTAAAGTCTGAAGCTCCCGTAAGCAAAGAAAACAAAAGCATCAATAACAACAACGGATATATCAGCGTTGAAGCCGCAAAACAGAAAGCTCTTGACGATGCAGGTGTTAAATCCGAAGATGCGGTTTTCGTGAAAGCATACTATGATTCTGATGACCTTATCCCTCATTATGATGTCAAGTTTGAGGCGAACGGCTACGAATATGAATATGAGGTCAAAGCATCTGACGGTTCCGTTCTTGAAAAAGATGTTGACAGAGAAAAAAGAAAACCTCTCAGCAACGCTCCCGCATCAAACGAGTATCTCTCCGCAGACGAAGCAAAATCAATAGCTTATAACCACGCGGGCGTAAAAGCAGCAGATGTGAAATTCTCAAAAGCAGAGCTTGACCGTGACGACCTGATAGTTCATTATGATGTTGAGTTTATAGTCGGCAATTTCGAGTATGAATATGAAGTGAATGCCGAATCGGGAAAGGTTATAGCTTCCGATAAAGAATTCAACGATTAAATTTCAAAAAATAAGCAAAGACTGCAAACTTACCGAATGGTAGGCTTGCAGTCTTTTTTGTTATATAACTTACTTTTATTTTCCGCATCTGTCAAATCCGGCTCGTCCAAATCAATCTCAATATGTTACTTTGTGTTGAGTTTGGACAAAAGAACTGCACATTCTATATGGTTTGTATGGGGAAACATATCGACGGGGCAGATTTTTTTGACCTTATAGCCTTTTTTGACGAGCATTTCAAGGTCTCTTGCAAGAGTTTCGGGGTTACAAGAGATATAAACAACCGTTTTCGGATTTGTTACGGCGAGGGCTTCGATAAATTTTTTTGTGCTTCCCGAACGGGGAGGGTCCATAAAAACAACATCGAATTTTTCGCCTTCCTCTGCAGCTTTATGCATAAAATCGCTCGCATCGTCGCAATAAAAATAAATGTTGCCTGCATTGTTGCGTTTTGCGTTGAAAATTGCATCCCTGACCGCATCGGGATTAAGCTCTACTCCGATAACCCTGCCTGCGGTTTTTGCGGCAACGAGACCGATTGTTCCGATTCCGCAATAAGCATCAAGAACGGCGCTGTTTTTGTCAAGCTGCGCAAGCTCCATGGCTTTGTTATAGAGCTTTTCGGTCTGCACGGGATTAATCTGATAGAAGGATTTGGGTGAAATGCGGAAAACTCTGCCGCAGAGGGTATCTTCAATATATCCGTTCCCGAAAAGCACCTCTTCCTTGTCACCGAGAACAAGATTTGTGTTTTTCGGATTGATATTGAGAACAACGGTTGTGATTTCGGGATGCTTTCTGAGAAGCTCAGAGGTGAATTTCTTTTTCATGGGGAAAAATCCGCTTGCACCGACGAGAACAACCATAACCTCGCCGCTTGTGAAGCCTCTTTTAACGAGAACATGGCGCAGGAATCCCGTTCCCTTATCTTCGTCATAAGTCCAGATTTTGAACTTCGGAAGCATATTGCGGATATCAACAATTATTTCATCGGCAATTTTATCCTCGGTCATACAGCTGTCAACCGAAACAATGCGGTGACTGCCCGACTGATAAACCCCCGATATGATTTTTCCGCTTTTTGTTCTGCCGAAAGCCGCCTGAACCTTGTTGCGGTAATTATAGGGGTTCTCCATACCGATTATTTTATCAACCTTGCCGAATTTTTTAAGCAGTATTTCACACCTTGCCTGCTTCCATTTCAGCTGACGTTCATAGGTCATGTTCTGAAGCTGGCAGCCGCCGCATTTTTTGGCAAGCGGACAGGCATCGGGATTTGTTTTGAGATTTGATTTCTGTGACACGGCGCACCTCTTTTGTTTTTATGCTCCGATTATAACACATATTGCCGAAAAAATAAAGCACCGTTAAAATAATATTGATTTTATTTCCGCTATATCTTATAATTATATATAATCATGCGAAAAGAGGGCGTTTATGGAACAAAAAAACTACGGCAAGCTTATCAAGGCATTGCAGATTGCGGCGGGGATTTTTATGCTCGCAATGGTTATCCTCTGCATTTTTCTGACACAGAAATATAACATCAAAGTTTCAAACATACCCGAGCTGAGCAAGAGTCTCACGGGCGGAACATTTGCCCTTGCAATCGGAATCATTGTTTTTTCGGTTGTCAAATCCTTTGCGCTCGTATTTCCGCCTGCTGTTATTTTCTCAGTCTGCGGCTACATAATGCCGAATTTTTGGGTTGCGCTTCTCGTTAACATAATTTCGGTTTTTCTCAGCCTTTTTGTTCCCTATTTCCTCGGAAGATTCACGGGCGCAGGAATGGTTGAAACTCTCAAAGGCAAGTTCAGGGCAATAAAGAAAATAGATGATTTCGCAGGCGCGAACGAAACTGAAATGACCTTTGCAATCAAGCTTTCGGGTATCATGCCCGGCGACTTATCGAGCCTTCTTTTCGGTGCAATGGGCATTTCACTCAGGAATTACACCGTCGGCGCAAACCTCGGCAACCTTCCTCTCGTTATCGTTTACACCTTCTTCGGAATAACTCTGCGCAATGTGGGCGAACAGCCCTGGGTTGCGGCAATCCCCGTTGCGGTTATCATTGTTTTCATGCTGATTGCAAGCCTTTACACAAAAAGACTTATCAACAAGACCAAATAATAACATAACCCCTTTGAAAATGTGTGTGTACACTTTCAAAGGGGTTATGACATTTACCAATGATTATTTAACCTTAACTTTATAGCACTTGATTTCAAAAGGCTTGATTTCGAAGTTCATTGTCTTGCCGTCTGCGATATCAGCCGCAACGTCTTCTCTTTCAAGAAGGTTACATTCGGTAACGCTTGCGATTT
>JAZSNQ010000249.1:0-8797 GCA_045536515.1 Acutalibacteraceae bacterium | reverse complement strand
AGTGCCGCTTTCACAACCTGCGAACCGATACCGTTGCCTCTGTATTCTTTCAGAACCGCAAGTCTGCCGAGTACATAAGAATTCATTTCTTCACTCCAAAACACTCTGCAGGTTGCAACAGGCATTCCGTCATCGGTTTTCATGAGAATATGCACAGCTTCTGCATCAATTTCGTCAAACTCATTTTCAAATCCCTGCTCTTCAATGAAAACCTTAATTCTTATGTTATGAGCCTCTTCAGGGAGAAATTTCTGAATTTCCGTTTTCATATCATTCAAACTTTATACCCGATATTTCACGGATTTCTTTCATTATTTTACTGACCTGTAAAGCTCTTTTACTTGTCAGAGCATAATGCTCATCATCGGGATTTGCAATGAATTTTTCAAAAGCTTTTGCCTCATATCCCATGAGCTTTTCTTTCGGCACATCACCGATTATTTCGGTCTTATTCCCATCATTATCAATGATATTCATATTGATAAGCTTTGAAATTGATTCTATCGTTATTGTTCCCTTATCGCCGAAAATCTGCGAGCCGAGCCTGTCCTGACCGAGCTTTGAATATGTTAAATTCACGAGCTTATCAGGATATAAAAGTGCCGCATTTCCGCTGCCGTCAGCACCGCTTTCCATGAAAGAGGCACAGGCGGTTATTTTTTCGGGCATACCGAAAATATCAAGGGCAGGATACACACAGTAAATGCCCAAATCCATAAGACATCCCGTTGCAAGTGAGGGATTGAAAATATTGGGAAGCTTGCCTTCAAGATATGCGGGATATTTTGATGAAAGCTGCGAAAAATCAAAATGAACGCTTGTTATTCTTCCGATTTTTCCGATTGCCTCTTTGAGCAAATTCCTTGCGGGATTGAACATATACATTATCGCTTCGATATAGACAAGACGGTTTTTCTTTGCAAGTGCCTGCAAATCTTCAAGCTCCCCGGGTTCAACGGTTATCGGTTTCTCACAGATAACGTGTTTACCGTTTTCGAGCATGAGCTTTGACTGCTCATAGTGAAGTTTGTTGGGGCTTGCGATATAAACCGCATCAAAATCACCCATTGCAAACTCGTTTATATCGGTATAAACCGTCGGAATTGCATTTTCTGCCGCAAATTTACCGCCGCTTTCTTCCGTTCGGGAATAAACAGCCGTGAAATCAGCATTGCAGAGCATTCTTGCACCGTCAATGAATGATTTTGCTATCCAACCCGTACCGATCACTCCGTAACGCATAAATCAAAGCTCCTTTGCCATGGCAGTTCCGTTTTTAAATGCGTGAAGAACCTTAAAACCGTTCTTTTTATAAAAATTGATGCCTCTTGTATTGCTTGTGCCGACGATAAGCATAATCGCTTTTGTGCCGTGTGTTCTCTTCATATGCTCGGTGAGTGTTGATATCATGCGGCTTCCGTTACCGTTGCCTCTGAACGGTTCGTTGATATCAATATGAAGGTGTGCGGGATACTTGAGCGAATAAACCGCATGACCGATTATCTCACCGATTGCATCGCGGTAATTCGCCATACCCGTTTTCTTTACCTTCTTAAGATAGGGCTTCATATTCTTTATGTAAGTTTTGAAGTCTCTTGCGCCGAAAACATAACCCTCTGCCGTGTCGGTTTCTTCGTTTACAAGAATAAACACATTCTCGGGCTCCTGCTCAAGATAATAATCACAAAAGGTAAAAAGTATAAAATCTCGCATATTCGGGTCTGTTGATGCTTCAATCGGACCCGTATTTATGCACACCTGACGGACATCTTCAAAATATTTGGGTTCATAATTTTTTATCACAACCATTTTTATTCCCCCTTAAATCTCAACTTCAAACTCTGCTTCGCCGCTGAATGCGGTTGATTTTCCGCCGTAAGCAAAAACAGCATTGATGTTCGGGTCTGCATAAACCCTGACTGTTGCTTTGTTGCCTTTTTTAACATAGTCAACGGAAACGACTCCGCTTTCGGTTGTAAGGTGTCCCTTCGCTCTGTTCATACCGTCAACAAAACATGGTGTTATAACAACATCCTTATACGCTGCACCGTTTTCGGACTGACGGATGCCGAGAAGATATGTAAAAAGATATTTCGTTACCGAACCGAACATGGGATGGTTTCTTGAATCCGCACCGTTCCAGTTCTCCCAGAGAGTTGTTGCACCGTTTCTCTTCATATAGGCAAATGAAACATCCTTGTCGCTTGCAAGAAGGTCAAAAGCAATCTGCCCCTGACCGTTTTCAAACAAAAATCTCGGCAAAGCTTCGGTTACAATAATACCCGAGTCAAACATTCCGAGCTTTTCATATTTATCAAACACTTCCTGCTTCGCTCTTTCATCGCCCAGACCTGTCTGAAGTGCAAGACAGGATGCACCCTGAATATCGCCGCAATAGGTATTCTGATGAGGGCTGTAGTAAGCAACATGGATTGCCCTTTTAACCTTTTCTATTCTCTCGTTAAGATGAGCAGCTTCCTGCTCCCTGCCCAGAATCTGAGCAGCTTCGAGAGTCTGCTGCATGAATCTTACATAAAGGCAGGTGTTGACATAAACTTCAGGGATTCTGATTTTTTCGGGAGGACACCAATCTCCGAGACACCATCCGGGTTCTTCCTCACGGTAAACAAGACCGTTTTCGCTTCTGTTTTCAAGATAGTCAAGGAAATGAAGCATCTTCGGGAAAAATTCATCAAGAAGCTCTTTGTCGCCGTAAATTTTATAGAATTTATAGGGCACTTCAATCATTGCACCGCCCCAGCCCGATGGACCGCCGCCGCCGCCCATCCAAGGAGCTGTGTGAGGCACATGACCCGAGTTCTTACACTGACAGTCAGCAATATCATAGAGCCATTTTCTGTAGAATTCCCTGCTGTCAAGAAGCATCATGCCAGCTTCGCAGCAAAGCTGACCGTCACCCGTATATCCGAGTCTCTCACGGTGCGGACAGTCCGAAGGCACACCGCTGTGCATATTGCAAAGCTGGGTTTTTATGTATGCATCATAAAGCCAGTTAAGATTTTCGTTATCGCTTTCAAACGATGATGTTACGGGACAATCAGAATGAACCACATCAACTCTGACGGGTTCAACATCGCCCTCAACTCTGAAATAACGGAAACCGTGCCAGGTGAATTCAGGGATATATTCACGGTCACTGCCGTCGGTTATAAATATATCGGTCTGATAACCTTCTGCAAACTTGACTCCGTAATAAGGTCTTTCGTCATAGATTTCCTCGGCATAGCTGACAACGATTTTCTTTCCCTTTTCGCTGCATTTAAAAACAGCATATCCTACGGTGTTTTCGCTGACTTCATAAAGCTTTGTTTTTCCTTCATCTTTTATGAGCTTCGGTTCGAGCGAACGGATAACCTTATCGGAGGGTGAAAACTGAATCTGAAAATTGCTTTCGGGTGCGGGAATAACCGTGCTTTCGGAAAAATCACTTCCGCTGTAACCGTTTTTGTCAAAGCCATCGGGATACAGTGAATAATCATGTTCCTCACCCATATACAGATTGTTTTCAAGAATATATCCCTTGCGTGTCAATGTTGTTTCATCGCAAAGGATATCTCCGCTTTCCTTTTCAATGACATAGCAAAGCTTCGGGGTTCCGAAAACAACATTTCCCTCCGCCATTCTCTTGTTCTGATTATAGTAACCGTTACCGAGCATAACAGCAAGAGTGTTTTTGCCGTCAAGAAGATAATCGGTTATATCGTATTTAACGGCATAGATTCTGTATGAAAACTCACTTTTAAGAGGAAAGTTAAGCAAATTGAGGTCTCTTTCGCTGTAATTGGTTGCATTGGGAGTAAGCAAATCCTCGCTGACTTTTTTTCCGTTGATATAAAGATGGAAAAATCCGAGACCGCAGATAGTAATTACCGCTTTTTCACCCTTTAACGCATCAAATTCCTTTCTGAAAAGAGGTGAATCGCTGTCTGTGCATTCAATCCATTTTGCACCTTTGAAAAGTTCGTTGCTTGTCATATTATACCTCCATTTCCGAAAGCTCGTTATATCTGGAATTTGCTTCTTCCCATTCATCCATCAGAACAAGCTGGTTTTCGGTTGCTTCATCAAGTTTATTTGTGTATTCGATGATTTTTTCGTAATTTGCCGCCGTTTCGGGTGATGAAAGAATTGCATTATATTCAGAAATTTCTCCGTCAAGACGGTCAATATCAGCTTCAAGGCGTTTGATTTTGCCCCTGAGCTTGTTCATTTCGCTGTCGCGTTCTTTGCGAAGCTTATAAAGATTAACCTTAATCTCTGCTTTTTTCGGTTTTTCTTTTGACTGTGCAAGAACCGCATCTGCATAGTCATTGTAGTCACCGTCAAATTTATCAAAACCGTTTTGGGTCATGCGGTAAATCTTGGTTGAAAGTTTATTTATAAAATATCTGTCATGAGAAATGCAGATTATCGTTCCGTCAAAATCGGAAAGCGCAGCTTCAAGAACTTCTCTTGACGGAATATCAAGATGGTTTGTGGGTTCATCGAGAAGCAAGACATTGGAACCCGAAAGCATGAGCTTCAAAAGACAAAGCTTCGCCTTTTCTCCGCCGCTTAATGTTCCGACATTCTTGAAAACATCGTCTCCTCTGAAAAGAAACAATGCAAGATAACTGCGTACCTTGGTTTCGGTAAACAAGCGGTGTTCATCCCATATTTCGTCAATAACGGTTTTTTCGTCATGCAGGGTTTCAAGACTCTGGTCAAAATATCCCGTTTTGACGTTTGCACCGAAAACATAATTTCCTGCATCCGCAGACTGCTGACGTGTCAGAATTCTCAGAAGAGTTGTCTTGCCGCAGCCGTTTGCACCGAGCATGAAAACACGCTCGTTTTTAAACACCTGCATATCCGCATCAGAAAAAAGACATTTTTCGCCGAAAGACTTTGCAAGTCCCGTAACGGTCAGAACATCGTTTCCCGTTTCACAGACAGGAGTGAACTTCATACGCATTTTTGAAAGCGGCGGATCGGGAACAACAAGCTCCGCTTTCTTCTTTTCGAGCATTTTTCTCTTGCTCTCTGCAGTTATAAAATTTCTTTCGCGCGCAAACGAACGCTGCTGTTCAATTATTCCTTCAATGCGTTTTATTTCTTCAAGCTGATTTTCATATTGTCGTCTTTCGCTTTCAAGACGTTCTTCCCTGAGTTTGAGATAAGTCGAGTAATTTCCTTTTGAATAATGGCATCTTCCGTGAGAAAGCTCAACGGTTTTGTTGGTTACCTTATCAAGAAAATATCGGTCATGGGAAATAACAATAACCGTCCCTCTGAATGATGACAGGAATTCTTCGAGCCATTCCGTACCGGCTATATCGAGGTGGTTTGTAGGTTCGTCAAGCAAAAGAACCTCCGACCCGCTTAAAAGGAGTTTGCACATACTCAGCTTTGAACGCTGCCCGCCGCTTAACTTATCGCAAGTCAAAGTGAAATCATTTTCGGTAAAACCGAGACCGAGAAGTGCAGCTCGGGTTCTGCTTTTATATGTCAGACCGTCCTGCTCCTGAAACTGCTCATGGAGTCTGTTCTGCTTTTCAATGAGTTCATCGGTGTTTCCGATATGAGCATCAATTGAAACCGCAATTTCTTCAAGCTCGCGTTCGATTTCCATGAGTGGCTCAAAGATGCTCAGAGCCTCATCGTAAACCGTTCTGACAGACCCATGGCAGGCATGCTGTTCAAGATATCCGATTTTGGTTGTTTTGGAAACAAAAGCTCCGCCTTCAGTCGGTTCAATTTCTCCTCTTATAACTTTAAAAAGGGTTGTTTTGCCTGTACCGTTTGCTCCGATAAGTCCGACAAAATCACCCTGATTAACATCAAACGAAACGTTTTCAAACAGCACCTTGCCGCCAAAGTCAACTTTTAAATTCTGTATGCTTACAATTGCCATTTTAAATCCTTAATAATTAGATTCTTGTTTCTATAATTTCCAACCTGCCGCTGATTTTATATTCGCCTGCATTGGCTGGAATGAAAATGCTTTCACCCTTTGTGAGCGAAACTGTTTCTCCGCAAACTTCAAGAGTACCGTTTCCGTCCATGATAAGAAGCGAAACAAATGAATTTTCATCAGCAATGCCGCTGATTTCGCCGTTCAAATCAAGCTTCCACACCTTAAAAAGAGGGCAATCAGCAAGAAGTCTGCGTTCGAGTGTGTCAAGGTCTGCACCTTTACAAAAGTCGGGCTGTGTGTATTTTTCAAGCTTTGTAACCGCTGCGCCGTCTTCAACATGGAGTTCCCTTGGTTTTCCGTCGTTTCCGACTCTGTTATAGTCATAAATACGGTAGGTTGTATTGGAGCTTTCCTGCACCTCGGCAAGTAGTATACCTTTACAGATAGCATGGAGTGTTCCCGACTCAATAAAGAAGAAATCTCCCTTTTTAACGGGTACTTTGCTCACATAATCGGTAAGTGTGTTATTCTCAATTGCCGCTTTGAATTCTTCGGGAGTTATTTTATCTTCAAATCCGAGAATAAGGTATGCATCCTCCTCGGCATCAATGATATACCAGCATTCTGTTTTGCTCTGACCCCTGCCCGTTTTCTCGCAGTATTCCTTTGTGGGGTGCACCTGCACAGAGAGATTGTCCATAGCGTCAATGAATTTAATAAGAATGGGAAAATCTTCAAAATTATCGGCGTTTTTACCGCATAGAGCAGGATTTTCTTTTACAACATCTGCAAATAATTTACCTGCGAATTCGCCGTTTACAACCGTACTTGAACCTGCCTCATGGCATGAAAGCATCCAGCCTTCTGCAGCATTATTTTTTTCGGTTTTAACGCCGTATTCTTCAATAAGCTTTCTTCCGCCCCAGATTGTTTCAGATACATAGGGATTGAGTTTTATGGGATATAAGTTCATTTTTATTGCCTCCGAACAAGTTTTTTATCTTATCTGTATTATTCTATCATATTTGTCCAACAATTTCCATAGAATATTTATCGGGAGGACTGAAAATATGGAAAAAATTTTAAAAAATGCGAAGATTTTTTACTATGATGTTATAAGAAAGCCCGTCACACCCGTGACAGACAGCCTTGTTATGCAAATAAGGGATACTTCACAAAAACTTGAAAGTGCCTACAGTCGTTTTGAAAATGAAACAAACGAAGATTTGCTTGACTCTATCATATATGAAATTCAGTCTCTTAAAGCACTCTATCGCTATCTTTTGAAAAGAGCAAAGGAATGCGGCATAGAATGTGCTGAAATCTCTGTTTTCGGCAGGGAGGTCAGTATATGAATTTCGCTTTTGTTTCTGCAGCTGTTATAAGCACGGTTTGTGTTCTGTGGTGGATGATTAAAAGCGAAAGAGGCGGGCTCAGCTTCATTAAATCCGCCTTTCAAGGACTTGCCGGCTTGTTTGCCGTTAATCTTATCGGAATGGTAACAGGAGTTACGGTTGCAGTCAACTGGTACAGCATAGTTTCATTTGTAATTCTTGGCTTACCCGGAGTTATCGGTGCACTGTTTCTGAATCTTATATTTAAACAATAAAGCCGGATTTTAATAATCCGGCTCATTTCATTTAATTGTTGAACAGATGTGCTCGTTTTTTGAAATAGGTAACATTACACATAATATAAATCAATTCTCCGATCGCTGCTGCAATAACCGACACAAGAATCTGCGTGACATCTACACCGGAAGCAATAATGAGGGAAACGATTTCAAACACAAGTGTAAATACCGCAACGACAATATCCAATATTATAAATTGCTTTGGTGAACCGGATTTGAATTTTGCAAGTCTGTTTCTTACTAATATTGTCAAAAAGGCAAAAATAACAGAAAATATCAGGAATAATACGCTGACAAATCTGAATTTTTCCCCAAAAACAGGAAAATCGAAGAAATCAATAATATATTCATTCTTCACATCAGCTACTGAAAATATGCCGTTTGCAACATAAAAAACTGCATTTTCAAACATCAGAAAATATATAAGCCACTTAAACCATCACATTCCCTACTCAGGCTTTGACGGTTGTTCGTGAACAAGTGTTTCTGTCTTTATTTCAACCTCTGCACCGCATCGATCGCATACTGTTGATCCGTCTGTCAATTCTTTGTTACAATATTCACATTTCATAAAATATCCCTCCTTAATTCAATTATATATCATCGAATTAAAAAGTCAACAATTCTTTTTCGACAAAAAAAGAGCAACCCGAAGGTTGCTCTAAAAATTATTTTTTAATTATTCGTTGATTTCGATAACAACGCCTGAACCAACTGTTCTGCCGCCTTCACGGATAGCGAAGCGGAGACCCTTTTCGATAGCGATGGGAGTGATGAGTTCAACATCCATGTCAACGTTATCGCCGGGCATGCACATTTCTGTGCCTTCGGGAAGGCTGATTACGCCTGTAACGTCAGTCGTTCTGAAATAGAACTGAGGACGGTAGTTGTTAAAGAAGGGAGTATGACGGCCGCCTTCTTCCTTATTAAGAACGTAAACCTGACCCTTGAACTTTGTGTGGGGGTTGATTGAACCGGGCTTGCAAAGAACCTGGCCACGTTCGATTTCTGTTCTCTGAACACCACGAAGAAGAGCACCGATGTTGTCGCCTGCTTCTGCGTAGTCAAGGATCTTACGGAACATTTCGATACCTGTGCAAACAGTATTTCTCTTTTCGTCTGTAAGACCAACGATTTCGATTTCTTCTGATGTCTTGAGCTGACCTCTTTCAACTCTACCAGTAGCAACTGTACCACGGCCTGTGATGGTGAATACGTCTTCTACGGGCATAAGGAAGGGAAGGTCT
>JAZSNQ010000217.1:0-7987 GCA_045536515.1 Acutalibacteraceae bacterium | reverse complement strand
GCAACAATTGTTGAGCCGACGGGTGTGCCGTAAAGAATTGCAATGAAAATTCCGATAACAGCGCATAAAACCGAAATAACGGCAGAGCTGATTATAACAGAAAAGAAGTTTTTGAATATTCTCATTGCCGAAAGTGCAGGGAATATAATCAGTGCCGAAATGAGAAGTGCGCCGACAAGCTTCATGGCAAGCACGATTACAACGGCCGTTATAACAGCGATGAGAGTGTTATAAGCCTTTGTATTTGTGCCTGTTGCAGATGCAAAGCCTTCATCAAAGGTTACGGCAAAAATCTTGTGATAGAAAAGAACAAAAACAAGAATAACAACCACTGCAAGTGCCGCACAGAGAATAACATCGGATTTTGAAAGAGTCAGAATTGATGTTGACCCGAAAAGCGTTGTGCACACATCTCCGCTTACATTTGCCGAAGCGGAAAAAATATTGAGCAGAAGATATCCTAGTGCAAGTGCGCCGACGGATATCATTGCAATTGCCGCATCGCCCTTGATTTTGGAATTGCTTGTTATACCTAAAAGAATAACTGCCGCAATTATTGTTATCGGAAGCGTGACCGTCATTGGTGCAAGTCCGCAGACGGTTGCAACCGCCATTGCACCGAAGGCAACGTGAGAAAGTCCGTCACCAATCATTGAGTATCTTTTCAATACAAGACTTACTCCTAAAAGTGCGGCGCAAAGAGCGATAAGAATGCCTGCAATAAGCGCAAACTGAACGAAGGGGTAGCTGAAATAAGAAACTATTTTATCAATCATTTTCATGCCCTCCGTCGCAAATGAAGCAGTGACAGCCGTCACTCTTCTGATAATCCTCTTTTGTTCCGAAAAACAGAGGCTTGTTGCCGATGTGAAGAATGTGCGAGGCAAATTCAATGGCGGCATGAATATCGTGAGATACCATAATAACCGTTGTACCTTCTTTATTAATATCGCTGATAAGTCGGTAAAGATTCTTTGTGACAACGGGGTCAAGACCTGCAACGGGTTCATCGAGAACAAGAAGTTTTTTTGTCGCACAGAGTGCTCTTGCAAGCAAAACTCTCTGCTGCTGACCGCCCGAAAGCTCTCTGTAACAGCTTGATGCAAGTTCAGATATCCCGAGCTTTTCCATTGTTTCATTTGCGCGTTTTTTCTGCTCTTTTGAATAAAACGGACGAAAACCGCAGCCGTTGAGACATCCCGAATAAACTATTTCCTTAACAGAGGCAGGAAAGTCTTTTTGCACGGGTGTCTGCTGAGGAAGATATCCGATTTCGTTTTGTTTTAATCCGTCACCGAATTCGATTTTGCCCGAAACAACATTTTTTTGTCCGAGCAGAGTTTTCATGAGTGTGCTCTTTCCAGAACCGTTTTCGCCTACTATGCAGAGATAGTCGCCTTTGTTAACCTCAAAATCAAGGTCTGTAACAATGGCTTTTCCCTCGTATCCGAGAGAAACTCCGCTGACTTTTATAAGTGCCATCAGTTAAGTGCCTCCCTCAGAATTTCAAGATTGTTTCTCATAATATCAAGATAATTTGTGCCTCGTGCAATATCTGCCGATGAAACCGACTGGCAGGAATCGAGAGTGAGAATTTTTGCACCTGTTTCGCTGCAAATCATTTCCGCAATTGAGCCGTCGGAGCTTTCTGTTATGATAACGGCAGGCAATTCAAGCTCTTTTGTTTTGTCAATTAAAAATGCCATTGTCTGAAAGCTTGCTTCGCTTTCGGATGAGCAGCCCGAAAATGCGGCGTGATAGTCAAGACCGTAATCTTCAACAAGATAGCGGAAGGGGAAACGGTCTGCAAAAAGAAGAGTGTTTCTGTTTGCGGACTCGATAACCGATTTATATTCTCCGTCAAGTGCGTTAAGAGAATTAATATAGTTTTCGGCATTTGTTTTGTATTTTTCCGAATTTGCCGAATCAATTTCACAAATTATTTCGCAAAGATTTTTTGTGATTTCGGCTGAGTTGCGAAGAGAGAGCCATATATGCTCATCCTTTTCGTGCTCACTTTCATGGATGTGATTGTGCTCTTTTTCCATACCTGCCACATAATCGACCTCATATGTTTTAACCATATCCATGAGTGCAACCGATTTCAGATTTTCCGAATTTGCTGATTTGAGTGTGCCTTCAACCCATGAATCAGAAATTCCGCCAATATAGATGAATAAATCCGCCGAAGCGATTTCAATGATATCCGTTGCGGTAGGTTCGTAGCTGTGAAGGTCAGCACCGTCATCAAGAAGAAGCGTTACACCGTCGCTTGTACCGAGTATGTTTTTTACATAGTCATACTGCGGAAATGCCGTGCAGACTATTTTAAGTCCGTCATGGCTTGTCCCGTTGCCGTTGCCGCATGAACACAGAACAGCCATGCATAAAACGGCACAGATAAGAATTGATATTATTTTCATTGTTTTTCCTCCGTTTTATTTGCAGGTGCTGCATTTTCCGAGCAATACCGTGTGGCTGTCTATTTCAAATGCGGTATTTTTCTTTATATCGTTTTGAATAAGCGCCGTAACATCGTGGTCAAGATGATAAACCTTGCCGCAGTCGGTGCATTTTATGTGAAGATGACCTTCACATTTCTCGTTATTAATGAACTGATATACAAAGCTTCTGCTGTTGCCTTTGACCGTGCGGTGAACAAGACCCTCTTCAACAAGCTTTGTCATAAGGCGGTAAGCCGTACTTTGGCTGATTTCGTTTTCATTCATGTTTGAAACTATTTCTTCAATCGTAAATGCTTTTTCGCTGTTTGACTGCAAAAAGTCAAGCAAAGCCTTTCGCTGATGTGTATTATATGTTTTCATATTTCCTCCGAAATTGAGAATAACTCTTAAATTATTATACACAATTACTATCTGTTGTCAATATAAAAAGGTTGACTTTGGAAGTTTTTTGATATAAAATATTAACATTAATTTATTATACGGAGGTATTGAAATGAAAAGATTTGTTTCAATCGTACTAACACTTGTGCTTGTTTTCAGTGCTTGTGCAATTTCAGCATCGGCTTATGATCTTGTTCCTCTTAAGTTTGATAAAAACGGTGAATTCAAGATTATGCACCTTTGTGACTGTCAGGACGGTCATCCCGCAGATCAGAAGATGCTCAAATTTATTGATGCTGCTCTCAAAGAATATCAGCCTGATATCGTTGTTCTCGGCGGCGATAATACTGTAGGTCCCAAGGATTCTAAGAAGCTTGCAATCGAAGAACTCTGCAATGTTTTTGTAAAAAATGAAACATATTTCACTCTTGTTTTCGGTAACCACGACCGTGAGCAGGGCGTTGAAAACGATGAGCTTCTTCCCATGTATCAGTTTTACGGCAAGGGTTACTGTCTTGCATATGACGAAGTCCCCTCGCTTCATGGAACAGGCACACATAACCTTCCTGTTATGAGCTCAGACGGAACAAAGGTTAAGTTCAATCTCTGGATGTTTGACTCAGGCTCACACTATATTGATGACGAAGGTAATGACCTCGGCTTTTATGACTGCGTAAGAAAAGACCAGATTGAATGGTATCAGAAAGAGAGCAACGAGCTTGCAACTCTTGCAGGTGGCAAGGTTCCTTCTCTTGCATTCCAGCACATTGTTGTCGGTGAAGTTTTTGATGCACTTTTCCATGAGTCACTTGTTGACCTCGGTGCAGCAACACCCAAGACAAACAACGGCAAGATTTATTCGTTCTTCCCCAAAACAGAGAATATTCAGGACGGTTTCCTCTTTGAATTCCCTTGCCCCAGTGAAAAGAACGAAGGTCAGTTTGAAGCAATGGTTGCTCAGAAGGATGTTCTTGCAATTTTCTCAGGTCATGACCACATCAACAGCTATACAACAGAGCTTGACGGTATAAAAATTATCAACACTCCCGGTGCAACATACAATTCATACGGCAACGAAATCACAAGAGGCATGAGAATGATTACCGTTAAGGAAAACGACACATGGAACTTTGAAACAGAGGTCGTTACAATCAGCCAGTTCGCGCTTGATAACAAGGATTTTGCAGAGGATGCGGAAATCGACACATTCACAGCAGGTCTTATGCTTTTCCTCGGAGATGTTCTTCTTGCTCTCAACGAAGCAACAAAAATCTTCTCATCTGTTATCACAATGATTTTCGGATAATTCAATAAACAATTACAGGCTGCCTCGTATGAGACAGCCTGTTTTTTATAAGAAGAAATATCTGATTAAGTAAAGTATTATCATATGTACGGGATAGAAGGTGTAGAAGCCGTATTGCAGAGCTTTTCCGCCTTTTCCTTTTCTGCCGCCGTAAAGCAGATAGGAATAAGAGCGAAAACCGCAAATCCCTGAATGGCGATTTCGTGTGATTTTCCGAAAAGCTCAACAATAATATGCTGTCCTTCGGGAAGAACAATATGGAGCAGAATCATTGATATGAGCTGAAGCAGCCATGCAAACGGAAAATCTCTGAAAAGATAAAACATAATAACAGTCAGATAACCCCAGAAGCCGTAGTCGGGAAACCCGATAAAAGCGGCAAACGAAACGGGAATGAGCAGAAGAACTGATTTGATTATTGTTTTTGCTGTTTTATCTTTTCTTGCTTTATCAATCAATACTATTCCGAGCAAACCAAGAAGCAGGGTGAATATAACATTCTGATGATACGGATAAAACCAGCTTCCGCCGTAAAACAAATTGAACGGAATTTCGGATACTACGGCAAAAACCAGAAGCCTGAGAATATATTTTTTAACATTTGAAGTATGTATGAAACCTTCGGCAATCTGAAAAGCAAAAATGGGAAAGGTGAGTCTGCCGAGATAGGTCATCCAGTCATTACCCGAAACGATTGTTGCCCATAAATGGTCAAGAACCATAAATATAACCGCAAGGATCTTGAGCATATCCGAGGTAAGACCGCCGAAAGGCTTTTTGTTCAGCGGACTGTTGCATGGTAGTTTTTTGATAAGTTCTTTATTCATTTTTATCATCTCCGCGAATTATTGTTTGTAACCGTCGAGGAAATCTGCGATTTTTACCATAGCATCCTCAAGCGTTGTGAGGTCGGGCAAGAAAACAATCCTGAAATGGTCGGGCTGTTTCCAGTTGAAACCTGTACCGCAGGTTACAAGAATTTTCTTGGCTTTGAGCAAGTCAAGTGTGAATTTCTGGTCATCTGTTATATTGAATTTCTTTGTGTCGATTCTGGGGAATATATAAAAAGCTGCCTTTGGTTTAACAGCACTGATGCCGGGAATGCTGTTTAACGCATCATAAACAAAGTTTCTCTGTTCATAAATTCTTCCTCCGGGCGAAAGGAGTGCTTCGCCGGTCTGTATTCCGCCAAGTGCAGTCTGAATAACACTTTGCGCAGGCACGTTTGAGCAAAGACGCATCGAAGAAAGAAGATTGAGACCTTCGATATATCCTTTTGCATGGGACTTTTCGCCTGCAAGGCACATCCAGCCGCTTCTGTAGCCTGCAACCTTATGTGACTTGGAAAGACCGTTGAAGCTGACAGTCAGCAAATCAGGTGCAAGAGAGGCGAGTGCAATATGCTTTTCGCCGTCAAGCACAAGGCGGTCGTATATTTCATCGGCAAAAAGAATCAGACCGTTTTCGCGTGCAAGCTGAACAATCTGTTCGAGCACATCCTTTGAATAAAGCGCACCCGTGGGATTGTTCGGATTGATAACAACAATGCCCTTGGTGTTCGGAGTTATCTTTTTTCTCATATCGTCAATATCGGGATTCCAGTCCGCTTTTTCGTCGCAGAGATAATGCACAGCCTTACCGCCTGCAAGGGTTATTGCAGCAGTCCACAGAGGATAATCGGGCATGGGTACGAGAATTTCGTCACCGGTGTCAAGAAGTCCCTGCATCGACATCATGATAAGCTCGCTAACGCCGTTGCCTGTATAAATATCATTGACTCCAACATTCGGGATTCCTTTAAGCTGACAATATTGCATGATTGCTTTTCTTGCAGAAAAAAGGCCCTTGGATTCCGAATATCCCTCGGAATGGCGCAGGTTATATATCATATCAACAACGACCTCGTCGGGTGCGTTGAATCCGAAAGGCGCAGGATTGCCGATATTGAGCTTGAGAATTTCCATTCCGTTGGCTTCCATGCGGTTAGCCTCTTCCATAACGGGTCCTCTTATGTCATAGCAAACATTGTCGAGCTTTTTTGATTTTTCAAAACATTTCATTTTATCACCATTTTACATATTATAGATGTGATTATAAAATAAAAAGCAACCGTGTGTCAAGACTACGGTTGCTTGAAAATTATTACTTTTCCGGAACGAAAACGGGATTATCCGTTATTCCGTGTGCAACTATGTTGGTAAGTTTTTCATTTTCTGCTGCAAGGTCATCGGAAATTGAAATCGGTTCAAAGAACCGGATTTTTATGCTTTTTCTGAACATTTTGTATTTCCCTGTAATTGAAAACGGAACGATTTTAGAATCTGTGGTGTACGCCATTTTAACAGCACCGAATTTGAACGGAGTAACGGTATACTGCGCTTCTGATTTAAGTTTAACCTTTCCTTCGGGGAAAATACCTATAACCTTATCATCCATAAGAACTTCAATTGCAGAAGAAAGAGCAGCCTTGTCCTTCTGACCTCTGTGTACGGGAATAAGACCAAAAGGCTTGAAAAAAGGTTTCCATGGGGGTTCAAGAAGTTCGCTTTTTCCGAGAAAGTGAACAACTCTTTTTGTTGAACAGGCAACAGTTATGCAGTCCATGAAATGGGTGTGGTTGCCGGCAATGATAACTCTGCCTTCTTTCGGGATGTTTTCCGCACCGATAATGGTGGGTCTGAACAGCTTTCTGAAAAGCCAGTCAAGCTTGTTTCTGTATTTTAAATATGCTTTCGGTTCGTTCATTTCATATCCTCCAAACAGAATATGTCTTAATTATACGGATTCTGCAGTTTCTTTGTTTTCGTTTGCAACTGCAAGCATAAGGCGGATTCTGTTTTCCTGATTAACCTTTGTTGCACCGGGGTCATAGTCAATGGGAACGATATTTGACTGGGGATACATTTCCTTGAGCTTTCTGATCATACCCTTGCCGACAATATGATTGGGAAGACATCCGAAAGGCTGGGCGCAGACAATGTTGCCATAACCGCTTTCAATGAGTTCCATCATTTCGGCTGTAAGAAGCCATCCCTCGCCCATTTTGCATCCGGGTCCGATGATTTTAGTGCACATCTCTTTTATATGTGCATAGGGTGCGGGTACGGTAAAGTTGCCGTAAGCCGCAGCGGCATCGTTGAGATTCTTTTCTATTTTTGAAAGATACCACATTGCAATGCGCATTGCAATTTTCTTAAAGGGATTGCCGCCGTAAAGCTTTATATCTTCAAGTCTGTTATCAACCTTGAAGTTGATGAAACCCATAAGACCGGGCACCATAACCTCACAGCCCTGTTCAAAAAGGAATTCTTCAAGATGATTGTTTGCAAGGGGAGAATATTTAACATAAATCTCGCCTACAACACCGACCTTTGTTTTCTTGATATCCTTAACAGGAATTTCGGCGAATGTTTTTGTGATTTTGGGAAGAGTTTTCTTGATTTCAGAGAAGGAATAACCCTTGCCCTTGCTCAGATCTGCGCTGATGTCGTCAATCCATTTCTGGGTAAGTCTTTTTGCATCGCCTTCATTAACCTCGTAAGGTTCAACCTGATTTTTGAGAAGCATGATAAGGTCGCCGTAAATAACGGATGAAAGCATTTTGAGTGCCATGGAAAGACGGATTTTAAAGCCGCTGTTTTTCTCAAGACCCGAAAGGTTAAGAGAAATAACGGGCACCTGAGGATAACCTGCTTTTCTGAGAGCTTTTCTGAGCAGATGGATATAGTTTGACGCTCTGCAACCGCCGCCTGACTGGGTGATAAGCAGGGCGGTTTTGTTTGGGTCATACTGACCTGAATTAAGAGCATCAATAAGCTGACCGATAACAAGCAGT
>JAZSNQ010000039.1:0-4796 GCA_045536515.1 Acutalibacteraceae bacterium | reverse complement strand
CAATAATAATTCCGAATTACGCATTCCGAATTGATTTACTGTTTCCTTATTATCCCGTTTTCAACTGCCGTATGTGCACAGAGCTTGAGAATTTCAACAACGTTTTCGGGGATATCGGGCGGAAGAAAAGTGTTGCCGAATATGCTTTCGCCGAAAATCATTTCGTAAAAACAGGCGCTTGCAAGATAACAGCCGAGGTCGTTTCCGTGGAAGCCGTCTTCGGTGAGTCTGTCGCCGATGGGAGTGTTTCTTGCTGTCTGCCATGCTCTGCCGCTGGGAATAATCAAATCAATGTCTGCTTCAAGAGATGCATCTGCATAGGCTTCGGTGAGTGCACGGTACATTTCCTGCTGGCTTCTGCCGTAGTTCGCAAAACCCGGATGATTGCATCCGCTTTCATATGCCCATGTCTGATGGAGCATGATTCTTGCATCGGGTTTCATCATGCGACAATATTCGGTAAGCTCCGAAAGATACGGCGAATAGCTTTCGGGAATTCCGCTTAAGTGACTGCATTGCTGCAGGGTTATAACATCCCAGTCCTCGTCCTCAACAGCCTCGTGAAGCGCAACGCCGTCGGGTCTGCTCATTTCCGTTTCAAACGGAAGATAGACTTCATAATCATATGCGTCCTTTTCTTCGCGCCAGTTATTCCAATGCTGTTCAAGCGAACAGCCTCCGATGAAAAGATTGCACAGAAGTAGCTCTTTTCCCGCCGCCTTTGCCATATGGGGCAGGAATTTATGTGCGTTTGTTGAAAAACTGTTGCCTATTGAGAGAACATTCATATTTTTTCGCCTTTCGTGATTTTTGAGAGGATTTTTTTATCGTTGTCGTTATTGCATCTTTCCATCATTACAAAATAAATCGTGATAAGGAAAAGATAGGGGAACGGAGCGAAAATGCCGGGATTTACAAGCGACATGAGTTCGAGTCCGATATAGGAAATAAACATTATAATATTGAAAAATGTGAGGTTCTTGTGTAATGTTTTGATTCGCTGATAAATAAGATATCCGTAGGCGGCAATGCCGAAGATACCGAAGCTGCCGAAAACCTGAACGGGCGAGCAGTGATACCAGCAGAGAGCAAAATCCGCACTCTTGTGAACGTCTCTGTTGCCCATGTAGCCTATTCCTCTGCCGAAAAGGGGATTTACCTTGAAATCCTCGATTCCGCGTGAAATAAGCTGAATACGGATGGAATTTTCATCGGGGTCAATCAGACGGAGCAATGTATAGCTCATCATGTCAATCCAGGTCTTGTATGTAAGAGCTGTCACAACAAGTGCAACTCCGACCATCGCAGCGATTGCGGGGCGGTGTCTTTTGTCAAGAACAAACATTGCAACGATGCAGATTATCAGTTCAATCATGCCGAAAAGCATTCCGCCTCTTGAACCCGTGAAAAGGATGAGTACA
Source organism: Acutalibacteraceae bacterium (assembly GCA_045536515.1). Taxonomy (GTDB): domain Bacteria; phylum Bacillota; class Clostridia; order Oscillospirales; family Acutalibacteraceae; genus CAG-177. Next base: position 3,375 of record JAZSNQ010000039.1, on the reverse strand, counting down.
TAGTCGAGAATTCCTATGAAGAAGAATCCGAAATCCTTTGCGGAAAGATAGAATGCAAAGGGCATTGCAAGCATGAGCATGGTTGCACCGTTGTTGCGCCATTGGAAAGGGATAATCTCAAAGCCGTCTGTAAGCATTTCACGGTTACTGAAATATTCCTCAAAAAGACATACCGCAAGCAGACAGATGACGCAGACCATCATTTTTGAGAATTTCTCGCCGAAGGAATAATCATCGCTTGCTTTCAGAGTTGCACTCATAAACGAATAAATTATGAGCATTGCAAATCCGAGCATAAAGATGTTGAAAATGGAAGTGTAGAAGAAATATTCTTTAAATGTAATAATACCAACACCGCCGAGAGTGACTGCAATTGAGGTTGCGAAAATGCCGTTAAAACACATTCCCTTTGAAAATTTTGCCTTGAAACGGACAAAATGAATAACGAGCAAAACAACCATAATCGGCACAATCCACCAATAACCGAGAAATGTGCTGAACGAGTTTTTGCACCGTATTGCAAAACAGGTTGTGAACATGATAATCTGAAGAAGCGGCATCCAGTCGTCGGTGAGTGCCATGGTAACACCGAAAATAAGCACAAAAATAACTGTTCCGATAATTTCCGCACCGCTGAAAACAACTCCGACGGCAGAAACGAGAAGAATCACCGTAAACCAGTCCGACACCAGAAATCTTTTTATCTTTTCCGTAAAACCACCCCGATTCATCGAGATTATAATAACATTATAAATATAACAACAATTTTATTCAAAGTCAATTAATGTTACAAGATTGTAAGATATTCTTAATTTATGACGATATTGTAAATTTTGGAAAAAGTACTTGATTTTTCCGTAACAAGAGGCTAAAATACAAATTAGCACTCGAGGTTTCTGAGTGCTAAAAATAACAAATTATTTTTGGAGGTAATATATTATGACTATTAAACCGCTTGCAGACAGAGTTGTTGTTAAGGCAGTTGAGGTTGAAGAAACCACAACAAGCGGAATCATCCTTGCAGCTTCTGCTCAGGAAAAACCCCAGATTGCGGAAGTTGTTGCAGTCGGTCCCGGCGGAATGATTGACGGCAATAACGTTGAAATGTATGTCAAGGTTGGCGATAGGGTTATCACAAGCAAGTATTCGGGCACTGAAGTGAAGCTCAATAAGGAAGAATACACAATCGTCAAGCAGAGCGATATTCTTGCTATAGTAGAATGATTTTATAGGAGGACAAACTAATGGCAAAGCAGATTATTTACGGTGAAGAAGCCCGCAAGGCTCTTCAGGCAGGCGTTGACAAGCTTGCAAACACAGTTAAAATCACACTCGGACCCAAGGGCAGAAACGTTGTTCTTGACAAGAAATACGGCGCACCCCTCATCACAAACGACGGCGTTACAATCGCAAAAGAAATCGAGCTTGAAGACCCGTTTGAAAACATGGGCGCACAGCTTGTTAAAGAAGTTTCAACAAAGACAAACGATGTTGCAGGTGACGGTACAACAACCGCAACTCTTCTTGCTCAGGCTCTCATCAGAGAAGGCATGAAGAATGTTACTGCAGGTGCAAATCCCATGGTAGTCAGAAAGGGTATGGCAAAGGCAGTTGAGGCCGCTGTTGCCTGCCTTCAGAAGAATGCAAAGCCTGTTTCAAGCTCAACTGACATCGCAAGAATCGGCACAATTTCTTCGGGCGACGAAGAAGTGGGCAAGTTCATTGCAGACGCCATGGAAAAGGTTACTTCCGACGGCGTTATCACCGTTGAAGAATCAAAAATCGCTGTTACCGAAGCAGAAGTTGTTGAAGGTATGCAGTTTGACAGAGGATATATCTCACCCTACATGGTAACAGATACAGATAAGATGGAAGCTGTTATCGATGATGCTCTCATTCTTATCACAGACAAGAAAATTTCAAGCATTCAGGATCTTCTTCCTCTTCTCGAGCAGATTATGCACGCAGGCGGAAAGCTTATCATCATCGCAGAGGATGTTGAGGGCGAAGCTCTTTCAACAATTCTTGTTAACAAGCTCCGCGGCGTATTCACCGTTGTTTGCGTAAAGGCTCCCGGCTTCGGCGACAGAAGAAAGGAAATGCTCCAGGATATCGCTATCCTCACAGGCGGCGAGGTTATCACATCCGACCTCGGTCTTGAACTCAAGGATACCCAGATTTCACAGCTCGGCAGAGCACGTCAGGTCAAGGTTTCAAAAGAAAATACAATCATCGTTGACGGCGTAGGCGCAAAGGAAGAAATCGCTTCAAGAATCGCTCAGATAAAGCTTCAGATTGAAAACACAACCTCCGATTTCGACAGAGAAAAGCTTCAGGAAAGACTTGCAAAGCTTTCGGGCGGTGTTGCGGTTATCAAGGTAGGTGCAGCAACAGAAACCGAAATGAAAGAAAAGAAGCTCCGCATTGAAGATGCTCTTGCAGCAACAAAAGCAGCTGTTGAAGAAGGCTGTGTTGCAGGCGGCGGTGTAGCACTTCTCAACACGATCGAAGATGTCAAGGCGCTTCTTGACACAACAGACGATGCAGACGAAAAGACAGGTATCAAGATTGTTCTCAAGGCACTCGAAGAGCCCGTTCGTCAGATTGCGGCAAACGCAGGTCTTGAAGGCTCTGTTATCGTTAACGAAATCCTTTCATCCGATAAGATTGGCTACGGCTACAACTTCGCAGACGACACTTATTGCGATATGGCAGCCGCAGGTATTCTTGACCCCAAAAAGGTAACACGTTCGGCACTCCAGAACGCAGCTTCCGTTGCAGCGATGGTTCTCACAACAGAAAGCCTTGTTACCGATAAGCCCGACCCCGCAGCAGATGCAGCTCAGGCAGCAGCAATGGCAGCGCAGGGCGGCGGAATGTATTAATAATTAATCAATATAATTTCCCTTGGTTTCATTTCCGAAGCCAAGGGGATTTTTGTGTTGCAGGAGAAGTTCGAGAAACACACGGAACGGTTGACAAGAAGGTTGAAAAACTTTGAAAAAAGGTGTTGACAAAAGGGGAGAGATTTGGTAATATAGTCGAGCACTCCGCAAGAATGGTGTGCGACGCACCTTGAAAATTAAACAACGATTGATAGAAAAAACCCTTGAAGATTAATTTGAGTATGTACTTCAAGTACAGCAGTAATTCTCGAGAAAAACGAGAAACAAGATGTCAGATGGACATCACGAGCGATTAAGCTCTAAGAATGATTTGGACACAATTTCGGTTGTGTTTAGATAAAATTTTTAGAGAGTTTGATCCTGGCTCAGGATGAACGCTGGCGGCGTGCCTAACACATGCAAGTCGAACGGAACTTTTACGGATTGAGGCTTCGGCCGAATGAGGAAGTCGGAGGCCAAGCGGTCTTGG
>JAZSNQ010000022.1:0-3806 GCA_045536515.1 Acutalibacteraceae bacterium | reverse complement strand
GAAGAAGTGTTCTCTTCGTGTTGGTTATTCTGCCGTGCTTTGCAATCTGGTCTTCATATTCTCTTCTGACTTCTTCGCTTGCGCCTTCATACTCTGTCATAGGTAAATAAGCCATATTTATCTCCTTTATAAATTATTATCTTTCCATAGCACTGCTGTTCATAACAAAGTTAAGAACATACATTGCATTCTGCTGAAGCTCACCGACGGTTATGCCGTTTTCTGCGGCAATACCCTTTTTAATTGAACCGTCAGGCTTGCGGACACCTGCTCTGTTACCGCCAGGCATAAGAACATTTACGCCTGCACGGACTCTGTAAGCTTGGTCCTTGATTTCGGGAAATTCGGGTGACTTTGATGAACGCATCCACCAATCGGTCATGATGCTGCCTGTATATCCCCATTCTTCACGGAGAATACGGATACAAAGTTCATAGTTATAATGACCCCATACGCCGTTAATTTTGTTATATGATGTCATTATGTTCTGCGGATTTGCGGTTTTTACACATATTTCAAAGCCTTTGAGGTAAATTTCACGGAGTGCTCTTTCGGATACTCGTGAATCATTATAAATTCTGTTTGTCTCCTGATTGTTGCAGGCAAAATGCTTCGGGCAAGCAGAAACACCCGCAGACTGAACGCCTTTTACAAATGCCGATGCCATAACGCCTGTTACATAGGGATCTTCCGAGAAATATTCAAAGTTTCTGCCGCAGAGAGGACTGCGGTGAATATTCATACCCGGTGCAAGAAGAACATCCGAGCCGACTCTGAGCATTTCCTTACCAACCTCGGCATAAAGCTTTTCAACAAGTCCGGGATTCCATGTGCAGGCAAGCTCCGTTGCGTTGGGAAGAAGAGATGCACCCGAGTTTATTCTGATACCCGAGGGACCGTCGGTTGTTGTAACGGCGGGAATACCCTTTTCTCGAAGCGAGGGAAGAACACCGCCGAATGTGCCTGCATTGCCTGCCGCACCGAGAGGACTGTTCATGACGTAGTCGCCTCTGCTGATTGCTTCAAGCTCATCAAAATCAAGCTGTGCAACAAACTGCTGCATGGTAATTTTACCGTTTTTAACGTCTGAAAGCTTATGTCCTCTGTCACCCGTCTGCAAAAGGGTTTCCGGAACATTATCGAGAATAATCTGTTTAAGGTCATATTTTGCGGTATTGACAGGAACTTTCTGAACCGCACCGTTGATGAATTTGATTCTGTCAAAGGCTTCGGCGGGTGCAGAAACCTGCTTATATCTTTTTACAATCTGATTCTTTTCCTGCTCATATTCACAGCAGAGAGAAGCAGAACGCACATCCGTACCGAGATAGATTTTATATGTACCCTTCTCAAGAATATAAGCATATTCGAGTTCATCATCATACGATGCCATATCTTCAACAGCAAAAGAAAGGATGATTTTTTCACTTTCACCGGGCATAAGATTCTTCGTTTTTGCAAATTTTACAAGCTCTCTTGAAGGCTTGCCGAGTCTGCCGCAGGGTGCTTCATAATAAAGCTGGAGAACTTCCTTGCCCGAATAACCGCCGATATTTTTAACATCAGCACTTACCGAGAGATTGAATCCGTCACACTTGCATTCAATGTTTTCAACAGAAAACTCTGTATATCCGAGACCGAATCCGAAGGGATAAAGAACCTTGTCCTTTGCAAAGGTTTCAAGACCTCTGTAGCCGACATAAATGTCCTCGGTGTAATTGTTGAATTTTTTGTCACCGAAATCCTTGCTTGAAGGGTAATCGTCAAAGCTTTTGGCTATTGTATCTGTCAGCTTTCCGCAGGGCGAAACTTCACCCGAAAGAACATCTGCAATTGCATTGCCGCTTTCCATACCGGACTGCCATACATAAAGAATTGAGGAAATTTTATCGCCGTAAGCATTGATTTCAGCCATATCCATAATTCCGCCGCAGTTGAGAAGAACAACAACCTTTTTGAATTCGGCTGTTACGGAATCAAGAAGCTGCTTCTCAACATCGGTAAGATAATAGCTACCCTTTTCAAGCTTGTTTTCTCTGTCCTCGCCTGCCGACCTGCCGATAACAACAATTGCGGTATCGGACATTGAAGCGGCTGTTCTTGCCATTGAAAAATCAACGGGCATTTCGTCATAGCACATGGGCCAGTTGCCCCAGAAACCGTCATCAACGGGATTTGCTTCACACCATTTTTCATACGTTGTTGCAAGAAGCTCATTGATTTTGATTTTGCCGTTATTGCGCAGACCTTTCATAAGACTGACTTTATAAGGCACTTTAACATCGCCGCCCGAGCCGTAGCCGACATAGAAATAATCGTTCTGCACTCTGCCGAAAACGGAAACAACCCTGTCCTCGGTTATAGGAAGAACATTATCCTTGTTTTTGAGCATTACAATACCTTCTGCACCCGTTTCACGGCAAAGCTCAATTATTTTCTTGTCGGGAACGAAATCCTTGCCGAGTGAGCCGTCGGAGGTACCCTGAGATGTTGCGGCGGTAACAAAGTTCACAACCTTACCCACCGTTCTGAATATCTTTTTCTTAAGTTTACCCACGAAATCACCTCTTAAACAATATAGTCAACCGCAACGCTCGCCTCTCTCACAGCGTGCATATGCTTTTTGACAACGGAGCAATGATAAGGGTCGTTCTGATAGCTTTCAAGCGCCGCCTCATCCTCGAGAAGCACCTCGAGAATCAAATCATAAGAACGCTCCGAATGGAGAAAATCAATACCGACGGTTATTCCGCGAAGCTCAGGTACATTTCCCTGCATCGAAAGCAGAACTTCTTTTGCCTTTTCGCATTCTGCAAGACTGTTATCCTTGAGTTTAAAACATACAATGTGTTTAATCATATCAATATCTCCTTACAGACAAATTTATACATTATAATTATAACACATCAATATATATATATCAACAAAAAACTCCCGAATTAACGGGAGTTTAAGCAATATTATTTTGTCAGATGGAATTTGATAAGCCCCGCAGACGCCTCTGCAAAATCGCCGATTAATTTCGTTCCGTCAATGAGTAATATCGACATAAATCTAAACACATTAACAAAGAAATCATATGCAGAAAACGAATTGTCATGCACATTATTGAAAGCACCGCCTAATTCTGCACCGTAATTGCTGAACATTCTGCCCATCATATCTTTAAAATAGTAAAGGTCTTCCGTGAAGCTTATTTTTTCGACTTTAATTTCAATCTTTTCGTAGTCATGTTCCGCTACACTTATTGTATAATAATATTTTTCGCTGTCATAGTCGAATTTCGGTAAGGCATTCACATGATAACTTCTGTCATTTTTCAATGTGATTTTTGTCCATCCATACTCCTGCTCAACAACCTTACTGCTGCCGTCTGTATAAGTTACTTTATAGCCTTCTGAAGACGGAAGAAAGAAATGTCCCGTAGAATAACCTGCAACTGCAGTAACCTCTCCGTCAAGACCGTAAAACTCAACATTGCTGACAAAATCTGTTATCTCGCAGATGTTTGCGGGATATTTGTTTTTATATCCGAAAAAATCAAGATAAAGCTCGGTGTTGCCCATAAGGAATGCTTCTTCGGTTGTGAAATCAAGACTTGCAGCCTCATACTCAAGAGTTTTACCGGAAGAAAAACTGATAACGGCATCAAGATAAATATAATGGGTTTTACCGTCCTGCATACTGTGAATATCGCCGTCAACAATAAGGTCTTTGAATGCATTTTCTTCAAATTCAATATCTGTTATCTCTTCGCCCATAAACTCAACGGTAACAACAGCCTCTGTATCTTTTGCGCGAAAATA
>JAZSNQ010000068.1:0-8546 GCA_045536515.1 Acutalibacteraceae bacterium | reverse complement strand
AATTATAAACATAATCTGAGGTGTAAATATGTTTGTAGTGACAAGTAAACAGATGTACAATGCTGAATGCAATGCTGTTGAAAGAGGAATTTCATTTTCTCAACTTATGGAAAATGCAGGTCAGGCATGTGCAAAAATAATAAAAAATCATTTCTGTATCAGCAAAGAGAATTCCAAAAGAATTCTTGTATTATGCGGAAAAGGGAAAAACGGCGGTGACGGTTTTGTTATCGCCAGAAAAATGTGGGAATACGGCTGCGATGTAACCATTATGCTCGCTTGCGGATATCCGAATGCAAAAGACTCGGTTGATATGTATTCTCTTGTTGAAACAGCAGGAATTGATATTGTAAAATATGATAACAACCTTACCGTTCTGAAATCATATATTGAAAATGCAGATATAATTGTTGAAGCGATATTCGGAACAGGTTTTTCGGGTTCGCTCAACCATTCATTGAGCGTTCTTGCACAAGCGGTAAATGCTGCCAAGGCTCATGTTGTTTCGGTAGATGTTCCTGCAGGTGCAGACTGCGATGCAGCAAGCGTTCAGGGTTCTGTTTTTAAAGCGGACACAACAATTGCTATTTCTGCCTACAAACCGATTCATATTATGAAACCATGCTGTAAATACTGCGGAAGAACCGTTGTAGCTGATATCGGAATTATAAAGGACGACTTCAAAAAATTAGACAGTGTAACCTGCTACACACTCAATGCTCAGGAAATAAAGAATATGCTTCCGAAAAGAAAGCCTGTTTCCAACAAAGGAACTTACGGTCATGCACTTTGTGTTTGCGGAAGTATGAAAATGACGGGTGCAGCATACCTTGCTGTCGGAGGTGCGTTAAGATGCGGTACGGGACTTGTTACCGCCGCTTTTCCTCAAAGTGCATATTCAGCAATCGCACCGAAGCTGGTTGAACCTCTTTTGCTTCCTCTTGAATCAAATTTTGAGGGAACATTCTCATTTTCTGCAAAAGCAGGTATTTCTGAAGCTGCCAAAAGAGCAAGTGCTGTTCTTATCGGGTGCGGACTCGGATTTAACCAAGACACAACAATCCTTGTTCAATCATTAATTAAAGAAACCAATAAACCAATGATTATTGATGCGGACGGAATAAATGCGCTGAGTAATAATATAGATATACTGAAGAACACTCAGGCACCAGTCATTCTTACCCCGCATCCCGGTGAAATGAGCCGTTTGTGTAAAAAATCCATAGCTGAAATCATCGAAAATCCGATTGTTATCGCATATGAATTCGCAAAAAAATACGGCGTTACCGTTGTTTTGAAAGGTGCGAATACAATTGTCTGCAGTCACGACAGCAACGAGATATACATAAATACTACCGGCAACTCCGGTCTTGCACGAGGCGGCAGCGGTGATTTGCTTGCTGGAATGACGGTTTCATTTCTTGCACAGGGGATGTCCCCTTTTGATGCATCTGTATGTGCCGTTTATCTTCACGGACTTTGTGCAGATATTGTGGCAGAAAAGACTTCAATGAGAGGGATGCTTCCCACGGACGTATTAAATCACCTGCCTGAGTTTTTTTCAAAATTTGAATAACAGGTGATATTTTGAAAAAACTTTGTTTGATTTTTGCAGTTATTACAGTTTTAATTATCTCAGGATGCGAAAAAAATATCAGCAATCAGCAAATAAATCAAACCTCTCCCCCGTCTTTATATTCGGTTAATCTTGATATAAAATTCAAAGATACCGAAATGAAAGCTGAACTTATCAGACACTCCTCGCAAAAGCATGAAATTCAGATGCTTTCTCCCGAAATATTGACTCCCCTTTCACTTGTCTATGAAAACGGTGCCTGCACGGTTACATATGACGGTCTGACATTTGAAACAGATTTAAAAAGATTTCCTCAGGTCGAATTCGGTGCATTGCTTACTCACGCACTAAATGACATTGACACAGGAATAACAACAAAAAGTTCATCTGATAAAACCACAGTTATCCATAAAGGAATAACAGACTACGGTGATTTCAGTCTGTCACAAGACACCGCAACAGGTCTGTGGAAAGAATTTACAGTTAACGGTATACCTCTCAAGGTTGTTTTTTCGGATTACAAAATAAACTAAAGGATGATAAGATGATTTATTCAAAATGTTTCCCTGCATGGGGTCCGTACGGTAAAAAATATATGGGTATTTCCCGCATTGCCGACCATACATTTGCAAAAGGCGTTCGTTTTGACGTAACCGTTGCTCCGGCAATTTTCGGCGGAGATATAAAAGTTCCAAACACCACGCTTCCGTGCGGATGCCATCCGTGGAGATGCAGTGCAGACTATTCAATTTTTACATACAGATACGACCTTGAATGGAAAGATAAAGTTTATGCTGAGGTTTCCTATGTTAAGATCAATGACGAAAGTATTTTGATCCGAACTGAAATCGTCAACAATTCGGAAATTATGCAGAACTGCGTTATCAATTATTTCGAGTCAATTGAATATCCCGCATCATCATACTGTAAGCTTTCTTTACCTGAAAAATGTGCATACAAAAAAGCAACGGAATATGACAGCTATAATTATGCCGTAACAAGACCCTGGGACGAAGAAAATGCTGACGGTTTCAAGAAGGGTGAATTTGCAGACAACAGATTTGTTGACGGTTTCGGTCTCGGTGACCGAGCAGGTAAGTGGCATATGCCTCACCGCTATCTCCCTCCTTTCGGATGCGAAAAAGGCGATAATCTGTCAATAACAATTAATAATGATATTGAATTCAAAAGCGCAGTCCTTGCTATCAGATACAGAACATCGGGAATTAAATATGAACAAGGCAAAATGGTAGGTGTTAACGTAACAACCGGAGATACTGTTTCTTCGTTTATGATGAACGGAAATATCCGCCTTGATTTTGAACCTTCAGACGAACTCAAAACAGTCTGCTTTGACATCGGACAAATAAACGCCGGAAACTACAAAATAAATCTCGATGCTGTCGGTACGGGCGGAATCGAGTTTGATTTCTTCTGCATTTGTGAGAAAGAAGATTTTGAAAATATCAAAACCGAAATGACAGATTATGATTTCAAACCTCAGATTAACATTTCAAAGTGCGACAAAGGATATATTTCATCATGCAGATACAGCGATATTGACGGTGTTTTTTATCTTCGTACATTTAATGATAACACACGTTTCCGCGAAATCGAAACCGGTGCACTTGAAGACTGCATGACCGCAAGACTTTCGAACTCCGATCCGACATTCGATGATGTTACGGAAAGCTTTACCGGTGCATTTTCAAGAAAACACAGCGATGACGGATTCTTCTCAAACGCAATTGTTCATACTGTTTTTGTTAATCCCAATGATAATCATATTGAATATGCGGTTATTTCAAAGGATAAAACCGAATATATATCCGCAGAAGAATATGAAAGATTGTATTGTAAAAGACTCAAAGAAGTTCCTGAAGCAAACCTTAACAAAGACGGTAAAAAATACGAACTCAGCAATAATATTCTCAAATCAACCGTTATGATAAATGCCGTATATCCGATTTATAAGCACGGTGAATATATCATTCACCACACTCCGGGCAAACGCTGGGACTGTTTGTATACATGGGATTCAGGGTTTATCGGACTCGGATTGATTGACTATTCCGAAAAATTTTCAAGATACAGCCTCGATACATATCTCAGCGATGAAAGCAATCCAGATTACGCTTTTCTTCATCACGGCTCACCCGTTCCAGTTCAGATGTATCAGTGGCTAGAACTTCTGAAAAGAAACAACGACAAATCCGAACTTCTTGCATTATATCCGAGAGTCAAGCTTTATTATAATTTTCTTGCAGGTAAAATCAGGGGTTCAACAACAGCCAAGTTTAAAAGCGGTCTCACAACAACATACGACTATTTCTATTCATCAAGCGGAATGGACGACTATCCTGCACAGGTTGCAATGATGAACAGAAACATCAGAGATACCTCTGCACCCGTTATTTCAACATCACAGCTTATCAGGTGCAGCAAGATTCTCAGAATGGCTGCCGAAAAACTCGGTCTTTCCGATGATATTGAAATTTATTCACACGATATTGATAAACTAAAAAACGCACTTAACAAATATTCATGGGATAAAAACAGCGGATACTACAGCTATGTTCTTCACGATGAAAACTATAATCCCACAGGAATAATGACCACTGAAGACGGAGAAAATCTCAACAAGGGTCTTGACGGTATATATCCGATTATCGCCGGCGTTTGTAACAAAGAACAGCAGAACGCCATTCTCGGTCACCTTAAAAACGAGAAGGAAATGCTTTCACCCTACGGAATAAGCGCCGTAGATATGACTGCAGGGTATTTCATGGTTAACGGATATTGGAACGGAAATGTCTGGTTCCCTCATCAATGGTTCATATGGAAATCAATGCTTGATATCGGAGAAAACGATTTTGCTTATAAAATTGCGAAGCTTGCACTTGATATCTGGAAACGCGAAGTTGATTATTCGTATTATACATTTGAAATGGTCAATGTTGTAACGGGCAGAGGCGGCTGGTTCCACAATTTCGGAGGTCTTTCAACTCCCATAACAATGTGGTCAAATGCATATTTCAAAGCGGGAACATTCAGCACAGGTCTTGATACATGGGTTGACAAATACGAATTCACCGACGAAAACAAATCTCTTTCGGCTGACGTCACATATTTCGGTGATAAAGAAAAATTCACTGTTATTGCAACGATGAATGACGACGAAAACAAAAATTACAAAGTATATCTTGACGGAGAAGAAATATCATTCAACGAAAGATTCAAAGGTACACTTGAAATATCTCTTTCAATCAAAGATAAAAAAATTCATAATATCACAGTTAAATAAACTATCCTCCCGTGAGCAATTTTCACGGGAGGATAAACTTTTATACAAGAGGAATTGTAACATTATAGTCGGTATACCATACACCTGCAGAAAAGCTTCTGGGTCTGATTTCAACTCTTTCATCATAAACTTCAAGCTGATACCCTGTACCGTTTGCAACTCTGCCTCTTGCGGTCATATACATATAACAAGGAACATTTACACTGTGGAACGAACCGTCAGATTCAACACTGACATAATGGTTTATGTTCACTTGATCCTCATTAGAAAATCCGTTATGAAGATGACCCGTAATCATAAATACATTTTCATATTTTTTAAGGATAGCCTCAACCGCCGCAGACTGATCGCCTATACCGCCGTCATCAGGTTCCATATCCTCATCGCCCCATGTTTCGGGAAGACCGTGAGTCTGATTGATTGGCCAATGACACACAACAAAAATCGGCAATCCGTCTTTTGAAGCTTTATCCATTTCACCGGCAAACCATTCAAGCTGTTCGTTGCTCATATACATCGATGTTCTGTCATCTTCACTTGCAAGAACAATGAAAGTAAATCCGTTGACTTTGGTTGTAAAATATTCATGTTCGTTACTTCTGCCTGTAATCATATTGGAATAATCAATAAAATATTCTTTGGCAAGATTATATCCCTCGTCTTCGGTCCATGTATCATGGTTACCTTGTGCGAGTATAATTTCTTCAGCAGGGCCGTATTTTGAAAATGTTTTTGCCAGCATTTCCCATTCTTCTTTTTCGCCGTGGTCTGTAAGGTCACCCGAACAAACAAGAAGGTCGATTTCTTCATCGGCATTTTCCATGTCATAAAGACCGAATTCGAGCATAAATGAACGAAGAATAGTTTTATCCATATGAATATCGGAGATAACAGAACAATTGAGTCTGCATTCATCGGAATTAACAGGTTTGAAATCTGCTGAAAAATTACCGAAAATCATGGATGAAAACAAATTCAGAATTGACATCAAAATCGAAACAAAAGATTTTATGAAACCAACCATATTAACACCTCTTATTTTTTCTTTATTTTAACAGACAGAACAAAATATTGCAAACTTTTTTTTAAAATTTTACAAGTTAATATTGTTTATTGATTGTATATATGATAAACTTATAAAAAACACAGAGGTGATGAACATGATACATAACAATAATTATTTTATAAACTTTATGGAAAGATTTGACTTTCCCGAAGAAGCCAAAAACTGTTTTAACGATTTAACCGAAAAGCTCGATTCCGATTCGGTTATGGGAAATAAATATGATGAAATTCTCAACGAATATATGTATCCCGTTGCAAACGAAGAAATACGTCCTTCACTTAACGGAATAACAAAACTTGCCGAAGAAAACAACATTAACCCTTATTCTCTTCATTGCGTTTTTCTAATTCATTGTGCTGAAATTCTTGAACCCAGATACGAAGAAGCCGGTATAAGCAAGGAAGTTTATTGGGACACAATGGCAGATATCAAATATAAACTCAAAGAATGCATAGATTGTGAAGAAGTACCCGGAATTTTTGTTGCTGACTGGTATAACGGTTTCCATGACATGACACGATTTGCATACGGCAGATTCCAATATGAAATGCGTGAATTTGACGAAGAATTCACAACATCATGCGGAATCAAAATTAAAAGCGGTGATAAATATGTCAACTTCCACATTCCTTCGTCAGGAGTTTCACTCACGGATGAAGTAAGATTTGATTCATATAAAAAAGCATATGAAGCATTTAAGCATGAATTTCCTGACGGGAATGTTATTTTCGGATGCAGTTCATGGCTTCTCTATCAGAAACACAGAGATTTTCTTCCCTCTCATCTTAACATATTAAAATTTATGGATGATTTTGAAATTATCTCTACACACGAAAGCGAAGATTTTTCAAACGGTTGGAGAGTTTTCGCCAAAGATTCCGACCTTCCCTTTGATAAACTTCCGAGAAACAACTCACTTCAAAATGCATATGCCGACTGGCTTCTTGCCGGTAACGGTGCAGGCGGCGCATTTGGTATTATCGTGTTTGACGGTGAAAAAATCTTAAGATAAAGTTAAATGGCTTACCAAAACGGTAAGCCATTTTTTATATTTCATTCTTTTTTATCATTTTCTTTTTTAAAATGAAATACATAATAAACTGCGCAAAAAATGTAATCATCCATGATACGGGATAAGACCAATAAAGATTTATGAGTGTTCTGTCAAGCGGAAGAATAAAAAACACCCAGAAGATTCTTATACCGCACGCACCTATTAACGATACAATCATGGGTTCAACGGATTTCCCCATTCCTCTTATCTGACTTGCAGCAACATCCATAAGTGAACAAAAGAAATAGAACGGAAGAACAAGGCGCATTCTTTCTGCACCGATCTGAATAACACCGGCATCATCGGAGAAAAATCTGACAACCTCATCACTGAAAACAATACCGATAAAACCGAAAACAACGCCTATCGATAATGCAAACAATATACAGTAACGAAACACTTTACCAATGTTCTCTATCTTTTTCGCACCAATATTCTGCGAAGTAAAGGTCATTGCTGTTTGAGCAACCGCATTTGTTCCCGTATAAATATAAGAATCGTAATTTGAACCCGCGGCAATTCCTGCCATTGCAACAGAACCGAAAGAATTAACAGAAGATTGAATGATTACATTTGAAATTGAAAATAACGAGCTTTGAATACCTGCAGGCAAACCAAGTCTAAGAATTTGTTTCAGTTCTGATTTATCAATATGAATATTTTTAATATTCAGTCTGCATGAATTATCAATTCTTAATAAATAAGCAATAATCATTACTGCAGACAGATATTGAGAAACAATCGTTGCAATTGCAACGCCTTCAATACCGAATTTAAAAACAACTATCAGAACGATGTTCAGAATCACATTCACAAGTCCCGAAACACCGAGAATGAAAAGCGGTCTTTTCGTATCACCCGTTGATCTTACAATAGATGCACCGAAATTATACGCAAGAAGTCCCGGTGAACCCATAAAATAAACTTTAAGATATAATGTTGCCAAATCAAGAACATCATCGGGAACTTTCATAAGTTTCAACATATTGCCCGAAAAGAAAAATCCGATTATTCCAATCAGAACACCGCATATAATACTTAAAAGCATCGCAGTATGAACACTCTCAGACACTCTTCTATCATCTCTTGCCCCGATATGACGAGCCACCATAACTCCCGAGCCCATAGACAAACCGAGAAAAACATTTAGAAACAAATTAACAAGCGAACCCGTTGAACCGACAGCGGCAAGAGCTTCCTTACCAACAAACCTACCAACAACTATAACATCGGCAGTATTATATGCAAGCTGCAAAACACCTGTCAAAATCAAAGGAACAGAAAAAATAATTATTTTCTTAAAAAACGGGCCGCAAGTCATATCCAATGAATATCTGCTTTTCATCAATCTCTCTCCAAATCATAATAAAAAAGTATATCACTAAATAAAGAAAAGTCAATAAACCCTCTGAGGAAATCTCAGAGGGCATTGAAAAATTATTTAACATCGTTATCATCAAATCTGTCGCCGCATTCAGGACAGAATTTGGGAGGATTCTTGGGGTCTTCGGGCTTCCAGCCGCATTTGTCACACTGATAAAGAGGT
>JAZSNQ010000183.1:0-11508 GCA_045536515.1 Acutalibacteraceae bacterium | reverse complement strand
GTAAGGATTCTGCATAAGCTTTGAAAGCAGATAGGTTTTCATTTCGCCGAATTCTCCGTCGCTTTCGGAAATGTAATAAACACCCTGCTGATATATGCCCTTCACGTTATGCTCATAAAAAATCTGTGTGTTTCTCTGCATAACGCCGAAGTTTGCATAGATGTTCATGCTTTCATCGCAGTTAAGATTGTAGTTCCATATATAAAGTCTATTGCAGATTTTACTCCATTCTGAAAGAGCGTTCATAAAAGAGATGTTTCTCTCACAGTCGGGGTCGTCAAGAGTATGACCGAAGCAGCATTCTATTGAACACAAGCGAACAATAACATCCTCACAGGGTACAACAGCCGTGGGTGCCTTGCGTGTATATTGATAGGCAAAGGTGTCGATTGCAAGATTATCATATTTGCCGTCAGCTTTGATGCGCTTTGCAATTTCGTTTGCAAAAGTTATCATCGTGCCCGCCTGAGAGCCGTTTGCTTCGTCAAGAGCTTTACAGTTTTCGCATTGGCAGTAATATCCGTTATCAGCCTGAGTAACCGATAAAATCTGCAAATCCGCATCGGGATTGTGTTTTTCTTCAAGCAATGCAAGAGCCTGCGAGGTTACGATATCCTTGACATCCTCATTGGTAAGGCAAAGCTGAGTTCCCGTTCTCACGCCGTCAACAAGCGCAAAGTATTCGGGATGATCCTCAAAATAAACCGAGGGTTTACAGTATTGATTGACAAGGGTGTGGCTTGAACCGCCTATGTATTCAACCGCACCTCCCTGCTCGGCTGTAAGGTCTTTGTAAATTCCGCCGGTAAGACCGTTTGCAAGAGAAAACTCTGTATCGGCCGAGCTTCTTGTATCTGTTTCCGTATACTCAAAGAATGGAGTATATTCAACTTTTATCCCATTGGGAACGGTAAGATTTTCGTTATCGGGGATTACAATAACCCCTGATTCATACCAATGACAGCCGCAGAATTCTTCAAGGAAGCGGTAAACGCCGTTTATCGTTCCTTTCTTGCCCGAACCGATGATAACAAGCTCGTTTTGGGTCGAAGTTACGGTATAGCTTCCGTCGGCATCATCCGTTACACCCTGCAAGGCGATTTTGTATTCTCTTTGCGTTTCACCGTTTACAATTTCAATATCGCTACCCGTAATTTCGTCAAGATAATATTTAAGACGGCTTGCGGCATAGTTATCCGTGACGCTTGCATTTTCGGATAATACTATAACTGCATCTGCAACTGAGAAGCCCGTTTCGGCGGCAGATACAGGAATCGCACACAAAGATAAAACTATAACGCAGACAAGAACTGCAGAAACAAATCTTTTTGTCATTTTTATCATCTCCGTTCAGTGATGTTACTTTACTAAATCGACCAGCTGCTGTCAGTAAAACGTGTGTGACGGTAAGGGAATGCTCTGAAGAAATCATCTGCATCTCCTTTTATTTCAACGCCGTCAATAAATAAAGCGGTCTGCGAATTATGTCCTTCACCCGCAAGCATAAGCCTTGCGGCGGCAGGCGCGGTGAGAGATATATCATAATCGCCTTCCGATTTGCGTGTGACAACCGCTTTTCCCTTCTGATATTCAACCTCGAAAATCCCGTTGTTCTGCTCAAATTCGTCAATACATCTCAAGCGAAAAGCACCGCGTTCTTCGGGATAAGCGTTGTTTTCGAGAAGCTTTTGCAGGTTATAGATTCTTCCCGCTGCTCCGCCGTTATATTCATATGTCACACCGTCAATTCTGTCTGCAACACAGGCAAAATCACTGCCCTGATACTGTTTTCTGACAATCAGATTTTTAACCATACCGTCGTAATTGCGCAAAAATCCGATTAAACCGTAAAGTGCTTCAGGCGAAAGAACAAACAGCTCTTCAACGAAAAGGTCATTGGGTCTGCTGACGGTAAAGCGCACATAACCGTCCGCAACTCCGTCTGCATCATATCTTATATATGTATAGTCTGCTCTTTCGAGGGGTGTGTCGCAGAAATGCTTTTTTTCCTCACGCAGAGTCATCAGATTTTCTCTCAAAGCACATTTTTTATGGAGTTTACTGAGTTCTTCAAACTGTTCGCCCGTATAAAGAACAACATCGGTGCTGCGCGGAATATGTTTAAGGTTTTCAAACGGAACCTTTATCGCAAACATACGGTTAAGATTTGCATAGCCGAATTTTTCATAGTATGAAATCGAAAAAGGATGCAAAAAACCGAGAACCCAGTCGTTTTCAACTGCAGTTTCGCCGATTTTTTTCATAATCTCCCGAATGCCGCCCATTCTGCGGTATTCGGGTAAACTGCATACACCGCTTACAATAACGGAATCAAGAAAATTTCCACAGTAATTGGTTTTGAACTCATACAACTCGACTCCCGCAAACAGCTTTCCGCCTTCGAATGCCGCAAGAACGGGCGATTTGACGGTGCTGTCCTCTTCCGCATTATATTCCCAGATGAAAGATGCAGCGGAAACCTTTTGAAAATCTGTCGCTTCCTCGGGTTTTATATATCTTATCTCCATTTTGTTTCTCCGTTATTTACCTATGTTTATCTGTGTTTCTGCTGCAAGCTTCAGCATATCCTCGTTATCGCTTTCAACCGCATCGGACATAAGCTTGCGTCTTTCAAGAAGTTCGGCATACATCTTTTCTTTTTTGTCGTTGTTGAGATCATAAAAAAGCATAGGAATAATTCCGAGAGAGCCTGTTACGGCAGGGATAATTGTAAACATTGCAAAAAGGAAGAATTTGACCTTATCCGTCTGTTCCGTGCCCATTCTGAATGCATTCGCTTCATAGCCTATCATCTTTTTGATGGCTGTTGTGACAACAGCACTTGTGTTTGACGAAACCTTGGCAGCAATACCCTTGGCAACGGAAGCCATCGCTTCTGTGCGGTAGCCGTTTTTCCATTCGCAATAGTCCATCGCTTCGTTATACATTTCTGTTCCGATAACAGATTTAAGACCGAAGAAGAGAGTCCAGATGATTTCCCACAGTGCCATGGCAATGCCCATGGGAACAACTTTCTGATACATACCGCCCGAATAATCCTTCTTCATACCGATACAGCCAAAAAGGAATACGGGGATATAAAGAA
The DNA here is from genome assembly GCA_045536515.1 of Acutalibacteraceae bacterium. Lineage (GTDB taxonomy): Bacteria > Bacillota > Clostridia > Oscillospirales > Acutalibacteraceae > CAG-177. Next base: position 8,402 of record JAZSNQ010000183.1, on the reverse strand, counting down.
TATTGCCGATTTCTTTTGCAAGTATGTAAAGCAGACGGCTCGAAAAACGTCTTCTCATCCATGGTACCCATGCGTAACTCATGGGGCTGATGGGTGCGGCAGGGATGCCTGCAACGAGCGTCATTGATGAGAAATGAAGAACGTCGGTGTAATAATCGTCTTCACTGCCTTTGATTGCAAATCCGCTGAGGAAATCCGAGAGAGTTATCAGAAGCAAAGGTTTGTTGCGGATAACTGATTTTATCGACATCAGAACGCTCGGTGTTTTTATGGACTGCATAACTCTTTCTTTCGAGTTATAGAAAAACCAGAATGAAGATGCGCTTGAGGCAATTGTTGTAAAACAACCCATGCCGACGAAGAGGTTCGTGTATGCCTTTGCAAGCTTGCCTGAATCATTGAGATACATACTTCTGAGAACATCGATAAGAATGGTTACTGCCTGTTCGGGAAGCTTTTCACCGAAAAATCCCGACGCAAAGTTTGCAAGAGTGATAAGCCTTGTTCTGTCATTCGGATGTGGAGTTATGGTTGACATAAGACCTGTTCTTGAAATCGTCTGGAAGGTTGTTATACCTTCTCTGGCAATGGTAAGAATCAGATAAAATGCAAGCTTTGTAAAATCCGTCTGAGTTGTGCCTTCAAAAAGATGAGGCATAAGCCAATAAAGACAGGTCAGAACACAGCCAGGAATTGCAAGAAACATAAGATAGGGTCTGAACTTACCCCAACGTGTTCTTGTTTTGTCAATAACCGCCCCAAAGAAAATATCATTGACAATATCCCACACGCTGTTGATAGTATTAACAACAGTCTGCAAACCAAGGTCTACACCTACAATGCTTGTTATGAATCGGGTTGAAAAGATATTGATATTAAAGCTCTGTGCTGCATCCCAGATTATGAAGCCTACGGATTCTTTTGCTCCAACATATCTGCGGTCCTGAGTTTTTGATGCAACGGATTTTTCTTCCCGTTCCTGTTGCATGCGGCGGAGTTCTTCAAACGCTTTTGCGTTTGACCGTAAATCGTTGTTTGACGGCATAAATCCCACTCCTTTTTTCAATTAGTTATATTCTTTAACAACTGTATTGAGTGCACCAATAACGGTTGAACCCGCCTTACTGCCCGCCGAAAGCATTTCTTCATAGTGGCGCTGAGGCTTGCCCCAGAGCTTTTCGCCGAGTTCTGTGTTCCAGAGTGAGTCTGCAATAAAGGGAGCATAATCGTTATCGGGAATGATATAGCCGATTGCATCGTTGCAAAGACCCATTACAAGAACGGTTTTGCCTTCGTCGATGATATCTGCGGTATATTCAAGAATCCAATCCTCGCCGAGATATGACTGTGTTTTATCAACCACATTGCCGTATACAAGCTGAGGAATAAGCTCTCCGGGTACGGTAAGCATAACTATATCCTTGCCGATTTCAAGATAACCCACCTCGGAAACTATCGAGTAGCCCGAAGGTGCGGATTTATCTCTGACGGTTGTCATTCCGAGCAGTCCCGAAACTGCACCGAGCTCCATAAGTCCGTATTCGAGAGGAATTACGGTTTCTTCCATTCTTACATTGAGTACGGGTTCAACGGGTTTTGCGTTTTCTTCCGCTTCAAGAATGATTCTTGCAAATTCATAGCCGAGTTTCTTTGCCTGCTCATAATCCTTTGCTACGGGGTCGGCTTCAATCTCTTTAGCGATTTCATCGAGAATTTCCTCGTTTTCAACTCCGCCTGCGTTAACCGAAATGGGCGACTGTGCGCCCTGAATGAACATAAAGTTCATACCCTCGGCATTCATTTTATATTCAATATAGTTAGGGTAATCAGCCGAAAGAAGCTTTGTTTCCCTGTTGATTGTTGTGGGGTGACCGCCGACATTTGCGAAAACAGTGGGAGCCGATTCGGCATTATCGGGAACAAATTTGAAGCAGGCGATAATGTGTTGATAGCCTTCCATATCATATCTCTTGTTGAAAATATAGCCGTATTCATCGTCCATATAGTTGTTGTTTCTCTCGCTTCTTCCGATGCCCTTGGTTTCGAAATAAAAGAGTTCACCGGGTTCTTTATTCATATATGCTTCAACGATTGCATCGGATGCGCCGTCAATCATATACTCATAAAATTCGGGGTCAATGCTCCTTGTTTTTTCAATAAAAGGAAGGAATGAGAAGAGATTCTGGAACACGGTTTTGATAAGTGGTTCAAGACCGAAGCCCTGAGTATCTATAACTGTGTGGCAGTGTGTGCTGTTGATATTGATTGCAATAATATCGCTTTCAACGCCCTTATCCTTGAGTTTTTGTTCTGCTTCCGCACGGATTGTGCGAACATCCGCATTGCAGACGCCGATGCCGTCAATTGCCGCCATAATAACCGTGCCTCTGCCCGAATTATCGCTGATTGCTATTGCGTTTGCGCCCTGATCATCATAAACTCCGTTGATTTTCTGGGTGAAATATCCGCCTGTGTAGTATTCCTTTGAACCGTCTTTAAGATTTTCGGGAACCATACTTGCCTTACCGAACCCAAGATGCCACTTTGCATTTTCGGCAGGTTCGTTAATGAAGATTTCTGTGCCTTCATAGAAGTTTTCGCTTTCATAATCCTCAACGGATACAAAATCCTTGGGGAAAAGTGCACCGAATCCCATAAAAACGGCATTAAGAAGTCCGTTTATTGCATTGGTGCAGAACATTATTCCGCTGTTATCCGCCGCGCCGTCATCTGCAGAAGCAAAAATCGGGCCGCTGATAAGCATGGAAACTGCAAGAATAACGGAAATAGCTTTTTTAAATGTGTTTTTCATGGTTTTCTCTCTCCTTAACAAGTTTCTCAACTGTTTTTTTGTATGAAATTCTGTCGCACAGACTTCTCAGAATATAATAAAGCTCATCGAATGCATATTTGTTATGAAAGTCTCCGATTTTTACGCTTATCGAATATGTTCTGTCAATAAATTTATCAAGAATTTTTTCGACGATGTTCCTGTTCATATGTTTTACCGCATAATCAGAAAACTTATAGTCAAATTCTCTTTTTTCAAGAGTATCGAATTGGATATTCCCCTTTGAGAATACTGATTTCTTTTTAACTGCGGTTGCGGCAAAAATCACAATTTCACCGTCAACTGGAAGCTTGATTTTTGTTCCGCCCTCGAGGGGTATTTCCGCATCGAAGATATAAAACTGCTTTGCGGTCATATTACGTTTTTTTGCATGGGTATGAGATAAAGCAATCGCCTGCGGAACAGATTTTATATAGCCCGTTTCACCGAGCATCATAAAATCCCATTGGCCGAGAGCCTCAAAGCAATCGGGCACGGTAACTTCTGCGATTTTGTTTCCGCATTCAAAGGTGATTTTCTTGTCACCGTTAAAGGATGCAACAAGCAGATGAACGCTTTCATACCCTTCGCCGACCTCAATTTCACCGCCATCACATACAATGCAGTTTTTTTCTTCTGCTGAAAATGAATACTCCACCCCTGCAAAAAGCAGCTTTTCCGGAAGAATTTCGCGAGGAATTGAAACTCCTTTTATGAGAGTTGATTTATGGCGGTTTGCGTCATCGGTTATGCCGATTGCATTGTAATTCAAAACAACTGCATCACCGCAATCAACTGTTTTCTTTTCTTTTTTGAATATCATAGCAAAGCTTCTGATTGAATTGTGACCGATATCAAACCGAAGTTTTCCGTCGGTTACTTCTGCTTTGCCGATAACGGCTTCGTCGCCTCTGATTTCGTATGCTTCGGATATCAATTCTGAAAATTCAACTTCAACTCCGCTTTGGTCAACGCCCGAGCACTCCGCAACACGAAGGATTATTTCATCCGAATGCTGTGCTTTTTTAACGGCGGTAATTCTGACAGCATCGTTATTCAGTTTTACAAAGGAATAATCTTTTCCGAGAGCACCCGGATGCTTTTCGGTGATAAAGGTATGCATCGGCTGACAAAAAGCATCCGCAAGGGCAGTAACGGTTTCGGGATTGCCCGAATGCCCCGCCACAGCAAATGAATAGCGGTTAAGACCCATGTCCATAACGTGCTGTGAGCATTCGTGGCGGTAATTCGCCATCGGCGTGTGAACAACGGTTAACCTTAACGTTGAGCCGTCGGGTTTATCCCAGCCGACTCTTGAATCGCTGAAAACCGAAACGCCGTAATCACCGCTTTCGTCCGTGATATCCGCCCATTTCTGCGCAGGCACTTCGTAAAGCTTTTCTGTGTTTGTTCCCCTTTTGATACTGCCGATGCCGATATCATAATTTGCATTTTCATTTTCAGCGGTAAAAGTGAATTCAGCTTTCAGAAGGGACGCTTCCTCACGCCAATCCGTTTCGTTATAAACGGAAACGTAACTGCTTTCACAGTCAAGCGAAACAATCTGCGTAAATACGGATTTGCCTGCAATTTTTGTTATTTCAAGCGAGCAGACAGCCGCACCGCTATCTTTTATTTTAATTTCGGGATTACCGGCATACATATAAGGCTTTTCGCATATATCCTCATATTTTATTTCCCATGCAGGCCAATCAAAGCTGTGGGTATTATTGAATACTGCGAATCTTATCGGTCTTTTGAGAAGCTCTTTGCCAAGCTTTTTATCAAAAATACTGCAAACGTCACCGTTTTCATCGATCTTCACTGCAAGATTTTTGTTTTCAATGCTTTTTGGGGTTATCTTAAGCTCCGTTGAAAGCAAACTTTTTTCCGACGATTTACGCAAATCATAAACCGCAAGTCCACAGGAAGGAGCATCTGCAATAAACACAATTTCTCTTCTGTTATCACCGAATATCCGTGTCTGCGAGGGTACTTCCTCATTGTTTTTATCAAAAACTCGGAAATAATCCGAATCAGAATTAACGGTAACCCTTACTGCTTCTTTTCTCGTTGTTGAGGTTTGCAAAGGATTTGATACAACAACGGGTATCCCCTCCGCAAACGAGGTGTCAAGCTGCTCCGAAACCGATTTGCAGGCGGCAGTAAATTCCGCCGAAAAAGTGTTCATCGCCTGAACGTAATCGTTGTGGGTTCGCTTATAGCATTTTTCAAAAGAAGTTCCCGTTATATCATCGTGAAACTGATGGGCAATAACTTTTTTCCATGCGCTGTCAATGCCGTATTGAGGGTATTCCGAAAGTCCGTTAATGAATGCGGCGGAGGAAAATCTTTCGGCGGCATCGGCAAGAAGCTCGCACCTTCTGTTCCAGCGCTTTGTTACCGTTCTTGAGGTGTAACTGCCTGCGCCGTGTGCAGTAAGCAGAAATTCGCCGTCATAAACGGGCATTGATTTCTTCGTTTCTTCGGGCATGGCTTCAAGAATATCAAAGAATTCTTTTGTTGTTGCGGAATAAAATTCTGTTTCGGAATTATCATTGTTTCTCTGCGCATTCACGACATTCTTAACCGAGGATTTATGCGGTGAGCCGCCTCTGTCACCAATCCCGTGATACGCAAAGGTGAATTCAGGCAGATTATTCTTTTTGCTGTTTTCGAGCTTTTCAAGTATTCTGCGCGCCTTGCTCATTTTTCCGAATGCAGTTGTGTAGGAAAAAGGCATAAGAGATGCCCATATACCGTTACCGTCGGTGCCAATCCATTTTCCGTAATCAAACGGAATCTGAACCGAGCTTCCCCAGAAAAGCTTTCCCGTCGAAAAACCTGTCAGACCCGAATGGGCGGCAATGCTCGGCAATGCCTTGCCGAAGCCGAAACAGTCAGGAAGGAAAATATCGTTTGACTCAACACCGAATTCTTTTCTGAAAAATCCGTTTCCGTAAAGAATGTTGCGGATAAGAGCCTCGGGCGAGGGAATGTTCACGTCGCCGTTTTCATAACATGCACCACAGGGATTCCACCTGCCCTCTGCTATGTGTTTTTTCAGTTTTTCATATTCTTCGGGATAATATTCCCTGATAAGCTCATATCTGTAACTGCCCTCAAAATTGAATTTATATTCGGGATATTTTTCAAGCAGTTCAAAATTCTTTTTCAGCGTATCGGGAAGATACTCATCAATTGTCTGTTCAAATGTCCATAGCCACGATGTATCAAGATGCGCTGTGGCTATGGTATATATAGTTGGTTTTTTGTTTTTCATAGACTTATCTCACGCTGTCAAAAATTTCATAGAAGTTCGAGATAAATGCTGTTGCGGCACCCTTGCCATATGAGATAAGGCACCATGTATCGCTGTCATACTCGCCTGTTTCTGCGTTGTACTGAAGACCTGCCATTACGAAGTTTTCTTCATTTGCAACATAGCCTGCTGCGTCATTCATAAGGTCCATAATGATAATGTCTTCACCGGTGTACTCTCTGATTGTGGGAAGGGGGAAGCCCTTTGCACCGTCACCGCCGAAGAGAAGCTCGCCGAAGGTTTCGCCGGGGGACATATAAACCTTCATAGCATCACCGATTTCAAGGTAGCCTACCTCGGAAACGGTGTAGAACTTACCGCTGTCATCCTGAAGAACAAGGTTATCTGCAACAGATGTTTTACCGAGAAGAGCGATAACATTGTTTTCAATTCTTACGAAGAACTGCTTGTTCTTAACGTTGAGAACGGGCTCAACCTCAACTGCTTCAACTGTGGGAAGACCCTCGTACCATACGGTGTAGCCTTCATTGTTCTTGTTTGCTTCTACGCCGAGCTTGTCGCCGGTAGCGGCTGTAAGAGCAATTCTGTCAGCCTCTGTAAGGCTCATACCGAGAAGCATATAACCGATTTCATAGCCGTAACGAACAGCTGTTGAATGTGCGTCTGTATCAAGACCGTCATTGGAGTTGCCTCTGCCGGATGTAACGGTAGAAACGTTACCCTGAATGAAAATGAAGTTGTAGCCGGCTGCATTCATTACCTCTTCTGTGTACCAGATGAAGTCTGCAGAGAACTTCTGGTCAAAGGGAAGAAGTCTGTCGGAGCCGTCATCGGACCAGTCATAGCTTGCGGATTCGGGATGGCAGCCGAAGGTTGCAACGATTGTGGGAGTCTTAGCCTCATCCTTGGGAAGGAACTCGAGCTTATACATATTTGTGTCAAGAGAAATGGGAGCTGTACGGTCCCATACGTACTCTTCGATATCCATAGCGGAATAATAGAGCTTACCCTCTGTCATATCAGCGAGAGCATCTTCAACTGCCTTCTTGGAGCCTGCAACAACGGATTCGATGAAGGAGCGCTCAACACCGTACTTAACCTCACCGCCCATGATGTTGTTGAAGATAACACCAACGGGGTCAGTCCATACGCCCTGAGAGTCGATACCTGTGTGAATGTGCGTGCAGGAAACGTTGATGCTTACAATGTTGTTCTGAGCAGCAACATCCTTGAGAGCCTCACGGATAAGTCTTACGTCTGCATTTGCAAAGCCCATTGCGTCAAGAGCTATGAAAACTACCTTGCCTCTGCCTGAGCCGTCATCCATAACGATTGCTCTTGCCATAAGGTCTTCATAGTTGCCCTCGTTGTCCTTATACATTTCGTTGCCGAAAACATAAGGAAGGTAAGCACCCTTTGCATAGGATTTCTCGCCGAAATCTGCGGGAAGCACGGAAGCCTTGCCGTAGCCGAGGCTCCATACGCCGTTTGCAGCGGGCTCGTCAATGAATTCATCCATACCTGCATAGAAGCCTTCATACTCATCGAGATTGAATTCCTCATAATCAAGCACAGCAGAAGAGCCGGGGATTAAAATATTGAGAATTCCGCCTAAAAGGTCATTGATGAAGAAATTGCTTAAGGCATTAAGAATCTTTGCGAACATAACCTTTACGTTAAGCATACTGTCAACGGGAGCTTCCTCGGAAGCCGTTGCAACGTAATCGAGAACTGAATCATAATTTTCCTCTGCACCTGTGTCTGCTGCGAATGCTGTCATGGGAGCAACAAGACAGAAGCAAAGAACAAGTGCAATAGCTTTTGCTAAAAACTTTTTCATGGTTTATCCTCCTTTTATCGGGTGAAGCTTATAATAACATATTTATTAACAAATTTCAACTGAAATCAGAATTTTTTCTCCAGAGCCTTTACCACTTCGTTTGCGATGATTTCGTGGCCTGCAGCTGTGGGATGGACTCCGTCACCGAGCCAGTAGGAGGCACATGCCTTCTTTTCTGCCTCGTCGAATTTTTCCTGAAGGGGAACGAAGGTAAGACCGAATTTTTCGGCAACTGCTCTTGCGCTTTCTGCACGCATAAGAGTTTCCTTTCTGAAAACTCCCCAGCTCTTCTCAGTAGCCGAAGCCTTGAGCACAAAGGGCTCGAGAATGAAAATCTCGATATCGGGAAGCATAGCCCTTATTTCTTCAATGAGATTACAGTAAACACGGAAAAACTTGTCGTTGTCAACACCGTTTCTGTTTCCTATTTCGTGCCATACGTCATTGAT
>JAZSNQ010000073.1:0-4405 GCA_045536515.1 Acutalibacteraceae bacterium | reverse complement strand
AAGCATATTTATGCTATGCGATTTTTTAAAAAAAACAATAGCATCATCACCGTTATCAAGCAATCCATTGATATAAGCAAGAACAAATTGCGAAAATGAATCCGTTTGCTGACGAAGAATATCGCAAAATTCCTCAAGTGGTGCGGAAGTGTAATCAGTTATAGCTGCCATGTAGTCCTTGACAACCAAACTATGGTCACTGTAAAGATGGTAAACAGAGTTTGACTTGTTTTTCATTAACGTTACAACTGCTCTTGCACAATCATCAACCGGTGTTAATGCGAGATTTTCTTCGGCTAATTCTGTAGGAATTTTATTAAGATTCTTCATAACACTTGTCATAATATACAAGTCATTATTACGATAATTGCTTTGGAATTTACCGTCGGAAGCACGCCAAGTAAGATTTGCAATACGATAAATAGATGCATTAACTTTGCCGTTTCTGATCGCTTTGACAACCTCTTTTTCCGCAAGATACTTGCTGTGAGCATAAACATTATCTTTATACTTCTGACCGATAAACAGGTTATGCTCTGCAAATTCGGGTCGTTCAACGGTCTGACGGGTAAGCAAATCTCCCGAAACACTCATCGTTGAAATGTGATGAAGCTTTGCACCAATTTTTTCGGCAAGTTCCAAAACATTACAAGTTCCCGTGTAGTTTATAAGTTTTGAACGCTCCCACGCACAGAAGAAAGTTACATCAGCCGCACTGTGAATAATATCCGTAACATCGTCATTTATAGCTGACAAATATTCTTCGGAAATTCCTAAATCGGGCAAAGTTATATCGCCCTTAACGGCAATTATTCTCTCGTTGGGGTATATGATATTTGTGTACTCTTTTACTGAATCCTCAAGCTTCTTTTCGCTTCTGACAAGGCAATAAATCTTTTTATCACTGTTTTTTATGAGTTCATCTATAATGTGAACTCCTAAGAATCCGCTTGCACCTGTTAACAAAACAGCATTACCTTGTTTTTCAGGCAATGAGTAATTGCTGATATCGCTTATATCAGAATAATACAGCTTGTCCTCCTCATAATCTTCATCAGCTTCATCGTCATAATATGCTTTAGCTATTGCCTGAATTGTTCTGTGTTCATAAAAGCTCTTAACTTTAAATTCAAAACCTTCAATAGATAAATCGGTTATTATTGAAATAACCCCCAATGAAGTCAAGCCATAATCAAACAGGCTCTCGGCACAACTAATTTCTTCCGATTCAAGAACCTGCATTGCATACTTTTGAATAAGAGCCTCAATATTATTGGCAGGCGCAACATATTCTCGGTGAACAGCTTCAATATTAGGCTGAGGTAAAGCTTTTCGGTCAATTTTTCCGTTGTTTGTTGTGGGGAATTCTACGAGTTGAACATAATATTGAGGAATCATATAATCGGGAAGATAATCCTTGAGGAATTCCTGCAAACGGTTTGTATCAATAGTCTGATAAGCCGTGATATAAGCACAGAGATTCTTTTCTCCCTTGATGTCAAATACGGTAACAAGCACCTGTTTTATTCCGAGATATTTTGAGATTGCATTTTCAATATCGCCAAGTTCAACCCTCAAACCTCTGATTTTAATTTGGAAATCTGTTCTTCCGCAATACTCAATATTGCCGTCAGGTAAAAAGCGAGCAAGGTCACCCGATTTATACATAACAGCATTTCCGTAATACGGATTGATTATAAACTTCTCTTTAGTCAGTTCATCTCGGTTAAGATATCCTTTGCAAACACCAACACCGCCTATATGTAATTCACCGACAACCCCGCATGGAAGAAGTTTTCCGAATTTATCAAGAACAATAAGCTGTGTGTTATCAATCGGTTTGCCGATTGGTATTGTTTTGGGGATATTTTCGGGGTCACAATCATAATACGATACATCGACCGTACATTCGGTAGGTCCGTAAAGATTGTGAAGTGTTGTTCCGTTATCTTTGAGAAGACTATAGAACTTTTTGACATGGTTAGCCTGAAGTGCTTCACCGCTTGCAAAAATATAGCGAAGAGATTCAAGTTCATTAATGCACTTCGGATTTGCTTCAACATATTCAAGAAAAGCATTGAGCATTGAAGGGACAAAATGCATATGAGTAACCGAGCCGTCTTTGACAGCTTTAATTATTTCAGACGGATCTTTGTGCCCTTCGGGAACGAGTATCTTCAATGTTCCGCCATACATACTCCACCAGAACAGCTCCCAAACTGAAACATCAAAAGTGTAAGGTGTTTTTTGAAGAATAACACCGTTTTCATTCAACGGATATTTATCATGCATCCATTTGATTCTGTTAATTGCGGAATGGTGTGCAATCATAGCACCTTTCGGCTTTCCTGTTGAGCCGGAAGTGTAAATAACATAAGCGGTATCACCCGATGAAATATCAAGTCGTAAATCGTCACTACTGTAATCCGAGTAATCGAAGTCGGAAATATTAACCGTCTTAACATCATCGTTTAAAATATCGAGCCACTTTTTCTGTGACAAAACAAGTGGAGTACCACTGTCTTTAATCATAAAGTCTATGCGGTCTTTGGGGAAATGCGGGTCAATCGGCATATAACTGCATCCTGCTTTTAAAGCTGCGTATATCGCTATCATCATATCAAATGAACGCTCACTGACGATACCTATTACAGGGTTATGTTCGTCAATACTATCAGCTATATAATGTGCTAATGCATTGGCTTTCTTGTTGAATTCAGCATATGAAAGCTGATTACCCTCAAAATCCAAAGCTATTTTATCAGGATAAAGTTTTGCATTTCCTTCTAAATAGCTGTGTATAAGTCTTTCTCTCGGATAGTCTTTGTTTGTGTCATTGAAATCAAAAAGAATTTGTTTCTTTTCATTTTCAGGAAGAATTTCAATTTCGGTAATTTTGATTTCAACATTACCGATAACCGATAAAATAATAGAAACAAGTCTGTTGTATATTAATTCGATTTCATATTCTGAAAACAGATTATTCCTACAATCAAAATCCAAATGTATATGTTTATCGTCTTTATTTTCTGAAATATTGACCATAAATCCAAGGTCAGATGTTCCGTTAAATATCCACTCAACTGATTCAATGTTGTTCATTTCAAACTCAGCATTCTGATAAGAAACCATAATATCATAAACGGGCGAATTGTCCCCGTTTCCTATTAGATTTAATATCTCGCTGAAAGGATATTTCTGGTGTCTAAAAAGTTGAAAATGTTCTGTTGAAATATCACGACATAACTCAAGAAAACTTTTGTCGCCAATAACATTAACTGTTAATGGCAGAATATTATTAAACATTCCGACTGTATTTTTCTCTTCATATCCGTTACGGTTTACAACCATAGAACAAAGAGTTACATCATCTACATTGTTAATTCTTGTGGCATATAAAGAAACAACAGCTTCAAACAAAACAGCCAAAGATAAGCCATTTGATTCACAATAATTAAGAATTTTTGTTGAAACGTCTGTTGAAATGTCAAAAGACTTTCTGAAAGCAGAAACATCAAAATCCGACGATTTTCCGGGTGACATTGTAACAAGCTTTGGTTTTGACTCGTATTTGGAAACCCAGTATTCCTTGTCTTTTGCATATTTCTTACTGTTCTTATATTCCTCTTCGCTCTCTATAAAATTTAGATATGACAAACTTTCATCGCATTCAACTGCATCATTAAAACAGTATTCAGAAAGTTTTGAGGCAATTAATGCAGTACTCCACGCATCGGAAATGATGTGGTGAAGTTTCATATACACACCGATTTTATCTTCAACACAAATAATTTTGAAGCAATACAGCTTGTCATTCAAATCAAACGGAATGCTCATGTTCTTTTCGAGCTCAATTTTATAATCATTTTGAGAAAAATATAATATATCAATTTTCTCAGCTACATAGTCAGAGATAACCTGATATACATTGCCTTCCTCTTGTATAAGACGGATTCTCATGCCATCAGAAGTTTCAAGCAGTTTGTTTATAGCATTTATTATTATTTCAACATCAACTTCTTCTTTAAAGAAAACGCATCCGCCAACATTACTGATTGCAGTATTCTCAAAGAAGTTATGTGTATCATACATACTTTTCTGTGGTGCAGTTAAAAAGTTTTTCATAAATCCAACCTTCTCTCTTTGCAGTAAAACAAAGCTTAAAAAGTACCGCAACAAACGATGCAAAACATACTTTTTTCAAAAAGCACACATTTTGAAACCCATTTTCACAAATTGAATTATACCAATAACCCTTTATAATTTCAATACTTTTTGCTTTGTTAAACCAAAAATGATTGTTTTTCGCAAAACTTCACGTTGCAAAGGGCTTTTATCAAAATGTGTACCTTTTGAAGCTCATTTTTGTTTTGTGAGGTTATGTTCTCTCAAACGTCTATAAAAC
>JAZSNQ010000064.1:0-5470 GCA_045536515.1 Acutalibacteraceae bacterium | reverse complement strand
TTTTGTTCTTCGCTTAGTGAGACAGTCCCTTGATTTTATCTCATCTTATTGACAATTCCGTCAATGCCCTTTTCTTCAACCGTGAGTGTTTCGATGTAATTCTCGATTTCCTGTCCGGAAACTTCCGAATAAAGGTCGTTTATGCACGAAGTGCGGTAGTTCACATAAACTGCGTCGCCCTTTGCTTCAAGACTTTCTTTGAGCACGGCAAAAACACATTCGTCATATTCGAGAATCTGCACGGTATCATTGGTCTGTGAATAAACCTTCTCAAAAAATCCCGCAGGATAACCGTCGGAATCCTTTTTGAGAATAATCGTATCCGAAAGTGTATAGCCTGCCGCGGTAACGGTCTGAGTAAACTCGTCAACATCGACGGCTGTATTGCTTCCCAATGTTTTAAACAACTCAACGAGCGCAATCTTATCCGCCTGCGACATCGCAGAACCGTCGGGTGCCGTAAAATACGCACACACGGTGCGGAAGCTTACATAATTTGAATAAAAATAGTCCGTCAGTTCCTTCTCCGCAGCCGCATTTCCGATGCCTCTGTCATAAGTTGCGGTGAAAATCGCATCCTCATATGCATCCGCAGTCATGATTTTGGTCAACGTCTGCTTTGAAACACCGATTTTCTCATAATGACTTTCAAAACGGGTCCAGAACTGATTTACATTGTCGGAAATTTTCACCTTGTCCGATGCAGAAAGAGAAAGACCCTTATCCCTGAAGCTTGTATTGATTGCAACATATTTTTTGCATTCGTCAATCGCAGTCTGTTTAAGAAGTTTTTTTTCGGGATTTTCGGCAAGTCCGTAATCCGTCGGACGGTGAATCACTTTATCAAGATAATACGAAAAAATTTCACTGTCAATTTCTGTACCCGAAATAATAAGTGCTGTCTTTTTATCCGTGTTACAGGCGGTAAACAACAGTAAAATCAGAACGGCAAGCAATGCCGATATCATTTTTTTCATATAAACACATCCGTTTCATTGATGATGTGGTGAAATTATATCATAAAAATATGTCTTTATCAACGAAATACAAAAAATACATCAAAAAAATTTAAAAAACATCTTTATTCCTTCGGAAATTTGTTGTATAATCATAGTGTATCAAAATATTTACGGGGTGAAAACAATGGAAAAAATCAAAATTAAAATTGCCAGCGAAGAATATAACATCATGACCGACGATAATCTTGAATATGTTGCTCAGCTCGGCGAAGAGCTCGATGCAAAACTCACTGCCATCATCAACAACAATTCAAGAGTTTCCGTTACTCAGGCAGCTATTCTCACCGCACTCGAATATGCCGATGCCGCAAAAAAATGCGAAATCACTGCTGACAACCTCAGAGGTCAGATTCAGGAATATCTTGAAGAATCCGCAAGAGCAAGAACAGATGTTGAAATCATGAAGCGCGAAAACGAAAGACTCATGAAAGAAATCGCCGCTTTAAAATCCGCAAAATAAAATGGCTGCCGAAATTCTTGCACCCGCAGGCTCTTTTGATGCGCTGACCGCCGCTGTCAGATGCGGCGCAAATGCGGTATATCTTGGTGGAAAAGCTCTCAATGCACGCAGAAATGCATCAAATTTTTCCGACGAAGAATTGAAAAGAGCCGTTGAATATTGCCACGCACGAAATGTGAAGGTTTACTTAACCCTCAACACTCTTGTGAGCGATAACGAAAAAGAAACGGCATATGAAGCAATCAAGTGCGCCTGCAATGCATCTGTGGACGCACTTATTTTGCAGGATATCGGACTTGCTTCCATGGTGAGGCAGGTTTCTCCCGATATGCCCATTCACGCTTCAACTCAGATGTCCGTACAAAGCATCGAAGGTATCAGAATCCTTGAAAAACTTGGATTTTCAAGAGCCGTGCTTCCCCGTGAACTTTCCGAAAAAGAAATAAAATCAATCTCCGAACAGACCGATATGGAGCTTGAATGCTTTGTTCACGGCGCACTGTGTATGTGCGTTTCGGGTCAATGCCTTATGAGCGCAATGCTCGGCGGCAGAAGCGGAAACAGAGGCCTTTGCGCACAACCGTGCCGACTTCCTTTCGGAGTAAACGGCAAGGGCGGAAACAACCTCAGCCTCAAGGATTTGTCGCTTGTCGATGAACTTTCAAGGCTCGAAAAAGCAGGAATCTGCTCCTTCAAAATCGAAGGCAGAATGAAGCGCCCCGAATATGTTGCGGCGGCGGTTACCGCCTGCAAAAACAGTATAAACAACACTCCCGACGAAGATATCAACCGTTCTCTTCAGGCTGTATTTTCACGCTCGGGTTTTACAAAAGGATATTTTGAAGGTGAACCCGGCAAGGAAATGTTCGGCACAAGACGAAAAGAGGATGTCGAAAACGCCGCGCCCGTGCTTTCGGGACTGCAAAGACTTTATGATAACGAAAATCCGCTTGTCCCCGTTGATTTTTCGCTTATTTTCAAGTCCGATGAACCGATAAAACTTACCGCTTCCGCACTCGGCAAAGCCGTTACCGTAACCGGTGATAAAATTCCCGAAAAGGCATTGAACAAGCCTCTGAGCCGAGAAGATTTAATCGGCAGACTCTCAAAATGCGGCGGCACGCAGTTTTATTTGAACAATATAAACACAGACTTTGAAGACGGTCTTATCGTTTCGGCAGGTGCACTCAATGCGCTCCGCAGGGATGCTCTTTCCGCACTCTCGGCTAAACTGTCGGAAAAGAAAAATATTTCTGTATGCGAATATAAAGGCTGTTTTTCACGCCATACAGCAAAGGATTTTTCGCTTCATGCAAGATTTTTCCGTGAAGAACAAATCCCCTCTGATTTAAGCGGAATTTCAAGGGTAATCATTCCGATTGAAACAAACCCCGACACCGTAAAATCCCTTATTTCTCAAGGGATTGAGGTTGCCGCGGAAATACCTGCCGCCGTGTTCGGCAACTCGGAAAATTATATCGGAAAGCTCACCGTTCTCAAAGAAAACGGACTCTCTCTCGCATGGGTATGCACACTCGACGGTGTGGGCATTGCGGAAAAATCAGGTCTCGGTTTCTGTTCGGGATTCGGAATGAATATATATAATAGTATATCATTGAACGAAATCGAAACACTCGGCGCAAAAGATGCTCTCGTTTCCTGCGAAGCTCAGATGAACGATATTTTACGTTTTGGCGGAAATATTCCGAGAGGAATTACGGTTTACGGCAAAATTCCCCTGATGATGACCAGAAACTGTCCCGTCAGAAACAAGCTGACCTGCGGCGAATGCGGTATGCAGAGCTTTCTCGTTGACCGAATGGGAATCAGATTTCCCGTCATCTGCAAAAACGGCGCAAGTTTCATCCTCAACTCCAGACCACTGTGGGTTGCGGATAAGAATAACGAGTTCGGCAACATCGACTTCGGTCTGATTTATTTTACAAACGAAACCAAATCCGAATGTGAAGATATCATATATAATGTTATAAATAACTCAAATCCTCCCTCGGAATTCACAAGGGGACTTTATTTCAAGGGAGTTTTATAATTTTTTTCACAACATATATTGCTTTGCCGAAAAAATAAAAATTTGCGGCACAATATATTCCGTCTCAACAAATTCAACTTAAAATTTTCAAAAAAAGTTCTTGACTGCAGTTGACGATTGTGGTATGATAGTCGTACCTCTGCAAGAGGGTTCTTTTTTTGCGCCCGAAAATAATTTATTACGCAGAGGGAGGCCTGGCTCTGTTTCAGGTTGCCTGATAGACCCGATATACAGGGCTAAATATTCCAAAATGGAGGTGCCGCACATGGCTGCTAACGGTAAAAGAGTAAAAATCACACTTTCTTGCACCGAATGCAAACAGCGCAATTACAACACAATGAAAAACAAGCAGAACACACCCGACAGACTGGAGATGAACAAGTACTGCCGTTTTTGCAGGAAGCATACTCTCCACAAAGAAACCAAATAATTAAGCGGGAGGATTTAACCTATGGCTAAAAAGGAACTTTCCCAAGCAGCAGAAAAGGTTGCCGCCGCAGAAAAGCAGAAGGACAAAAAGCCTGCTAACCCCGATGGAAACATTTTCGTAAGAGCCGGCAAGGCAATCAAAAAGTTCTGCAAAGACATCAAAGGCGAAACAAAAAAGATTGTTTGGCCCGATGCAAAAACCGTCTTAAAGTCAACCGCAGTTGTACTCGTAGTAGTTATCATCTGTGCTCTTGCAATTTTTGCTGTTGACCAGCTCCTTGCTCTCCTTCTTTCACTCCTCGAAAGAGCCGCTGAATCGGTAGGCAATGCTGACGCATCAAACGTTGCCGAAGTTGCAACAACAGTTGCAAACGGCGTTGTTGACCACGGTGACCATACTCACGTTGCAGGAATGATCAACATCATTCGCTGAGACAGGAGGATTCCGAATGTCTATTGACACAAGATGGTATGTAGTTCATACCTATTCGGGTTACGAAAACAAGGTTGCAACCAACATCGAAAAAATGGTTGAAAACCGCAGAATGCAGGACCAGATTTTAGAGGTCAAAATCCCGACCGAAATTGTAACCGATGCAGAGAAAAAGAAAGAGGTTGAGCGCAAGCTTTTCCCCGGCTATGTTCTCGTTAAGGTTGCTGTTTCACCCGATAAGGACAACCGTCCCAAGATGAGCGACGAAACATGGCTCCTTATCCGTAACACACGCGGTGTTACAGGGTTCGTTGGTCCCGAAAACAAAGCAATACCTCTTACCGATGAAGAAGTTATCAGGCTCGGAGTCGAGAAGAGAAGCGTTGAAGTTTCCTATAACGTTGGCGACACAGTCAACATCATCGACGAAATTTTCGACGGCTTCAGCGGTGTTGTTGAGGAAATCGACACGGAAAATAACCTTGTTAAGGTTACGGTTTCCGCACTCTTTGGCAAACAGACAACTGTTGAGCTTGAGCTTGACCAGGTTGAGCTTGCCGAATAATCACGGTAATTTGAGGGTTAATCCCTTTCAAATTTAGCGCTTTTTGCGCAGTCCCGCCTTTGGCGTGGGCTTCGTGGGAGGAGCTTTTCAGCTCCGCAATTTACCACAATTTATGGAGGTTTTAATTATGGCACAGAAAGTAGTTGGCTTAATTAAGTTGCAGATTCCCGCAGGTAAGGCAACACCCGCTCCCCCTGTAGGTCCTGCTCTCGGTCAGCACGGCGTTAACATTATGGCTTTCACAAAGGAATTCAATGAGCGCACAAAGAACGACATGGGTCTTATCATCCCTGTTGTTATCACTGTTTACGCTGACCGTACATTCAGCTTCATCACAAAGACCCCGCCCGCAGCAGTACTCATCAAGAAGGCATGCGGTATTGAAAGCGGTTCGGGCGTTCCCAACAAGACCAAGGTTGCAACCATTTCTCAGGAACAGATTCGCAAGATTGCCGAGCAGAAGATGCCCGACCTCAACGCTGCTTCCGTTGAAACAGCTATGAGCATGATCGCC
>JAZSNQ010000274.1:0-3491 GCA_045536515.1 Acutalibacteraceae bacterium | reverse complement strand
GTGTGAAAGAGAAAGATATGGTAAGTTAGGAGTTGTCAGAATAATAATATCATGCCGAAGATTTTTTTGCTTTTATATAACAATTCCGACTCTTGGGAATGCGGACAATATATTCAATGTATTCATCCGTTTCGCTTTTGGCAGAATCCGCCTCAATTCCTGCGCGGCGCATTGTGTCAACCGCATGGTTGAGTGTATTGACAAAAATACGGACATCCTTGAAAAGCTTGACCGTCGGCTGTCTGTGACGGCTGTCATTGGTAAGTATCTGCGAAATAAGTCTTTCAGTTTCGGCAACGTTGAGCCTTTTTTCTGCGATTATGGACATCGCACGCTCCATCTGACTGACAGAAGTCAGCTTCAGCATCGCTCTTGCGTGGCGTTCCGTGAGATTTTCCTGAGTAATTCTCATGCGGATTTCCTCGGGTAAACGCAGAAGACGGAGCTTGTTTGAGATGGTAGGTGGTGCTTTGCCGAGTTTTTTGCAGATTTCGTCGCGCGTCATGCCGTATTCGGTGAGAAGCTTGTCAATCGCAACCGCTTCCTCAAAAAAATCAAGGTCGCTGCGCTGAACATTCTCAAGAAGTGCAAAGAGTGCGCATTTTTCGTCGCTTGCTTCCATTATTATGCACGGCACTTGTGTTATGCCGACAAGCCTTGATGCACGAAGCCGTCTTTCGCCCGAAATCAACTCATATTCGCCGCGGCTGTTAACCCTTACGGCAATCGGTTGAATTATACCGTTTTGTCTTATGCTTTGTGCCAGACCTTCAAGCTCATCAAAATCAAATCTGCGGCGCGGCTGATTCGGGTTCGGATAGATTTCCTCCTGAGGAATCAGAATTATCTGACCGCCGATTTTATATTTTCCGCTTTTCAAAAGTAAATCCCTCCGTTCGGTTCGTTGAGTAAATCATATCACCGAAAGGAGGGATTGTCCAGCATATTCAATTTTCAAAAAACTGCTTTTACCGACAGCAAATGTTGAATTAAAGAGGCTTTTTTGCTATCTGTGCGGAAACTCTCGGGTATTTTGGCGGAACCTGCGATATCTTTTTGATAACAACAATGGTTCTTTCGCCGCCGTCGGAAAGTGTAAATGACTTTTCGGCAACGATTTTACCGCCGAGAGTCTTGATTGCATTCTTTGCATCGGCAATTTCTTCCTGAGCCTTTGCCGCTTTCATGGCAAGAAACACTCCGCCGACCTTGACAAAAGGCAGACAGTATTCGCAGAGAACATTGAGTGCCGCAACGGCTCTTGAACAAACGATGTCAAATTTTTCTCTGTATTCCTTGTTCTGACCCGCCTCTTCGGCTCTTGTGTGGAGCACTTCGGCAGTCAGACCGAGTGTTTCAACCGTTGAAGCAACATATTTCAGCTTCTTTGCGGTGGAATCTATCATCGTCATTTCAAGGTCGGGTCTTGCGATAAGCAGAGGAATTGACGGAAATCCTGCGCCTGTTCCGACATCAAGCACCTTTGCGTTTTCCGCAAAGTCATAAGCGGATAACGCTGAAATGCTGTCTGCAAAATGCTTGACCGCAATGCCGTCGGGGTCGGTTATGGCGGTTAAATTCATTGTTTTGTTCTGTTCAACGAGCAATTCCGCAAGCTTTTCAAAGAGCTTTGTCTGCTCATCGGTGAGTGATATTCCGAGCTTTTCGGCATCGGATATTAAGAGATTGGTGTTAACCATTTATACCGTTCCTCTCAAGATAGATAAGTAAAACAGAAATGTCGGCAGGCGAAACACCTGAAATTCTCGAAGCCTGACCAACGGTTTCGGGTCGGATTTTGGAAAGCTTTTCAACCGCTTCAAGGCGCAGACCTGTTATAGCCTTATAATCAAGGTTTTCGGGCAGCTTTTTAACCTCAAGTCTGCGGTTTTCGTTAATCTGCATCTGCTGACGCTTGATATATCCTTCATATTTAATATCAATTTCAACCTGTTCAAACACCTCAAAGGGTAAGTCGGGTCGGTTTTTGTCAAACGGAGCGAGTGCCTCATAGTTAATCTGCGGTCTGCGCAGAAGTTCAATCATTTTTACGCCCTTTTCGAGTGCCGATGTTTCACGTGAAACAAGCATTTCGTCAAGCTCCGGAGTTTTGGGAATGGATAGATTTTTGATTCTTTCCATTTCTTCGGCAATCAAATCAAGCTTTTTGAGGAAAGCCTGATATCTTTCTTCGCTGATAAGACCTGCTTTGTAGCCGATTTCGGTGAGTCTGCGGTCTGCATTGTCCTGTCGGAGAATCAGACGGTATTCGGAACGGGAGGTCATCATTCTGTAGGGGTCGGAGCAGCCTTTTGTGACAAGGTCATCAATGAGAGTTCCGATATAGGATGTTGTGCGGTCAAGAATAACGGCTTCCTTGCCCTTGATTTTCAGTGCGGCATTCATGCCTGCAACAAGACCCTGTGCCGCAGCTTCCTCATATCCGCTTGAACCGTTGAACTGACCTGCGCCGTAAAGACCCGGAAAATCCTTGAATTCAAGGGTCTGACGCAGCGAAAGCGGGTCAACGCAGTCATATTCTATCGCATAAGCGGTGCGCAGAAACTCCGCTTTTTCAAGACCGGGTATGCTGTGAACGATTTTGAGCTGAACATCCTCGGGAAGCGATGACGAAAGACCCTGGATATACATCTCGTCTGTGTTGCCTCCGCAAGGTTCAATGAATATCTGATGGCGTTCTTTTTCGGAGAAACGAACGATTTTATCCTCGATGCTCGGACAGTAACGCGGACCAACGCCGTCAATTTTGCCCGAATAAAGGGGTGAACGGTGGAGATTTTCAAGAATTATCCTCTTGGTTTCCTCGCCCGTGTATGTAATATAGCATTTTTCGGTGTTACGCACTTCAATATTATTATTGAATGAAAAGTGAACGATGTTTTCATCGCCGTACTGCGGTTCAAGATTTTCGGTGTCAACGCTTCTGCGGTTAACACGGGGAGGTGTACCCGTTTTGAAACGGCGGGTCATAACACCGAGCTCTTTTAGCGATTTTGCAAGTTCAACCGCAGGGAACATACCGTCGGGACCGCTTTCGTATGAAATGTCGCCGATAAAAATGCGTCCTGCAAGGAAAGTTCCCGTTGCAATGATAACAGCCTTTGCCCTGTGAATCGCCTCAAGACGTGTTTTGTGCAGCCATTCATCGCCGTCACGCTTCAAATCAATGATTTCCGCCTGACGGAGAAAGAGATTTTCCTGCTTTTCGAGAGCAAATTTCATATAGTCGCAGTAACCTCTGCGGTCAATCTGTGCACGCAGACTGTGCACGGCAGGACCCTTGCCGAGATTGAGCATACGGCTCTGGAGTGTGTTGAGGTCAGCGGCAATACCCATTTCACCGCCGAGAGCATCAATTTCGCGGACAAGATGTCCCTTCGATGTGCCTCCGATGGAGGGGTTGCACGGCATATTGCCGACCCAGTCAAGATTTATGGTGAAAACTGCCGTTTTGCATCCGAGACGTGCGG
>JAZSNQ010000028.1:0-8429 GCA_045536515.1 Acutalibacteraceae bacterium | reverse complement strand
AAATCTGCGACACACAAGCAGTCTGTCGGTTGAGGACAGTTGCATAGGCTGCGGAATGTGTGCAAAAAATTGCCCCGAAAATGCAATTGAAATCAGAAAAGGAAAACCCGCGTGGGTAAAAGAAAAATGCGCCATGTGCCTTGGCTGTCTGCACCGCTGTCCGCAATTTGCAATTCAGAGAGGCGAAAGCACAAAGAAACACGGACAGTATGTTCATCCTTAAAATTCATATCCCCCATAAATTTGTTTGACACACAAATTTACGGGGGATATATTAATTAAAATTACAGATTATCTTATCGCCCTCGGTTGTGAGGTTGACTGATTTTATTTCTGTTTCGGCGTTGACAATTCTTTCTGTGATAACATCCTCAACATTCTTGCGGATAACGTTGCGTAAATCTCTTGCGCCTCTGGGTCCGTCAACGGACTTTTCAGCGATAAGAGATACTGCTTCATCGTTCCATGTAAAGGTGATTCCCTTGTCAGCGAGAGGATCAACAAGCTCGCTGAGCATAAGAACTGCAATGCGTTTATAATCATCAAGCGAAAGGTCGTTGAACACCACAACCTCATCAACTCTGCCGATGAATTCGGGGCGGAGGAATTCATTGAGTGCCTTAAGTGCTCTTTCCTTGGATGCCTCATTCTTTGTTTTTGCAAAACCGAGTGCGCCTGAGCCTCTGTTGCTGCCTGCATTGGAGGTCATAACGATAACTGTGTTTTCAAAGTTGACCGTTCTGCCCTGAGCATCGGTTATTCTGCCTTCGTCAAGAATCTGAAGAAGAATATTCATAACATCGGGATGTGCCTTTTCGATTTCATCAAAAAGAACAACGGAATAGGGCTTGCGGCGCACCTTTTCGGTGAGCTGACCCGCTTCGTCATAGCCTACATATCCCGGAGGCGAACCGATGATTCTTGAAACGGAGTGTTTCTCCATGAATTCGCTCATATCAAGACGGATAAGAGTTTCGGGAGTATCAAAAAGCTCTTTTGCAAGGAGCTTTACAAGCTCTGTTTTACCTACGCCTGTGGGACCTACAAAAATGAATGATGCGGGTCTGCGGCGCGGACTGATTCTCACTCTGCCCCTTCTTACTGCAGCGGCAACGAGCGAAACGGCTTCATCCTGACCGATAATTCCTGCCTTGAGATTATCCTCAAGAGAAGAAAGTCTGCGAAGGTCGCTTTCGATAACCTTGCTTGCGGGAATACCTGTCCAGAGCTGAATAACTCTTGCAAGGTCATCTTCGGTAACGTGGTTGTCCGATGCAAGCTCTTCAAGCTTTGCAACCTCTTCTTTTTTCTGGATGATTTCAGCCTTTATCTTTGCGATTTCCTCATAGTTCTTTTCTTCGGTTGTTTCCATAAGCTCAGCTTCGTGAGCTTCAAGCTCTTCAAGCTCTGCCGATGCAACCTCAAAATCGCTTATGTGCTTGTTGCGAAGATTTGCGCAGGTGCAGGCTTCGTCAAGAAGGTCAATTGCCTTGTCGGGCAAAAATCTGTCATTGATATATCTTTCGGAAAGATTGACCGCCTTCTCGATAAGAGTATCGGTAACTCTTACACGGTGATAATCCTCATAATAATCCTTGACACCAATGAGCATTTCGGTTGTCTGCTCAATTGAAGGCTCTTCAACCTTGATGGGCTGAAGTCTGCGTTCAAGGGCGGCATCCTTTTCGATATATTTTCTGTATTCGGTGAAGGTTGTTGCACCGATAATCTGAATTTCTCCTCTTGAAAGAGAAGGCTTAAGAATGTTGGCAGCGTTCATCGAACCTTCAGCATCACCCGTACCGACAAGGGAATGAACCTCGTCGATAAAGAGGATAATATTGCCCTCGGAACGCACTTCCTCAACAAGCCCCTTTATTCTGCTTTCAAACTGACCTCTGAACTGTGTGCCTGCAACAAGTGCGGCAAGGTCAAGCATATGGATTTCTTTGTCACGGAGCTTTGCGGGAACATCGCCTGCCGAAATCTTGAGTGCAAGACCCTCGGCGATTGCGGTCTTACCTACACCGGGTTCACCGATAAAGCAGGGATTGTTCTTTGTTCTTCTGCAAAGAATCTGAATTGCTCTGTAAATCTCGTTTTCTCTGCCGATAATGCGGTCAATATTACCTGACTTTGCCTTTGCTGTGAGGTCGGTGCAGAACTGCGAAAGATACTTGCGCTTCTTTTCATCCTGCTTGCCGTTTTTATTCTTTCCCCATCTTTTTTTCTTTTCTTCACTGCTTGTTGTTTCGGAAGCTGTGTTTTCTTCGGCATTTTGAGAATTACCCATTGCACCTAAATTCTGCAAGAAGGGCATTGTGCCTGCGCCGCCCGGCTCGAATCCGCCGTCCTCGCCGAACATTGCTTCGAACTGCTCGCTCACATCTTCGAGTTCATCCTCGGAAATGCCCATGCTCTGCATAATCTGCTTGACGGGACCGATATTCATTTCCATGGCACACTTGATGCACAGACCTTCCTGCGTTGTTTTTTCGCCCTCAACCTTTGTTACAAAAAACATTGCGGGGCGTTTTTTGCATTTTGCACATAAAACCTGTTTCATTGATTAATTTCCTTTTTGAATTATTTTGCGTTTTTCTTTTCTTTAATCTGATTGAGAACTCCCGGAACATAGCTGAGAAAGGCAACTATTGTAAGAATTACACTGATTCCGACCAGAACAAGCATAACTGTTGCGGGAAGAGTGAATGCGTTTCTGAAAATGCCGATATCAGGTCCGAATGCCATGATAACGCACATGATAAAATAGAAAGCAAAGGTTGCAATTTTACCGGGCATTTCTGCGGCAACGGGTTTAAGACCGAACATAATCATTATTGCACCGCCGACAACCATAACAGCTTCCTTGATAAGGAAAACAAGGAAAATCCAGCTGAAGGTCTTGACGGTTTCATCTGCGCTGTTTCTGAATGTGAGATAAAAAACTATTGCAATTGTAATCTGGCTGAGTTTGTCGGCAATGGGGTCAAGAAGCTTGCCGAGTGCGCTTATCTGATTGAACTTTCGTGCGATTTTGCCGTCAAAGAAATCGGTGAGACCCGAAATTGCAAGAACGATAATTGCCCACACGTAGTTTCCGTCATTGAAAAGCACGGCAAAAACGGGAATAAGTGCTATTCTGATGAGTGAGAGAAGATTCGGGATTGTGAGACATCCCGTAAAATATTCTTTTAATAAAGCTTTCATAATATCCTCCTTAGTATATCTTGATTGAAATTTCTTCAATTAAATTCGGTATTATTGAAGAATCAATTGCCTCCCTGATTTCCTCGGGAGTTATTATCGGTGCAAAAACAACAAGTGCCATACTTAAAATAACAACAATAACAACACCCTTGAACGCACCCAGAATTCCTCCGAAAAACTTATTGAGTCCCTTAAGCACGGGAAGTCTGAATATGTTGTTAAGGAAATTCACGCCGAAAGAAAGAATTGCGTTGGATATTGCATAAATAACAATGAATGCAACAACCATCAGAATCGGGAAAACAATAACCGAATAAATACCGCTGTAAATTTGTTCCGCCGCCTGAACTGCATCAAATGAAGAACCGATATCGGAAATTACATCGGAAACGGATGTTCCCGTCACTTGTGCCGCCTCTGATATGTAGTCGGGAATTGCATCAAGAACAGCCTGTGTACCGCTGCTTAAATGTGCGGAAATTGACTCAGCCAATATTTTCACTGCCGATTTCTGAACAAAAGCTCCGTTTAACCACTCAACAAGCGGCGCTGAATATTCATAGGCTATGATTACGGCTACTGCAGTTGCGACAAGAGAAAACAGCATTTTGAAGAAGCCTTTTCTTCTTCCGTCAAAAACAGTTGCAATAAGAATAAGAATGAGTATTGCATCAATAACAAAAGAAAGCATTTCCAAATTCTCACCGCCTTTAATATTTATGTATCGAGCCGCCCTCAACGGTATAAACCGTTCCCGAGCAGATGAAGATGTGAGCAACGGGATTTTCGGTTTCAATAACCTTTGACTCGGTACCGTTTGAGGAATATACGGTTACGGTGTTGCCCGACGCAACGGCTATTCTTCCCGAATAAGCGGCAACGCAATCGGGGGTGCTGTCAATAACAATTGAGCAGGTCTTCTTGCCCGAATCCGAATATCTGACTATGCCGGTTTTTGAACCGCCGAATTCCTCGTAGCAGACAGCCGTATTCCCGCGGTCATCCGCACAAACCGCAATCAGACTGTCCTCGGAATAAACAAGTTCATCAATGACTTCACCTTTTTTGCTGTGAACAACAGTCTTGTTGTCACCGACTGCGATGATTTTGTTTGAAGCGGTATAAACCACACGCAGGAACATTGTTCCGCCGTATTTTATATCCGCAACGGGTTCTGATTTGTTGACGTCAAAGATGATGATACGGGTATATATCTCTGCGTTTTCAACACCCGAAGCCGCAACGGCAACTCTTTTTCCGTTGGATGAAAGCGAAATATCCGTTATGAATTCCTGAGAACAGTTCCACTGAAAAATCTTTTTGAATCTGTTGTTATAAACGCTGAGAATGCTCTGATTTTCACTTTCCGCATGAGATGTTGCAAAACCTCCGTTTTCGGCAAGTGCGGCAACCGTTACGGGATTGGCTTCGGTCACGGTGCCGAGTTTTTCGGTTTTGCTCTGAAGAATAACATCATTTGACGACGGACTGTAAATAAGTGCACGTCCGTTACACGTTACAGCCTTTGAATCGGCATAGCTGAGCTGCATTGTGAATATTTCATCGGCTGCAGCATTCATGACAAGCGTTGAATCATCATAAACAACAAGAGGTCCGCCGCCTGCGGGAACTGCATTTCTGAAATTCAGAGTTTCAAGCTGATAGGGATATCCTTCGCTTTTGGTGAAAATTGTTTTTACCTGCCTTATGCTGTCCGTTATGTTTGAAACGGCAACATTGCCCATGAGTCTTGCGCTCAGAAAAAGTGCGGCGGCAAGAACAAGAATAACCAACGGAATACGAAGCCATTTAAAAACCTTTTTCAGGGTTATTTCTGTTCGTTTTTTATTTAAATTTATTACTTTTTTTTCTGCCATATATCCCCCTCCCGATTAATAGTAGATTTTATTTAGATATAAACCGTGGGCAGGTGCGGTATGGCCTGCGGCAAAACGGTTTTCTGCCAGAATGATATTTTCTATTGAGCTGGCAGGAATTTTCCCCCTTGAAATATCAATGAGAGTCCCTGTCATTATACGAACCATGTTATATAAAAATCCGTTTGCTTCAACTCTGAAAATTACCATATCTCCGTCACGTTCAACGGCGGCATTCATAACCGTTCTTTCAGTGTCGCAAACGCTGCTTCCCGCGGCACAGAACGAATCGAACTTATGAGTTCCGATATATGCCTTTGCCTGTTCGGAAAGGAATTTTTCGTCAAGCGGATATTTATAGTGTAAAGAATAATTATAAAAAAACGGATTTTTATTCGGTGAGTTCCAGATTTTATAAATATATTCTTTTGACTTGCAGTCATATCTTGCGTGGAAATCATAATCAACTTCACGACAGTCAAGCGCAGCAATATCTCTGGGCAGAACAGCGTTGAGTGCACCGACAAGCTTTTTGCAGTCAATCACGCTTTCGGTTCTGATGTTGCAGCAATACATATTTGCATGAACACCCGAGTCCGTTCTTGAACAGCCGACAACATTGTCACGCTTTGAACAGATATGCTCAAGTGCATCCTGCAAGGTCTGCTGAACGGTTATGGCGTTTTCCTGAACCTGCCAGCCGTGATATGCCGTGCCGTCAAATGAAATTGTCAGAAGAAGATTCCTTTTCATCAAATCACCGCATCAAAGAATATATTGAGAACTATGACACCTGCCGTTACTGCAACACAGACAACAATCGCAACAATATCCCTTGCGGCAATTTTCATCTGCTTCATGCGTGTTCTGCCTTCACCGCCAGTATAACAGCGACAGGTCATTGCAAACGCAAGCTCATATGCTCTTCTGAAAGAAGAAACCATGAGAGGTATAAATATCGGAACAAGTGCCTTTGCGCGCTGGATAAGACTTCCCGTTTCAAGGTCTGCGCCTCTTGCCTTCTGCGCATTCATTATTCTGTCGATTTCCTCAATGAGGGTCGGAATGAAGCGGAGCGCAAGAGTCATCATCATTGCAAGGGTATGAACCTTGATTTTGAAAACCTTGAGGGGTGAAAGTATCCTTTCAAGCGCATCGGTAAGCATAGTGGGGGTTGTGGTATAGGTTAAAAGAGAACTGATAACAACAAGGCTGACTATTCTTACCATTGTGAAAATCGCCGTGTTGACACCCTTTTCGGTTATCTTTATCTGCCACCATTCAAAATAGGTTTTACCGCCCTCTGTATAGAAAATATTGAGTATGGCGGTAAAAATAAGAATAATCACAATCGGCTTGAGGCTCTTTAAAATCATCTTGGGCGGTACTTTTGAAAGTGCCGCGGCAACAACCGCCGTAAGAGTTATCAGACCGAGAGAAAAGAAGCTTTTGCAAAGGAAGATAACAACAATAAGCCAGAATGTTGCAATGAGTTTTATTCTCGGGTCAAGATTATGAAGAACGGATTTTCCGGGATAATACTGACCGATGGTTATATCTCTTATCATTTTACACTCCTCCTCTCCATGAGATTGCGGAGTATCTCTGCACCCTGCTCAACCGTATAAACATTCGCAGGCACATCAATTCCCTTTGCACGGAGCTTTGCAAAAATCTCCGTTATTTCGGGCACGTTAAGACCCATTTCACGAAGTTCATCCCCTCTTGAATAAACCTCGTCAACACTTCCCTGCATGGCAACGGAGGATTTGTTCATAACAATAACCCTGTCTGCCATTTCGGCAATATCCTCCATGCTGTGGGAAACTATGATAACGGTGCTGCCTGTCTGATTTCTGTAGTTTTTGATTAGATTTATCAAATCTGCTCTGCCTCTCGGGTCAAGACCTGCGGCAGGTTCATCGAAAATGAGTACCTCGGGCTGCATTGACATAACGCCTGCAATTGCAACTCTTCTTTTTTCACCGCCCGAAAGGTCGAAGGGTGATTTGTTGAGATGTTCCGCCTTAACGCCCGTGAATTCAGCCGCACGGAGAACTCTCTCTCTGATTTCACCTTCCGAAAGCTTCATGTTTTTCGGTCCGAAAGCGATATCTTTATATACCGTTTCTTCAAAAAGCTGATATTCGGGATACTGAAAACAAAGACCGACTTTGAAACGGGAATTCTTGAGAGTTTCCTTATCCTTCCAGATATCAACTCCGTCAACAAGAATTTTTCCGCTGTCGGGCTTTAAGAGTCCGTTAAAATGAGAAATGAGCGTGCTTTTACCCGAGCCGGTGTGACCGATGATGCCGACAAGCTCACCTTTATTTATCTGAAGGTTAACGTTTTCTATTGCGGCAACCTGTGAAATTGTGACTTTGGAATAATAATGGGTAAGACCGACTGTTTCTATCGCAAAACTCATAAGGCACCTCCCATTACACGGACGATTTCGTCAACACATTCGTCAACATCAAGAACGCCCTCTTTTATTCCGAGAACATGGCAAAGCTCGGTTGACTGCGGAACATCAAGACCGTAAGAACGAAGCTTCTCAACATTCGAGAAAACCTCTTTGGGTGTTCCCTGCATGACAACTCTGCCGCCATCCATGATAACAACTCTGTCCGCCTGCACGGCTTCGTCCATGAAGTGGGTAACCGTAACAACGGTTATGCCCATTTCCTTATTAAGACGCCTGACGGTATTCATAACCTCTTCTCTGCCCTTGGGGTCGAGCATTGCGGTGGGTTCATCGAGAACGATGCACTCCGTCTGCATGGCGATGACACCTGCAATCGCAACTCTCTGCTTCTGACCTCCCGAAAGCTTATGAGGCTCTCTGTGACGGAATTCGTACATATTCACGCACTTAAGCGCATCGTCAACCCTTCTGCGGATTTCAGAAGGCTCAATTCCGAGATTTTCGGGACCGAAGGCAACATCATCCTCAACAATCGTTGCAACAATCTGATTATCGGGATTCTGGAAAACCATACCGACTATGCGGCGCACCTCGTCCGCCTTTTCCTCGGTATCGGGAACTATTCCCTTGACGGTAACTTTGCCCTTTGTGGGTTCAAGAATGGCGTTGCAAAGCTTTGCGAGGGTGCTTTTGCCCGAACCGTTGTGACCGAGAACAGCTACAAATTCGCCTTTATTTATGGTGAGATTTACGTCCGTCAGAGCAGGAAATCCCGCAACGGGGGCGTCCTCATCTTCGGTTTCGTAAATATATGTCACATTTTCAAATTCAATAATTTTTTCGCTCATAATTATTTACCTGAATTATTCATTAACTTTTTCGCCGCAGGATTCACAGCTTTTTTCGGAATT
>JAZSNQ010000284.1:0-11223 GCA_045536515.1 Acutalibacteraceae bacterium | reverse complement strand
ATTCACCCGGGCGGTTTTTCTTTTCTTAATATAAATAACTTAATAATAAAATAAAGGAAATTTGTAATTTTGGGTATTATTTTGTTGACTTATATAATGTAATATAGTATCATATTTAATTGAGGGAATAGGCTTATTTTCGGAGGTTATTATGTACGATTTACACTGTCATATATTGTTCGGTGTTGACGACGGTGCGGACAGTGCCGAGGAATCCGTGCGTATGGCCCGGATTGCCTGCGAAAGCGGAACACGGGGCATTGCCGCAACGCCGCACTGCAACATCTCCGAATTCAGCCGCAACGAATGGACATCGGAATTCACCAAAAAGCTCGTAATGCTTAACTCAACTCTTGCAGAACTCGGAATTCCCGTGAAGATATATCCGGGTCAGGAAGTATTCTGCGGTGAGGATGTTCCTGCACTACTTAAGTCGGGTGCGTTTCTTACACTTAATTCTTCAAGATATGTTCTTGTTGAATTTGATTTCGGTGAATACGATAAAACCGTATATTCAAAGCTTGAACAAATCATTTCTGCCGGTTATGTTCCGATCGTGGCTCATCCCGAAAGATACGGTTTTGTGCAGGAAGATAAAAATGCTTCTCTTTGCATGAAAAATATGGGCTGTCTTTTGCAGCTTAACAAGGGAAGCATAAAGGGCGGTTTCGGCAGGGGAGCTTATCTTGCATCGCTGCAGATGCTTGAAAGCCGTACAGCCGATATTGTGGCGAGCGATGCGCACGGACCGTTTGTGAGAACTCCGTTCATTTCGGATGCACATGAATTCATAAGCGAGAGTTTTTCTGCTGATTATGCGGATATTCTGCTCAAGAAAAATCCTAACAGGATTCTTAAAAACAAATTGATATAAAGGGAGTCTTCAGAATGATGATAAGAGTGGTAAGATTGGCGGTTGCGCTGATTTTTGCCGTTACATCTGTCCTTTTCGGTGTTGTATACATCAAAGAAAAAAGAAGTATGGATTACACGATACCCGAAATCAAAATCAGCGATGAGGTGCTTGAGGTTGAATTAAAGTCAACTCATCAGGACTATCTCAAGGGTGTTACCGCATACGATGCGAAAGACGGTGATCTGACCGACAGAATTGTTGTTGAGTCTGTATCGAAGTTCATAACAAAAGGTGTGTGTAAAGTTACATACGCGGTTTGTGACAACGATAACAATGTTGCGAATGCCACAAGAAAAATAAAGTTCAAGAACTATACTTCTCCTCAGTTCAGACTTTCAGGTTCGCTTTGCTATTCTCTTTATGAATCGATTGATTTGTTCCAGTACATATCGGCTGTTGACTGTATTGACGGTAACATATCCGGAGATATAATCATCACCTCAAAGGACTTTGCGGGCTCATCAACCGGGGTATTCACTATTGATGCAACCGTTACAAACAGCAAAGGTGACACAACAAACATTTCACTTCCGCTGATAGTTGAAGACAGAAGCATCTCTGCTCCGAAAATTGAGCTCAGCGAATATCTTATATATGCAAAAGTAAACGAACAAAAAGATTTCAAAGGTTATCTTGTATCCGCAAAGGATTCAAAGGATGCGGATTTAACAAGTTCAGTAAGAATCGAAACGAACATCGACATGACCAAAGAAGGACTTTACAGCGTTCATTATTATGCAACCGACAGTTTCGGCTCGCAGGGTCACAGTGTTCTGATGGTATATGTAGGGAAATAAATTATGAATAACAAAAAAATTACAATTGAATTATTCAGTATTATAAAAGACCTGATAAGGAATGCATGGGTTGTTGTTCTGGCTGTTCTTGTAGGTTATATGGGAATTTATATTGTCAGCCACAGCGTATATAAACCCGAATATACCGCAAGTGCAACTCTCGTTGTAAATAACAGAAGCGTTCAGGCAGAATCAATTTCGCAGTTTCAGGCAGCAAGCGAAATGGCAACGGTTTTCTCAAATGTGTTTACCGAACCCATAATAAAGCAGAAAGCTGCAGCGTTTGCCGAAAAGCCCGGTTTTAACGGCAAGCTTTCCGCTTCCGTTCTTCCGGATACAAATTTCCTCGAGATAAAAGTAACGTCGGACAGTCCGCAAATTTCTTATGAGCTTCTTTGTGCTGTTCTTGAAGTTTATCCGGAAGTTTCGGGCAAGGTGTTCAAAAATGCTGTTATCACTGTTTTGTCATTCCCCGAAATGCCTCACGGTACTTCAAACAATGTTGTATCCGAGAATAAGTCCATTATCATTTCTGCTTGTATTGCAATTTCGGTATTACTTATTCTTGTTGCTTCTCTTCTGAGAGATACAGTCAAAAATGAAGAGGCATTCAAGGACAAGATTGATTCAAAGCTTCTCGGCGTTATTCCTCACGAAGACAAGAAAATGACAATCAAGGAAATGATTGAACGTAAAAAGAGAAGTCTTCTTATTTACGGCAACAGGCTTGTGACTCTCGGTTTTTCCGAAGCATATCAGAAGGTTGCCGCAAAGATTGAATATATGAAACGCCGTAACGGCGACAATGTTTTTGCGGTAACAAGCGTTGCCGAAAACGAAGGTAAGTCCACCGCCGCTTCAAACATTGCAATTGCTCTTGCAAAGAAAAACAAAAGAGTTATCCTTCTTGACCTTGACGGCAAGAAACCCGCGCTTTATAAAATATTTGAAGAAGAGTATATCGAGAAATCCGAACTCGGAGAGCTTTTTGAAGGAAAGATTCCTTACGGCGATTTCCGATTGAGAAAATACAAAAAAATTCCTCTTTATCTTGCGCTCAATACCAAAGTTCACGAAAATTATTATCAGTGGATAAGAAGCGGCGAGGTTGAAAAGATACTCAGAGTTTTCAAGGACAAGGTAGACTATGTTATAGTTGATACCGCACCTCTTTCGGTTGATGCATCCGTAACCGATATTGCAAAGATGGTTGATAAAACGGTGCTTGTCGTAAAAAACGATACTGTTAAAGTTTCGGCGATTAACGATGCAATAATTACCATTGAAGAAGTCGGCGGAAAAGTAGCAGGATGTATTCTTAATGACATTTATCCTGAGTCGGTTCTCGGAAGCGTTAAGAGCATTCCGTACGGAAATTATTATTACAGCAAGAAATACGGCGATAAATATAATTATTATCACACCGAGCAGATTGATCACAGACTTGAAGAAAATGAACTTGTCGGTGCGGATACCAATTTTTAAGGAATGAATTTTTATAATGAATCAGACTGAAACAAACAAAACAAAAACCGTATCAGGCAATGAGTCGGGCATAAAAATCTATCTCGGCGACATTCTTACGGGTATAAGGAAGCTTTGGTGGGTATGTATTCTTCTTGCTGCAATTATCGGCGGCGGGATGTTTGCCGATGCTTATTCAAGCTATAAGCCGGTATACACATCTTCCGCACTTTTCACCGTTTATACGGAAAGAAGCGCGGCAATAAGCAGCATTTCCGTTTATTCATTTTACTATGATGCAACAACTGCGGCGCAGCTGAGCAAAACATTCCCTTATATTCTGAAGAGTAATCTTTTGCAGGATGCCGTGTGTGAGGACCTTGATATCGATTTTGTTCCCGCATCGCTCTCTGCATCTTCAGTTCAGGGATCGAATATGTTTACTCTTAATGCAACGGGTGCAGACCCTCAGATGACATATGATGTTCTTGTTTCCGTAATAGAAAACTATCCTTCCGTTGCAAAATATGCAGTCGGTAACATCCAGTTCGATATGATAACAAGTCCGCAGGTGCCTGAATCACCTTCAAACTCATCGGACTACACGGACAAGCTTATTTCGGGTGCGTTCATGGGATTTGTAATCGGACTTGCGCTGATAATGCTTTATGCAGTATTCAGAAAGACAATAAAATCGAAGAATGACATAAAAACGGAGCTTAACTGCGAAGTTCTGGGTAGTGTTCCGAGGGTCAGTTTCAAAAAACACACAAAAGAAATCGACCAATCTCTCTTGTTTACGAATGATAAGGTCGGCAGTATGTTCCCCGAATCGTTCAGGGTTATACGAAACGTTCTGCTGAATTCGGTTAACGAAAGTGATAAAGTTATTATGGTTACCGGTACAGCACCGGGAGAAGGTAAAACAACAGTTTCCGTAAACCTTGCAATTGCTCTTGCGGATTACGGAAAAAACATTCTTCTTGTTGATGCCGATTTGCGGCATGCAAGCACGGGTGAACTTCTCGGAATCGATTATGATGAACTTGATTATTCGGTTGTAAAAGACAGTTACAGAATAGCGGAATGCGAAAAATTCGGAATTTCGGTTCTCAACTTCATCAGACCCGAAGATTCTTCAAAGAATATAACCACCGAAGAGCTTAAAGCGGTGTTTGGCGATGTCAGAAGCGATTACGATTTTGTTATCGTTGACACACCTCCGTGCGGACTTATTTCCGATACGCTCTATATTGCAGAGGCGTGTGATTCCGTACTTTATGTTATCAGACAGGATGCTGTCAGCATAACAAGAATCCGAAGCGGAATAGAAAGCCTCATGGCATCCGAAATAAAATTTATCGGCTGTGTACTTAACGGTACGGCAACGGGTTTGTCGGGCTACGGCTATGGAAACTACGGTTACGGATATGGTTATGGTTACGGATATGGATACGGTTACGGATACGGTTACGGATACGGATACGGTTACGGTGAAAATGCCGGTAAAAGGCGTATTCACCTTCCTTTCTCCAAGAAAAATAAAAAGGAAAAACCAAGCTTTGATTTTACTGCCGCAGCAAAATCGGAAGAACCGGTTGCCGAACCTCAGGCATACACAGAACCCGAAGATAAACCGGAAAATACACCGGAACCCGAAAAAGAAGTTTCGGAAACCGTTACCGAAGCAAAAAACGATGAAGTTCCGAATGAAGCCGATGATGACGACGGTAAGGCGGAAGATACCTCTGCTGAGGCTGTTTCTGCGGATAACACGGATAATTCAGATGATGAAACGGTTGATGTTTATGAATCGGAAAATGCTTCGGCTGAGCCTGCCGACGATGAAAAAGTTTCAAATCCTGTAAAGAAAAACAATCCGGAAAAGAACAGGAAAAAGAAAAACAAAAAGAAATGAGATTTCGATTGAAAGCCGATTGAATCAAAAAAAGTTCACGGCGGTTATTCAAGGAGCGTTTAACATGAGAACAAAAGTCAAAGCGCAACACCGAAAATTTCATATTGAAACATGGCAGATTAAGGCGATTTTTCTGATGATTTATGATGTCATGGCAATCAACATCTCATATTTCGTCGCTTTATGGATAAGATTTGACGGCGTTTTTTCGGAAATCCCCGAAAAATATCTTGACCCTTATGCTTACTTTATTCCGATATATACCGTTATAAGTCTTGTGATATTTTATATGATGCGTATGTACCACAGCGTATGGGAATATGTAAGCGTCAGAGAACTTATGCGAGCCGCCATAGGAAGCATTGCGGCATCGGTTGTTCATATTATTCTTATCACGGTTTTATTCCAAAGAATGCCGATTTCATATTATTTGTGGGGTAGCTGTTTTCAGGTTTTGCTTTTGCTTGCCGTAAGATTTTCTTACAGAATTTTCTCTGCGCTGCCTCAATTATTCGGTACCGAAGACACATCTCATTCGTATCACCGTGTTATGATTATCGGTGCAGGTGATGCGGGAAGAATGCTTCTTGAGAATATAGCAAAAACAAGAGCAAATAAAGACAGAGTTATCTGCATGATTGACGATAACCCCGATAAACAGAACAGGTATTTTGACGGAGTTCAGATTGTCGGAGGTCGCGATGATATTCTGCACAGTGCGGAAAAATTCAATATAGACAGAATATATATCGCGATGCCCAGTGCTTCAAAAGAGAATATCCGCGATATCGTCAACATCTGTAAAGAAACCGGCTGTGAAACTAAAACTCTTCCTGATTTTTATCAGTATGTTAACAGCGGAATAACTGCAGGCGCACTTAAAGAAGTTTCCGTTGAAGACTTGCTCGGCAGAGATACAATCAGAGCCGAAATGAAAGAGGTTTATAATCTGATAAAGGGCAAAACAATTCTTGTAACGGGCGGCGGAGGCTCAATAGGAAGCGAGCTTTGCCGTCAGGTTGCGGCGCATGAACCTGAAAGATTGATTATTTTTGATATCTATGAAAACAATGCATATGCAATTCAGCAGGAACTCCGTGATAAATATCCCGGAATGAAGCTTGAAGTGCTTATCGGTTCGGTCCGTGATTCAAGAAGACTCGACAGCGTGTTCAAACGCTTTCATCCCGACATTGTTTATCATGCTGCAGCCCATAAACACGTTCCTCTTATGGAGGACAGTCCCTGCGAAGCTATAAAAAACAATGTTATCGGAACATATAAAACCGCCTATGCAGCCATGGTCAACAACTGTTCAAGATTTGTTCTTATCAGTACCGACAAGGCGGTAAATCCTACCAACATCATGGGCGCAAGCAAACGTCTTTGCGAAATGGTCATTCAGGCGTATGACAGAAAAATCAAAGAAAACTGCCAGAAGGAAATCCCGAGAATGTTCACTCACCTCGAAGAAGAGGGAGCAATTTATTCAGACGGTGTTCCCGAAAATGTTAAAACAGAGTTTGTTGCTGTCAGATTCGGCAATGTTCTCGGTTCAAACGGTTCGGTTGTTCCGCTTTTCAAGCGTCAGATTGAAAACGGCGGTCCCGTAACCGTTACCCATCCCGAAATTATACGTTACTTTATGACAATTCCCGAAGCGGTTTCGCTTGTTCTTCTTGCAGGTGCGGATGCTCACGGCGGTGAAATATTCGTTCTCGATATGGGTTCTCCCGTGAAAATTGATACACTCGCAAGAAACCTTATCAAGCTTTCGGGATTAAAACCCGACATTGATATTCAAATAGAATACACCGGTCTCAGGCCGGGCGAAAAGCTTTATGAAGAAAAACTGATGGAAGAAGAAGGCTTGCAGAGAACACCGAACAAGCTGATTCATATAGGCAGTCCTGTTCAGTTCGATACGGATTTGTTTCTTGAACAGCTTGATGAGCTCATGCTTGCCGCTTACGATAACAGCGAATCGATAGTTGAAACCGTCAGAAAAATGGTTCCTACTTACAAAGCAGGAAATTAAGAAAGAGGTCAGTTTATGATAAACATACCTTTCAGTCCTCCCGACATAACCGAAGCGGAAATAAGCGAGGTTTGCGAAGCACTCCGATCCGGCTGGATAACAACGGGTCCGAGGACAAAAGAGCTTGAACGCCGACTTGCCGATTACTGCGGCACCCAAAAGGCTGCGTGTCTCAATTCCGCAACTGCTGCGCTTGAACTTAATCTTCGCGTGCTCGGTATCGATGAAGGAGATGAGGTTATTGTTCCTGCATATACATACACAGCATCCGCTTCGGCGGCAATTCATGTCGGTGCAAAAGTTGTATTCATAGACAGCCAACCTGACTCATTTGAAATGGATTATGATTTGTTGGAAGAAGCGATAAACGAAAAAACGAAGGCGGTTATTCCCGTTGACCTTGCAGGAATTGTTTGTGACTATGACAGAATTTATGCCGCAGTTGAAAGCAAGAAGCATCTTTTTATCCCTGCAAACGATATTCAGCAAGCAATGGGCAGGGTAGCGGTTGTTGCAGACTGTGCCCATGCGCTGGGTGCAGTGAAAAACGGTAGAAATGCAGGCCGGATTGCAGATTTCACATCCTTTTCTTTCCATGCGGTTAAAAATCTTACCACCGCAGAAGGCGGTGCCGCAACGTGGAGAAGTATTGACGGAATTGATAATGATGAGCTTTATAAAAAATATATGCTCTACAGTCTTCACGGTCAGTCAAAGGATGCCCTTGCAAAAACCAAAGCGGGTGCATGGGAATATGATATTGTGGGTCCGTGGTACAAATGCAACATGACCGATATTGCAGCTGCAATGGGTCTCAGACAGCTTGACAGATACCCTGCAATGCTTCAGAGACGAAAAGAGATTATCCGAAAATATAACGAAATGTGTGACAGTGTCGGAATTGATTATCTTGACCATTACGGCGATAATCATTCTTCATCGGGACATCTTTACATAACAAGAATTCCCGGTATATCCGAAGAAACAAGAAACAGCATCATAACCGAAATGGCAGAAAGCGGGATTGCCTGCAATGTCCACTATAAGCCTCTTCCGATGATGACTGCGTATAAAAATCTCGGATATGATATCAAGGACTTTCCGAATGCTTATAATTTTTTTAAAAACGAAATCACTCTTCCTCTGCACACAAAACTTTTGGATGAAGATGTGACAGTCGTTTGCGAAAACTTTGTTCGGATTGTTAAAAAATATATTTAAGGGAGATACATATGATACTTCGGAAATGGGATGAACTTCCGACTGAAATGCAGACCCCGGAAGTAAAAGAGTATTATGACATTCTCAACAAAAAGAAGCCTCAGCTGATTTTAAAACGTGTTTTTGATGTTACGGTATCGTTCCTGCTCCTTTTAATTCTCTCTCCGATATTTATAATCCTTTCAATTGCAATAAAGCTTGATTCCCGAGGACCCGTATTTTACCGTCAGACAAGAGTTACCCAATACGGCGAAGAATTCAGAATATTCAAGTTCCGTTCAATGGTGACCGGTGCTGACAAAGGTTCGCTTCTGACAGTAGGCGGAGATTCAAGAATAACAAGAACGGGAAAGTTCATCCGTAAATATAAGCTCGATGAACTCAGTCAGCTTATTGATGTTTTCAGAGGAAAAATGACCTTTGTCGGTACACGTCCCGAAGTACCGAAGTATGTTGAAAAGTATACACCGGAAATGATGGCAACACTTCTTTTGCCTGCGGGTATCACATCGGAAGCAAGCGTTTACTATAAAGACGAAAACGAGCTTCTCGATGCCTCGGATGATGTTGAGAAAACCTATCTCGAGGTTGTTTTGCCCGATAAAATGAAGTATAACCTTGCTGCAATCAGGAGTTTCGGCTTTTTTGATGATATCAAGGTTATGATATTGACCGTGCTTGAGGTTTTACGCAGATGAGGAAATAAAAATGAAAAAACAAAACAATCATCTTATAGCGATTCTTACGAACAATGATGACGATATCTATTGTTTCCGCAAAGAGCTTATTGAGGATATAATCGATGCCGGATACGAAATGCTGATATCATGTCCGAACGGTGAAAAGTTTGAGCTGATGAAGCATATCGAATACCGTTATGATGACCCCATTATCGACAGAAGGGGAACAAACATCATTTCTGATTTAAAGCTTTTTATTCATTATTTTAATCTTTTTATCAAAAACAAACCTTCGGTTGTTCTGACATACACCGCAAAACCGAATGTCTACGCGGGAATTGCGGCTCATATTCTCGGGATTCCCGTTATAAGCAATGTTACGGGCTTCGGAAGTGTGCTCAATGAAGGCGGTTTCAAGCAGAAGCTTATAATGTCGCTTTTCAAATTTTCATTCCGCCGTTCATCCTGCGTAATGTTCCAGAATTCAACCAATATGAAGCTTGCCGAAGATTCAGGAATGGTAAAGGGTGAACGCAAGCTCATACCCGGTTCGGGTGTCAATACAGAAAGATATCCGCTGCAGCCTTATCCCGACGGAGGAAACGGCATAGACGGTCCTAAAATTGTTTTTAACTATATCGGCAGAATTCTTCACGACAAAGGCGTTGATGATTATATCGAAGCTGCAAAAAGAATAAAAGCCGAATATCCCGAAACCGAATTCAATATGCTCGGATTTATCGAGCCTACCGAAATTCACTATGAAAAGCTGCTTTCGGAGCTTGAAAAAGACGGCATAATAAAATACAGAGGAAGCCAAAAGGATATAAAGCCGTTTGTTTCGGCTTCACATGCAACAATTCATCCTTCAACCTACGGCGAGGGTATGAGTAATGTTCTTCTTGAAACCGCTTCCAGCGGAAGACCGATTATTTCCACGGATAATCCGGGATGCAGAGAAACTTTCATTGACGGCAAAACGGGATTTATTTATCACGGAGGAGACGTTGATGCGCTCTGTGAACAAATAAAAAGATTTCTTTCTCTGCCCAATGAAGAAAGAAAAGCCATGGGAGAAAAAGGCAGGGAATATATAAAAGCAAATTTCTCGAGAAAAATCGTGATTGAAACATATCTTCAAAAAATAAACAGTCTGTGCAAATAAAGGAAGGATTAGTTATGTACGCAAATCTTTATGAAAAAATAATTGCAAAAGAAGAAAAAATCTCTCTTGTGGGTCTCGGTTATGTCGGTATGCCCATTGCGGTTGCATTTGCAAAAAAAGTTGATGTTATCGGTTATGACCTCAATGCAAAGAAAATTGAGCTTTACAAAAGCGGAATTGACCCCACAAACGAAGTGGGTGACGATGCAATCAAAAACACTTCCGTTGAATTTACCGCAGATGAAACAAAACTCCGCGAAGCAAAGTTCCATATTGTCGCAGTGCCCACACCCGTAAACGATGACCATACTCCCGACCTTTCACCCGTTGAAGGTGCAAGCAGAATTCTCGGCAGAAATCTCACAAAGGGTTCGGTAGTTGTTTTTGAATCAACCGTTTATCCCGGAGTTACCGAGGATGTATGTGTGCCCATTCTTGAAAAGGAATCGGGTCTTAAGTGCGGCGTTGATTTCAAAATCGGTTATTCTCCCGAAAGAATCAATCCCGGCGATAAGGTGCACAGACTTGAAACCATCGTAAAAATAGTTTCGGGTATGGACGAAGAAACTCTCGATGTTGTTGCAAAGGTCTATGAGCTTGTTGTTGAAGCAGGTGTTCACCGTGCGGAAAGCATCAAGGTTGCCGAAGCTGCAAAAGTTATCGAAAACAGTCAGCGAGATATCAATATTGCATTTATGAATGAACTTTCAATTATTTTTAACAAAATGGGAATAGATACCCAGTCGGTGCTTAAAGCTGCGGGAACAAAATGGAATTTCCTTAAGTTTTATCCCGGACTTGTCGGCGGTCATTGCATAGGCGTTGACCCCTATTATCTTACATATAAAGCCGAAATGCTCGGATATCACAGCCAGGTCATTCTTGCAGGCAGACGCATCAATGATGATATGGGCAAGTATGTCGCCGAAAATGCTGTCAAGAAGCTGATTGCCGCCGACATTCCCGTCAAAAACGCCAGAGTTGCCATTCTTGGCTTCACTTTCAAGGAAAACTGCCCCGACAC
>JAZSNQ010000145.1:0-3230 GCA_045536515.1 Acutalibacteraceae bacterium | reverse complement strand
AAAAGAAGGAGAAATTTATGAAAGAACCGTTACTTTACAAGGTGGTAAGACCGCCTATCAAGGCTCTGTTCACGCTTGTGTTCAGACCCACCGTGGAAGGAAAAGAGAACATACCTGCCGAGGGCAAAATCATCCTTGCAGGAAACCACACGTCCGTTTTTGACTGCTTCACCGTTGCCTGCGCAACAAAGCGTTGCGTGCATTTTGTTGCAAAGGCAGAGCTTATGAACGGTATAGGCAAGTACATTTTTCCGGGTCTCGGAATTATTCCCGTTGACCGCAGTACCAACGGCAAGCAGGCAATTGTTTCGGCTGAAGAGTATCTTAACGACGGAAAATTAATTGCAATTTTCCCCGAGGGAACAACAAATAAAACCGAAGATATTATGATGCCTTTCAAGGGCGGTGCAGTTAAAATTGCTTCCGATACGGATTGCGATATCGTGCCCTTTGCAATAAGCGGCAAATATAAGTATTTCAAAAAAAGCGTAAAAATCAAATTTATGCCCGTAATGAAGGTTGAAAGAGGAAGCCTGAAGGCGGCGAATAAAGCGCTTTACGAAACCGTGAGAAATGAATTAGAAACAGTATATGGAGAAAGAAAATGAAAAAAGAAAAGAAAAATCCAGAGGACAGAGAGCTCGGATACAAGCTGTTTATGCCTGTGTTCAATAAGTTTTTCAAGTTTTATTACAACCCCAAAATCATAGGTAAGGAGAATATTCCGACCGACGGTGCAATAGTTATTGCAGGCAACCACAAGCACATTCTTGACCAGTGCCTTACAATAGCGGCAACCAAAAGAATGATTCATTATATGGCGAAGAAGGAGTATTTTGAGGGCAAATTTGCCTGGTTTTTCGGTGCCATGGGCTGCATTCCCGTTGACAGACAGAATACGGATATCCGTAGCGTCAAATCTGCAATGAAGGTGTTAAGGAAGGACGGCGCAATAGGTATTTTTCCCGAGGGTACACGAAACAGAACGGATGCCTTTCTGCTTGAGTTCAAACCCGGTGCGGTATCTCTTGCCAAGAAAACGGATGCATATATCGTTCCTTTCGGTATTACGGGCGATTATAAATTCCGCAGCAAAAACCTTACCATACGTTACGGTAAGCCCTTCAAGGTTGACAATATGACGACAGAGCAGGCAAACGAAAAGCTCTACCGTGAGGTAGAAAGGCTTATGCTTGAAGGGTTAGGGGAAAAGAATTTAAAGGTTAGCTAATATATCAGGGAGTTAAAGTGAAAGATGAAAATCGGTATGGATGTCGGCTCAACCACTTTAAAGTGTGTTGCGCTTGACGATAACAACAATATTATTTACAAGGCGTATGAACGCCATTATTCAAAAATTGCTGAGCTTATTTCAAAAATGCTCGGTGAAATCGTTTCAAAGCACCCCGAGTTTTCCGAATCCGTGCTTTCCGTTGCTGGCTCGGCAGGTATGGGCTTTGCTCAAAGCTATAACCTCGAATTTGTTCAGGAGGTTTACGCAACAAAGGTTGCCGTTTCTCAACTTCTCGGCAAAACGGATGCCGTAATCGAGCTTGGCGGTGAGGATGCAAAAATCCTCTTTCTCACCAACGGTACGGAGGTGCGTATGAACGGCTCGTGTGCAGGCGGTACGGGTGCTTTTATCGACCAGATGGCATCGCTGCTTGAAATGTCGCCGCTTGATATGAACGAAATTGCGGGGGACTGTGAAAAGATATATTCAATCGCTTCACGTTGCGGTGTCTTTGCAAAGTCTGATATTCAGCCCTTACTCAACCAGGGCGCAAAGAAAAGCGATGTTGCGGCAAGTATATTCTATGCCGTTGTTAACCAGACCGTTTCAGGTCTTGCACAGGGCAGAAGAATTGAGGGCAATGTTGCTTACCTTGGCGGACCGCTCAGCTTCCTGCCCGAGCTTCGCAAAGCCTTCGACAATACCCTCGGCGTAAAGGGTGTCTGCCCCGAAAACGGACTGTACTTTGTCGCTATGGGTGCTGCTTTCAGCGCAAAGAGCAAGCCGATTGATATTAACAATCTCATTGAAAATATAGGTGTCGGCAAGGTCAGCGGTGAATACCCGTCTGCAAAGCCTTTGTTCTCAAGCGAAAAAGAGTATGACGACTTTCTTGAAAGACACGGCAGAAATTCCGTTAAGAATGTTACTCTCAATGAAGATAAAAACGTTTATATCGGTATTGACGCAGGCTCAACAACAGTAAAGGCGGCTGTTATCAACAAAAACGGCGAGCTTGTTTTCAGCAGATATATGCCTAATTCCGGTGAGCCTGTACGCCTCGTGCGTGAATTTATAAGCGATTTTTATTCGCTTTATCCCGATGCCAAAGTCCTTTCGTCTGCGGTTACGGGTTACGGCGAGGAGCTGATCAAAAACGCCTTTGCTGTCGATTACGGAATTGTTGAAACCGTTGCTCATTTTACCGCCGCAAAGAAATTCAAGCCCGAGGTTGATTTTATCATTGATATCGGCGGTCAGGACATAAAGTGCTTCAAAATCCGTAACAATGCAATTGACAATATCTTCCTCAACGAGGCCTGTTCTTCGGGTTGCGGTTCTTTTCTGCAGACCTTTGCAAGTGCGTGGGGCTATACCTCCGAGGAGTTTTCAAAGCTCGGCCTTTTTGCGGACAAGCCGGTTGACCTCGGCTCACGCTGTACTGTCTTTATGAATTCCTCCGTCAAGCAGGCGCAGAAGGACGGCGCGTCGCTGGAAAATATCTCCGCGGGCCTCTCGATCAGCGTGGTAAAGAACGCGCTGTACAAGGTGGTGCGCACGGCGAATGCGAAGGCGCTGGGCGAGAATATCGTGGTGCAGGGCGGCACATTCAATAATAATGCGATTTTGCGTGCGTTCGAGCTGTTGATTGACCGGAATGTGACCAGACCGGATATTGCCGGCATTATGGGCGCATTCGGGTCTGCGCTGATTGCAAGAGAACGCTTTCACGGTCAGGCGGCCGACATTCTGCGGGCGGATGAACTGGACAGTTTCCGGTTTCACAACACCCTGACTCGCTGTAAG
The DNA here is from genome assembly GCA_045536515.1 of Acutalibacteraceae bacterium. Lineage (GTDB taxonomy): Bacteria > Bacillota > Clostridia > Oscillospirales > Acutalibacteraceae > CAG-177. The sequence continues at coordinate 190 of JAZSNQ010000145.1, read as the reverse complement.
GCCTGCTCGAACCACTGTCAGCTGACCATTACCACCTTTGCCGACGGCAGAAAATTTGTGTCCGGCAATCGTTGTGAACGGGGCGCCGGCATGGAAAAGAAGAATTCTGAATTGCCCAATTTGTATGCGTACAAATACGAACGGACCTTTGATTACACACCCCTTGCACCGGCGGATGCACCCCGGGGTG
>JAZSNQ010000052.1:0-5331 GCA_045536515.1 Acutalibacteraceae bacterium | reverse complement strand
AAGCTTTGAGGGAATGCCGAGCTTTTCGATATAGTCGGTTGCCCATGATTTTGTTTCAAGGTCAATCATCTGTGAGGTGGTTGCGATTGAATATTCGGTTGTCATTTTGCCCGTGAGCATATAACCGAAAAGGTCAGGCATGAAGAGAAGTCTGTCTGCTCTTTCAAGAATGTGAGGACGGTATTTTTTGAGCGCATAGAGCTGATAAACTGTGTTAAGCTCCATGAACTGAATGCCCGTTTTGAAATAGAAATCCTTGTTGGGGATTATCTCTGCACATTCTTCGATAAGACCGACTGTTCTTTCGTCACGGTAATGAACGGGGTTTTCAAGAAGGCAGCCGAATTCGTCGATGAGACCGAAGTCAACGCCCCATGTATCAATACCGATGCTGTCAAAGCCGCCTGCATTCTTGGCATTGATGATGCCCTGCTTGATGTTATAGAAAAGGCGCAGAACGTCCCAGTACATTGTCTTTCCGACTTTTACGGGGTCGTTTGAAAAGCGGTGCACTTCCTCAAGGGTGATTTTTTCGCCGTCGAATTTGCCGAGGATTGCTCTGCCGCTTGATGCGCCGAAGTCAATGGCTAAAACTCTTTTGTCCATGGTTTTCTCCTTATTGAAAAACTGATTAGTGAAAAGTGAAGAATGAAAAGTGAAAAGTTAAGGGGCTGCGCCGATTTTTTATACGGACGACCAATGGTCGCCCCTACGCTATTATATCGGGTACGGGTGAAACCCGTCCTGAACTATTCACTGTTCACTTTTAATTTTTCACTTAACGGGTCGATGTGGGCATCGACCCCTACGGAATGGTTACTGGATAACTACGCCTTTTTTGAGAATGATGTTGGCATAGATAGCTGTTTCACCTGTTGCGATAACGGCATAAGCCTTCTTTGCTCTGTCATAGAAAGCGAATCTTTCAACAAGTTCGATGTTCTTTTCGCCTTCTTCAGCAAGGATTGTCTTTTTGTAGTCATCCCAGATGGGAGGAGGATTTGAAGCATCACCGTTATCCATGAGAGCAACGGGTGCGTCAACATATGTGTCAAGAGGCATGAGCTTGAGGATAGCGGCGAGGATTTCGTCAACTCCGTGACCGTCAAGGCGTACAAGTCTCTGTGCAATTGAAGCTGAGGGGAAATTTCCGTCACCGATAACGATTTCGTCACCGTGACCCATTTCCATGAGAATTTTAAGAAGTTCCGGGGAAATTACGGGGGAGATGTTTTTAAGCATGGTATTCTTACTTCCTTTTTAATTATATTATTTAGTGAATAGTTAATAGTGAATAGTGAATAGTTAAGGGTCGCTGCGCTCCGAAATTATAATTGCTCCGCAAAAACTGTTTGAGTGAATAGTTAATAAACATATAATCGGGTGTGGGCAGTGCCCACCATTAACTTTTCATTTTTCACTCTTCACTTTTCACTAAAAACAACGCCCACCCTTAACTCTTCACTTTTCATTTTTCACTCTTCACTGTGTTTTACATTACCGCATACATGCTGTACATATTGCTGTAGATACCGCCTTTTTGCATAAGCTCGGAATGCGAGCCGTGCTCTGCGATGCCGTCTTCGGTGAGAACAACGATTTCGTCGGCATTGCGGATGGTGGTGAGTCTGTGGGCGATGGTAAGGGTTGTTCTGCCCTCGGAAAGACGTTCAAGCGATTCCTGAACAAGCTTTTCGCTCTCGTTATCGAGTGCGGATGTTGCTTCGTCAAGCAGAAGCACGGGAGGATTCTTGAGGAAAACTCTTGCGATTGAAATTCTCTGCTTCTGACCGCCCGAGAGTTTCACGCCTCTCTCGCCGATATATGTATCAAAGCCGTCGGGAAGTGCGCTGATGAAATCATATGCACCCGCCTTTTTGGTGGCTTCGATAATTTCTTCTTCGGTTGCACCGGGTTTGCCGTAGATGAGATTATCACGGATTGTGCCCGAGAAAAGGTAGACATCCTGCGCAACAACGCCGATATTTGAACGGAGAGAATGAAGGGTTATATCCTTTATATTCTTTCCGTCAAGGAAAATATCGCCGCTTTCAACCTCGTAGAATCTCGGAATGAGATTGCAGAGAGTTGTTTTACCGCCGCCGCTGGGTCCGACAAGTGCAACGTTTGAACCGCTGGGGATATGCAAATCAAGGTGGTTGAGGATTGTTTTTTCACCCTTGACATAGCTGAACGAAACATCCTTGAACACGATATCGCCCTTGACATCGGTGATATCAACGGCATCGGGTTCATCGGTAATATCGGGAACTTCGTCCATGATTTCGGCGAAACGCTCAATGCCCGTTATGCCTCTGCTGAACTGCTCGCTGAAATCAACGATTGAACGGATTGAACCGAGAAGGGTTGAAACAAGCAGAAGGCTTGCCGCAAAGTCGCCGGGAGTTGTAACGCCGATATGCATGAAATATGCTCCGACTCCGACAACCGCAATATACATCGTACCGTCAAGCATGGTAACGGTTGAGTGGAATTTGGACATATATTTATAGCTCTTCTTTTTGATGTCAACATAATCTCTGTTGCCGTCGGAAAATTTTGCTTTTTCGGTTGCCTCGTTGGTGAATGAACGGACAACTCTCACGCCGAGAAGGCTGTCCTCAATTCTCGCATTGATTTCGCCCACCTGATGGCGGCTCTGACGGAAGGTGTCACGCATTTTTGTGCGTGTTTTCTTTGTAAGAATTATCATGAACGGCATCATTGCGAAAACACAGACTGCAAGACGCCAGTCCATTGATGCGAAAATAAAGAAGCTTGCGAAGAATTTGACAATTGTGTTGAACACCATTTCGGGGAAGTGGTGTGCCCATTCGGCAATATCAAAAAGGTCGGATGTCATTCGGCTCATAATCTGACCGACCTTTGTGTTATCGAAAAACGTGAACGAAAGCTTCTGGAGATGGTCAAACATATCCTCACGCATTCGGTTTTCGATTTTAACGCCCATAATATGACCGTAATATGCCTGACAGTAGCTTGCAAGGCAGGCAACCGCCTTGAATCCTATGTAAAAAAGGCAGATAAGCAGAATTCTTTTTAAAGTGAGCGATGCAACATCCTCAACACCCGCATTGGTGATTTCACGCACAATCAGCGGAAGTGCGATATCGCAGGCGGCTGAAATTGCAACACAGCCCAGCACGAGTGCTTCCGTACCGAGATGCTTTTTAAGATACGGGAAAAATCTTTCCAAGAGAGAAAAGCTTTTTTTTATCGAATTTTTTTTCGGTTCTTCAGGTTTGTTTCCTTTCATTATTATTCCTCTTTCAAATTATAAAGATTGTTATAATTATACATAGTATATTATGTAACAATTTTTGAAAATTGTAAAGAGGTTTACAGAATTAATTTTACGAACAAAAGAAAAAAGACAGCTTGAGTAAAGCTGCCCTGCAAACAAATGTAAATTCATTTTTAGCGTTGAGTTTTAAGTTTTATTCCGTCTGCGACGGAGTGATATTTTATCCGCCGAAAAACTTGCGAAGCAAATACCGCTTGACGAAGTCAAATATCACTGGGAAGCAATACAATTCGCTGAAAGCGAATAAAACTATACAAAGAAAAAGCCGAGGCCTCGCAGCCTCGGATTTTTCTCGTATAAAACGGGGGGGACAAAAGATGGTAGTGGTCAAATTAATTATTTCTCTGCCTGCTTGGAATATTTGAGAGTATAGACAATTCTCATAAGCCAAGCTTCGGCAGGGTTGATTGCCTTTGTCTTGCCGAACACCTTTGAGGTGAGCAAGGTAAGGCCGCTTTTGCTCATAATCATGTCAACCGCCTGTGCATCGCCTTCGTTTGCGCCGCAGCAAAGAGCACCCATATCCTTGATAAGAACGGCATTCTTGCCTTTTATCTTCATTGCGGCATATTCGGGAGCTTTTGCACATTTGACGGTAGGACCGCATATCTGAGCAAAGTCGTCAAGCAGAGGCTTCATTGTTTTGCCGAGTCTGGAAACGGCAACAACCTCACTTGAACCGTTGTGGATTATATTGTTGAATTTGGGACAAGCTGTGTAGATGTCCTTATGAGCGTTCAGAACATTTGCAAGATTTCCGATAGCGGATGACGGGCCGTTGAGCTCCATTGTCATTTCGTCACCGTTTTCGCTGTTTGTGAAAACGATTTCGCCGCTTTCTCTGTTGCAAACACTATTATACAGCAAGGATTTATCAATTTCAACAGTTTTTTCGGATTTTGTGAGCTTATCTGCAATCTCTGCACAGAAATCATCCAGATTGTCTGATTTTAAGCCGAGCTTTGACTTTGCGGAGTCAAGGATATAGTCAGCACAGACCTTTTCGAGCGAGCTTGCAACCTGAAAAGCCTCTTCGCTGTCTTTACCGAAGCAGAGAGCACCGTGATGAGCCATGATAACAGCCTTTGAGGGGCTGAGCCTGAGTGCGGTTGTTACGCCCTTCTTAAGCTTCTTTGTGCCGGGCAGACCGTAGCCGCCGAGATGGACAACGCTTCCGATAAGGCTTGCGGCTTCGCCTGCAACCTTTTCAATGCCGCTTGAAAGAGCACTGACTGCGGAAGCAACCTTCTGGTGGGTATGGATAACAAAATTAGCTTCGGGATACTGCTTATAAACCTCGGCATGAATACCTTTTTCGGACGAAGGCTTAACATTGCCGCCCCATTCGAGAGTGTTGATTGCAACCTCAACGATATCGTCGGGGGTGAGTCCGATATAGGGCTTGCCGCTGGGAGTGATAACAAATGTTTTATCGTCAACACGGCAGCTTACGTTGCCCCATGTTCTTGCAATAAGACCGTTTTCAACAAGTCTTTCGCCTGCTTCTATAACAAGCTTTTTAGCGGTTAAAACATCCATGGTGTTTTTCCTTTCATTGGTAAAAAGTGAAGAATGAGGAGTGAAAAGTTAATGGTAGACATTGTTTTTAGTGAAAAGTGAAGAGTGAAAAATGAAAAGTTAATGGTGGGCACTGCCCACACCCGATTATATGTTTATTAACTATTCACTCAAATATTTTTTGCGGAGCAATTATAATAGTCATAGGCGAAGCCTATCCATAACTCTTCACTATTAACTATTAACTATTCACTTAATCAGTTTTTGCGGAGCAATTACAATTTCGGAGCGCAGCGACCCTTAACTATTCACTATTCACTTTTAACTATTCACTTAAAATAAGGCGGGATATCGGGTACGCCGCCGTGGTTGTTTCTTATTTCTTTTCGATGCAAACTATGTTCTCAAATACCTTGTCAAATCTTGCGATTGCGTCATCAATCATTTCTTCTGTGTAAGCAGCACTTGTGTAGAGACGGCTGCCTGCA
>JAZSNQ010000196.1:0-3001 GCA_045536515.1 Acutalibacteraceae bacterium | reverse complement strand
TTCGGAGGCATCCGTATGGCTCGTCAGGCCTGTGAGGCTTACGGATACAAGCTCAGCACAAAGATTGAAGAAGAATTCCGCTTCCGTACCACACACAATGACGGCGTTTTCCGTGCTTATACCGACGAAATGCGTGCGGCTCGAAAGTGTCATGTTATCACCGGTCTCCCCGATGCTTACGGCAGAGGCAGAATCATCGGTGACTACCGCAGAGTTGCCCTCTACGGCATTGACAAGCTTATTGAAGAAAAGAAAAAAGATAAAAATGCCCTTACAAATCACGCTTTTAATACGGAGCAAATCCGTCTTGATGAAGAGCTCTTCCAGCAGATAACCTTCCTCGGTTATCTCAAGGAAATGGCGGCTATGTACGGCTTCGATATCAGTCAGCCCGCATCAAATGCACGCGAGGCAATCCAGTGGACATATTTTGCATATCTCGGCGCAATCAAAGAGCAGAACGGCGCAGCTATGTCACTCGGCAGAGTCAGCACATTCTTTGATATTTATATCGAAAGAGATATCGAAAACGGAATTCTTACCGAAGAAGGTGCACAGGAGCTTATGGACGATTTTGTTATGAAGCTTCGTATTGCACGCCATCTTCGCACGCCCGAATACAACGAGCTTTTCGGCGGCGACCCGATGTGGATAACAGAAGCAGTAGGCGGCATGGGTGAAGACGGAAGAACTCTTGTCACAAAGAACAGCTACCGTATGCTCAACACGCTTTATACCCTCGGTTCATCTCCCGAACCCAATCTCACCGTTCTCTGGTCAACATCACTCCCCGACGGATTCAAGAAATTTTGCGCAAAGGTTTCAAAGGATACAGACTCAATCCAGTATGAAAACGATGACCTTATGCGTCCCATATACGGTGATGACTATGCAATTGCCTGCTGCGTTTCCGCAATGAAGGTCGGCAAGCAGATGCAGTTCTTCGGCGCAAGATGTAACCTTGCAAAGCTTCTTCTTATCGCTATTAACGGCGGTTACGATACAACAAGCGGTATTCATATCGGTCCTCAGATGCCCGTTTTAAGCGGTGACAAGCTCGACTATGACGAGGTTATGGAAAGATTTGATATCTATATCAAGTGGCTCAGCAATCTCTATGTCAACACCATGAACATCATCCATTATATGCACGATAAATATGCCTACGAAAAGACCCAGATGGCTCTTCACGACACTCAGGTTGAGCGTTTCATGGCATTCGGTATCGCAGGCCTTTCTGTTGTTGCCGACTCACTGAGCGCAATCAAATTTGCAAATGTTATTCCCGTTAAGGATTCAAAGGGATTTATTTCCGAATTCAAGACAGAGGGCGATTTCCCGAAATACGGCAATGACGATGACCGCGTTGACCTTATTGCAAAAGACATGGCTCACCGCATGATTACCGAGCTTCGCAAAACTCCCACCTATCGCCACGCAATCCATACTCTTTCCGTTCTCACAATCACATCAAATGTTATGTACGGCAAGAATACAGGTGCAACGCCTGACGGCAGAAAGGCATCCGCACCCTTTGCACCCGGTGCAAATCCCATGCACAACAGAGAAGAAAACGGTGCTCTCGCATCGCTCAACTCCGTTGCAAAAATAAGCTATGACGACTGCCGTGACGGCGTTTCAAATACTTTCTCAATCACTCCCGAAGCACTCGGAAGAACAGACGAAGAAAGAGTTGACAATCTCGTTTCAATTCTTGACGGTTATTTCTCCAAAATGGCTCATCATATCAATGTTAATGTTCTTAACCGTGAAACACTCATGAAAGCATACGAAAATCCCGAGGATTATCCCAACCTCACAATCCGTGTTTCAGGCTATGCAGTTAACTTCAACAAGCTTTCACGCGAACAGCAGAGAGAAGTTATCAGCAGAACATTCCACGAAGCGGTATGACGGGAAGAATACACTCGATACAAAGCCTTGCAGCCTCGGACGGTCCGGGGCTGCGTTTTGCGGTTTTTATGCAGGGCTGTCCCCTGCGATGCGGCTGCTGCCATAACCCCGACACATGGGATTTCGGCGGCGGAAAAGAATACTCCGCAGAAGAAATCATACAAAAAGCTTCAAGATATAAGAGCTATTTCGGCAACAAGGGCGGAATTACCGTTTCGGGCGGCGAACCTCTGATGCAAGCAGATTTTGTCAGAGAAATTTTTGAGCTTTCCCATAAAGAAGGCATCAACACCTGCCTTGACACTTCGGGATGTATTATGAACGATGACATCAAAAATCTTCTGAAGCATACCGACAGAGTTCTGCTTGACATAAAATATACCGACGGTGAATTATACAAAAAACACGTCGGCTGTGAGATGGAAAAAGCAATTGAATTTCTCGCTTATCTGAACAAAGAAAAAATCCCCGTTACACTCCGTCAGGTTATAATTCCGACACTCAATGATAACGAGGACAATGTTAAAAAACTCAAGGAAATTGCAGATAAATATGAATGCATTGATAAAACCGAGCTTCTGCCGTTCAGGAAGCTTTGTCAGATAAAATATGACAACATGGGAATAAAATTCCCGTTTGCCGATATCCCTGAACCGTCAAAGGAAACTATGGAAACTCTTGAAGAGATTTTATAAACAACAAAGGATGTACCATTCTGCGGTACATCCTTTTATCATTTTTATACAGACAGCAAACCTGCGTCAAGAACAAACTGCGAGCCAGTTGCATAGCGAGCCTTATCACTTGCGATATAGTCAACAAGATGCGCAACATCTTCGGGTTCAATCCAGGGAACGGGAAGAAGATTACCTGCCGAACGTTCTGCAATTTCAAGAGGTGTTGATCCTTCAAGCTCTGCAAGACCGTCATTCATCGGAGTGTTAACGCCCGTGGGATGAATGCTGACAACACGGATATTATGGGGTGCAAGTTCAATTGCCCATGCCTTTGTAAGACCTGTGAGACCCCATTTTGAAGCGGTATAGTGCGAAAGTCTGTTGCCGCCTCTGAGACCCATTGTTGAGGA
>JAZSNQ010000174.1:0-33458 GCA_045536515.1 Acutalibacteraceae bacterium | reverse complement strand
ATAAGGGTTCCGTTCTTATCAATCTCTCGGGCAGAGGTGATAAGGATATGGACTATATCATTGAAAACTACGGTATAAGATAAACAAAAGAGCCTTCGAAATCCGAAGGCTCTCTTTTTTATATCAGTCTTTGTTTTTGTGTCTGAGAATCTTTGAGGTTGTGTTTTTAACAAACTCGGTTCTTCTGATCTTGAAATCAACAATCTTCTTGTAGGGAGGAAGAATGCTGTTAACGTTTTCAACAACTTCGCCCATGATGTCGTGAAGCTCTTCGTCGGTAAATTCGTTTTCATCCTTGCCGTATATTTCCTTGAGTTCCTCGAAGTTGGGGAAGATTCTTGCGGCAACGATGGGTTCACCCTTCTTGTTTTCGTCTTCGATAACAATGCTTTCACCAACGCGGATATCTGTGCCGAGATGATATTCAAGCTCTTCGGGATAGATGTTTTTACCGTTGTTTGTAACGATAACATTCTTGCTTCTGCCTGAGATATAATAATGACCCTTTTTGTCAACGTGACCAAGGTCGCCTGTGTGGAACCAACCGTCTTCGTCGATAACCTTTGCGGTTTCTTCGGGGTTGTTGTAGTAACCGAGCATAACCATGTCGCCCTTAACACAGATTTCGCCGATGCCTGTTTCGGGGTCGGGATTAATAATCTTTGCTTCGCTGCCGGGGATGGGCTCGCCAACTGAATCGGTAAGGCGGAGTCTGTCATGGTTGATGATTGCAAGGGGAGCGCATTCTGTGAGACCGTAGCCCTGGAGAATCTGAATGCCGAATGCGGCAAAGTCCTTGAGAATCTGAGGATTGATGGGCGCAGCACCGCAGATAATAAGACGCATATTGCCGCCGAATGTATCAATGATTTCCTTGAAGAATAATTTCTTGAGGTCAAGACCGACCTTCTCGCCAACCTTAACAACGAATGCGCCAAGCTTGAAGAGCTGTTCGCCGTGAGGTCTTTCTCTGACTTTCTTCATAAGGCGTCTGTGAACGGTTTCGAGAAGAAGGGGAACAGCAACGAAAATTGAGGGGCTGAATTCCTTCATGTTCTTAAGAACGTATTTGAAGCCGTCGCAGAAAGTAACCTTTGCGCCGCAGTAGGGTGCAAAGAAAAGGATGATTGTGCTTTCGTATGTGTGATGAAGGGGGAGCATTGAAATGCCGCAGTCATCGGGAGTGATTTTGAGAACACCCATTGCTGCCATAACTTCCGAGCAGAAGTTTCTGTGGCAGAGCATAACGCCCTTTGACATTCCTGTTGTTCCCGATGTGAAAAGGAGAGAACACATTGCGTTGGGGTCGATTTCAGCTTCAAGATAACGTTTGTCGCCCTCCGCAAGGAGCTTTTCGCCTTTTTCGATAAGGTCGTCAATGCAGAGTTCACCTTCAACCTTGCCGTGGATAATAACTATCTTAAGGTCACTCTTGATTTCGTCTTTGCGAGCCATGAGCTTTTTGTATACTTTCTTATCGCAGAAAAAGAGCTTGATATCGGCAGTGTTGAGGATATTGTTGATATCGTCGAAAAGGAGCTCTTTATCAACGGGAACAATAACGCCGACGCCTGTAACGGTTGCCATGTATGAAAGGCACCATTCATAGCTGTTGTCACCGCCGACTGCGATTTTTTCACCCTTAAAACCCATGTCTGTAAGAGCCGTACCAACAGCCTTGATCTGGTTAAAATACGTCTTATAAGTAATTTCGTAATGATTGCCGCTTGTGTCCTTAACTTCGAATGCAGGTCTGTCTGCATAAAGTTCTGCGCTCTGTGTTATTAATTCTCTTAAATCTTTTATTTCCCTGACTTTATAAAATGTTTTAGTCAATGAAGTGTACCTCCAAGTTACGGAATCGGCAATATTCTAACATGAAAACATTTAAAATGCAATAAATAAAATCTTAAGAATTTATTAATCTGACTTTTTTTACATTTCTTTAACATTTATCGCCCAATAACAACTAATTATTGTGTAAAATACATAATCGAGAACTTTATATTGTGGTTTGATATTTGCACAAAAATGTAAAAATTATATGAATTTTGTATAATCTGATGCGCTTTGAGTTGTAAGTTTATTATATGGCATACAAGCGTATTTGTCTGTAAAAAAAAAGACTGTTACCGAAGCAACAGCCTGTTTCTTTTATATTGTTCCAATCATTTTTCTGAGATTTTCAAAGCCGATTTCTATACCGTCAAGACAATTTTCGAGCCCTTCAAATTCAACGCTCACATATCCGTCATATCCTGCGTTCTTTGCGATTGCAAGACACTGCATAACGGGAATGTCACCGTGACCGATTATTGAACCTCTGAGATAATTTCCGCCTCTTGATTTGAAGAAGCCTTTACCGGGATTAAGACCGTTTCCGTTCTTGATATGGAAATCTTTAGCGTGGATATGTTTTATGTAAGGGGCAAGTCTGCCCGTTGCGGATGCGCTGTTTTCATCGGCACAAGAGAAATTACCGATATCGAGAAGAACGCCGAAGTTATTGTCCGCAACTCCGTTTATGATTTTTTCAACTCTTTCACTGTCCTGACAGAAAAAGCCGTGGTTTTCAATGCATGTAACAATGCCTTTTTCTTTTGCATATTCCGTAACTCTTTTGCATCCGTCAACAAGGACAGGAAGTACCTGCTCAAAGCCTGCGTGATTTTTTATTTCTTCGGGCATACCCCATGCGGCATCATGTCTCATACATCCTGTGCCGAGAATCTCAGCAATGTCAACCTTGCGGCAGATTCTATCAACTTCTGCGTCAAGATTATTGTCTTTGAGCAGATTTGCGGAAATTGTGTAGGCAATAACCGGTAGAGAAAGCTTTTCACTTTCCTCTCTGATTATTTCGGCATATTTTTTTTCGCTCATACCTTCGGCAGGGGAAAGGTCGATGAATTCAATTCCGACAAAACCCATTTCCTTTGCCTTTTTCATAATGCTCAGCTGAGTTTCTTCACCTGAATTAATTAATTGCTGAAAGCTGTAGCTGCTTACACCGATTCTCATTTTATATCACCTCAGCAACCGTGGCTTTTAAGAAATTCAACAGCTTTTCTGATGTCCTTTTCAGGGTCGTCACCGACTTCTCTTTCGATTGTAAGGAAGCCTTTGAAGCCGATATCATCAAGTGCGGCAAGATATTTTTCCCAGTTAACCTGTCCTTCGCCGAGAGGCACTTCAAGGAAAGAATCTTCTGTTATGATAACATCTTTCTTGAGACCGTAAATGATTTCGGGATCTTTAAAGAAAATCTGTTTGCCGTCTTTTGCATGTGTGTGAACAATATATTTCTGAAGGTTGTATACTGCTCCTGCAGGGTCATCACCTGTAACCATAACAAGGTTTGCGGGGTCAAGGTTAACGCCTACGCCTGTTGAGCCGAGTGAATCAAGGAATTCTTTGAGAACTGCTGAAGTTTCGGGTCCTGTTTCAATTGCAAAATGAGCACCGATGCTGTCTGCATAGCGTGAAAGCTCAAAGCAGGCTTCCTGCATAACCTTGTATCTGTCAACATTTTTGTCGCCGGGAACAACACCGATATGTGTTGTAACAACATCAGTTCCGAGTTCTTTTGCGAGGTCGATGATTCTCTTGGATTTTTCAATCTTTTCGGGATTTCTGTCTGCAAAGCAGAATCCGCCTCCGCCGAGGTCACCGCAAAGCGCGGAAATAACAAGACCGTTATCGGCAACAAGCTTTTTGAAATCGCTGATTTTTTCTGTGTTCATATTTTCGGGAGCCATTTCTCCTCTTGTTGCATAAACCTGAATGCCGTTTGCACCGACGCCTGCGGCTTTTTTTACGGCAGTGGTTATATCTGTTCTGAAACTGTCGATAATAACACCGATAGGAAATCTGCCCATATTATTCTATCTCCTTTACTTGGCATAAGCCTTTATTTCAGCAATATAATACCAAACATTAATCGTTTTATCAAGATTTTTTTACCAATTAACTTTACAATTTATTTTTTTATGGTATATTATATATTGGACTTTTATAAAATATACAGGAGGTAAAAGTGAATGTCAAAAATTAAGGTTGCAGTTATAGGATGCGGAAATATAGCAAAATCGTCCCATATTCCCGCATACATGGAAAATGATGAAGTTGAAATAAAGTATTTCTGTGATATTATTCCCGAAAGGGCAGAGTATGCAGTTGAAAAATACGGCTGCGGAACTGCGGTTGTTGATTATCATGATTTTCTCAATGACCCCGAGCTTGATGCTGTTTCTGTTTGCACACACAACGATTTTCATTCAATTATATCAATTGACTTCCTTAAGGCAGGCAAGCATGTTATGTGCGAAAAGCCCGCTGCAAGAATTCTCTCAGAGGCTCTCGAAATGCAGAAGGTTGCAAAGGAAACGGGAAAAGTTCTCAATATAGGTGTGTGCAACCGTTTCAATACTTATGTTATGAAGGTTAAAGAGCTTATTGATCAAGGGGAGCTCGGCAATGTTCATCATGTTTATGCATCCTTCAGAAAATTCCGTTCAATACCCGGAATCGGCGGAGATTTCACAACAAAATCAAAGTCGGGCGGCGGTGTTCTCATTGACTGGGGTGTTCATTTCCTTGACCTTATCATGTATTGCTGCGGCGACCCGAAGCCTCTTACCGCATCGGGTGAAGCTTTCTGCAAACTCGGTAAAGATATAAAGAATTATGTTTATACCGGTATGTGGGCAGAAGAAACGAAGGAAGAAAACGGTACATACGACATTGATGATTCCGTAACGGGCATTGTACGCACAACAGGACCGGTTATCACTTTCAACGGCGCATGGGCTCAGAATGTCGGTGTTGATGAAATGTATATCGACTTTATGGGCGATAAAGCAGGTATAAGACTTCAGTATTGTTCCGATTTCAAAATCTGGACCGTTAAAAACGGTATGCTTACCGAAACTCAGGTTTCCGCAAAGGAAACACCGATGTACAGAAGCGAAATTGACGATTTTATCAGATGCATCAAAACAGGTGACAAGAATCAGCAGAATATTGACTATGCTGTTGAAACCTCAAAAATAATGCAGGCAATTTATGACTCATCAGAAAATCATTGCGAAATTAAAATTTCATAAGAAAGGTTGATTTGATTATGGATATCAGAATTTTTAAGAATGAAGCAGAAATCGGAAAGGCTGCAGGCCAGCTTTTCTGTGATATCGTTAAGGAAAATCCCTCATGTGTACTCGGTCTTGCAACCGGTGCAACTCCCGTTCCCACATATAACTATATGGTAGAAGAATATAAGGCAGGTAATGTTTCTTTCAAGGATGTCAGCACATTCAATCTTGATGAATACTGTGACCTTCCGAAAGAGCATAAAAACAGCTATTATTCATTCATGTTTGAAAACCTTTTCTCAAAGATTGATATTAATGCCGATAATGTTAATTTTCTTGACGGCAACACAACCGACCCCGAAGCTGAAAGTGCAAGATATGCCGCCGCAATTGCTGCAAAGGGCGGAATTGATGTTCAGCTTCTCGGTATCGGCAGAAACGGTCATATCGCATTCAATGAACCTTCAGATGCGTTCACAGGTGAAAGCTTCAAAATTGCTCTCACACAGAGCACCATCGATGCAAACTCAATCTATTTTGACGATATTCCCATGCCCCGCTATGCAATGACAATGGGTATCGGTTCAATTATGAAGGCAAAGAAAATTGTTCTTATTGCAACCGGTGCTTCAAAAGCAGAAGCTGTTAAGGGTATGATTAAGGGTGAGGTTACTCCTCAGCTTCCCGCATCAATTCTTCAGCAGCATCAGGATGCTGTAATCTTCCTTGATGAGGCAGCAGCAAGCCTTCTTTAATAAATCCTCACGGAGGTAAAAAATAATGGATAAGAAAACTTTTTATATTTCAACGCCGATATATTATCCCTCGGATAAGCTTCATATCGGCCATACTTACTCAACTGTTGCGGCAGACACAATGGCACGCTACAAGCGTTTTCAGGGCTTTGATACCTTTTTCCTTACAGGTACAGATGAACACGGTCAGAAGATTGAAGACAAAGCGAAGGCTGCAGGCGTGACTCCTCAGGAATATGTTGATAATATTGTTGTCGGCATCAAGGAACTCTGGAAGCTGATGAATATTTCTTATGATAAATTTATCAGAACAACTGATGATTATCACGAGAAAGCAGTTCAGAAGATTTTTAAGAAGATGTATGACAAGGGCGATATATACAAGGGTCATTATGAAGGTCTTTACTGTAAGCCCTGCGAATCCTTCTGGACAGAAACACAGGCAGTTGACGGCAAATGTCCCGACTGCGGCAGACCCGTAACAAAAGAGAGAGAAGAAGCATATTTCTTCAAGCTTTCCGCATATGCAGATAAGCTTGCAAAATATTATGATGAACACCCAGGATTTATCGAACCCATCAGCCGCCAGAATGAAATGGTTAACAATTTCATCAAACCCGGTCTTCAGGATTTGTGTGTTTCCCGTTCATCCTTCAAATGGGGCATTCCCGTTCCCGTTAACGAAGACCATGTTATATATGTATGGCTTGATGCTCTCACCAACTATATAACCGCACTCGGCTACGGAAGCGATGACGATTCGCTTTATAAAAAATTCTGGCCCGTTGATGTTCACCTTATCGGTAAGGATATCATCCGTTTTCATATGATTTATTGGCCCGCATTCCTTATGTCGATTGACGAGCCTCTTCCCGAAAAGGTTTATGCTCACGGCTGGGTGCTTATCGACGGCGGTAAAATGAGCAAATCCGTAGGTAATGTTGTTGATCCCGTAATTCTTGCCGAAAGATACGGCGTTGATGCTCTTCGTTATTATCTTCTCCGTGAATTCACTTTCGGTTCCGACGGCTCATTCTCCAATGAGAATCTTATTAACAGAATCAACTCTGACCTTGCAAACGACCTCGGAAACCTTGTTTCAAGAACGGTATCCATGGTTGAAAAATATTTCGGAGGAACAATCCCTGCCGAAAGAGAAGCAGGGGAATTTGATGATGATTTGAAAGCTCTTGCATTGCAGACAAAAGGCGATGCAGAGAAAGAACTTGATAAATTCAACTATTCAATTGCACTCACAAACATCTGGAAGCTTGTTTCCAGAACAAACAAATATATTGACGAAACAGCACCCTGGGCACTTGCAAAGGATGAGGCAAACAAGGCAAGACTTGCAGAGGTTATGTATAATCTTTGTGAGTGTATCAGAATGGTGTCCGTTCTAATTGCTCCTTTTATGCCTTATACTGCAAATGAAATCAGAAAACAGATTGGTGTTTCCTCAGATTTTTCATGGGATGAAAGCGGCATTTTCGGCAAGGAAGCAACATACACAGTTTCAAAAGGCGGAATTATCTTCCCCAGAATTGACCTTGAAAAGGAACTTGCAGAGCTTGAAGCTGCAAAGGCTGCCGCAAATCCCGTTAATCCCCTTAAAGAGGAAATCCAGGGCGTTGCAAGAATCGGTATTGACGATTTTGCAAAGGTTGACCTTCGTGTTGCCAAAATCGTTGAGTGTGAACCTGTTAAGAAGGCAAAGAAGCTTCTCAAGCTTACTCTTGATGACGGAACAGGTGACCCCAGAACGGTTGCTTCGGGTATTGCTCTTTATTATAAACCCGAAGAACTTATCGGAAAGAGCATAATCCTTGTTTCAAACCTTAAGCCTGCTGTTCTCTGCGGAGTTGAAAGCTGCGGAATGATTCTTGCGGCAGATGCAGGCGATGATGTTAAGGTTATCTTTGTTGACGGAATTCCCGCAGGAAGTAAGGTAAGATAAAATGTATAATATCTTTGACAGTCATGCACATTATGACAGCGATGCCTTTGATGCTGACCGCAAAGAGCTTGTAAGCGCCCTGCCCGAGCGGGGCGTTTGCGGTATCATAAATTGTGCAAGTGATATGGCTTCAAGCCTCACAAGTCTTGAACTCGCCGATGAGTTTCCTTTTGTCTATGCTGCCTGCGGAGTACATCCTCATGAAGCTGAAAGCTGTAAGGACGGTTATCTTTCTGTTTTGAAAAAGCTTTGTATGGAAGAAAAATGTGTTGCAGTTGGTGAAATCGGACTCGATTATCACTATGATTTTTCACCCCGTGACATTCAGCAAAAGGTTTTTGAACAGCAGATTGTTCTTGCGAAAGAACTTGATTTGCCGATAATTGTTCACGACAGAGAAGCGCATGAGGATACAATGAATCTTCTCAAAAGGTACAAGCCAAAGGGTGTTGTTCACTGCTTTTCAGGGTCAGCCGAAATGGCAAAAGAAGTTGTAAAGCTCGGCATGTATATCGGTCTCGGCGGCGCTGTTACATTTAAAAATGCAAGAAAACCCCGTGAGGTTGCGGCTGTTGTACCCGAGGACAAGCTTCTCATTGAAACCGATTGTCCTTATATGACACCCGTCCCTTACCGAGGACAGCGATGTGATTCTTCTTTTATTCCTTATACGGCAGAAGTGCTTGCTGAGGTAAGGGGTGTGACATCGGAGGAAATTCTCAATATAACACGCAGAAATGCAAATATGCTTTTCGGATTGGAGCTTTAATATGTTTTTTCATGAAAAAACTTATGATATAGACGAACTTGCAAAATGGAACCTTCATATCCATACAACATTTTCAGGGTGCGCAAAACCCGAAATGAAAGTGAGGGATATTGTTAAGACTGCTGACGAAGCAGGACTTGAAATAATTGCTCTCACAGACCATAATTATCCCAAAAAGAAGAACGCTGTTGCTCCGCAGAAGCTTGAGCTTGAAAAACAGCTCGAAGGTTATGAGCATCGTGTGAAAGTTCTTATCGGTGCTGAGCTTTCATCCTACGGAATAAACAAGTTTGCAGATGATATTGAAACGGATAATGCTCTTGACTACAGACTTTACACAACCAATCATTTCCATCAGGATTATTGGGAGCATCCCGAAATTATTACTCCCCGTGCCTATGCTGAACATATGCTTGCAATAATGGACAAGGTTATAGACAGCGGAAGGGCAGACTGTTTTGCCCATCCCTTTATGGCGGGATATATTCATGCTTTTGACGATTCTCACGATGTTACAAGAGCTTTTAAGGATAACGAAATCGGCGACATTATGGAAAAAGCAAACAAGCATGAGATTGCATGGGAATTGAATGTTCCGGCTGTTTTCAAAGACCCTGTATTCTTTCACCGTTATTTTCAGATAGGAAAAGAAGTGGGAGTTGTTTTCAATATGGGTTCAGATGCTCATTTGCTTTGCAATGTTGACACAAAGCAGTTTGCTGAAGAATTCAAAAAAATCTTGTATTAACAGAAACCCGTACCTAAAAGTGCGGGTTTCTTAATTTTTTCTTAATTTTTATCAAAAAAGTTCACACTTTGTTGACATTATTTTTCTTGTTTATTATAATTCTAATATTATTTTATAAGGAGAAAATAATATGCTTGGATTATTCACTGCATTGCGCAACATTGTTAACGGTGTTATTTCGATTGTTGTTATCATTCCTCTTTTGCTTACCGCCTGGATTCCGGGTGATCCCGATACGCCTGTTATGGTAAATGCAAACGCAACCAACCCCCATATCAAAGAGTATCTTGATACTGATGTTTCGGCACATCGTTCGGGTGCGGGAATTGTTCCGCAGAACACACTTATGGCGTTTGAATATGTTATGAAGAACAATGAAAAACTCGGTGTTGATACCTTTGAATTTGATGTTCAGATAACGGCAGACGGCGAGCTTATTCTTCTGCATAATCTTACTTATGACGACACCTCAAATGCCGTTGAAGCTTTCGGACACAAATCGGTTTATGCTTCACAGGTTACATTTGAAGAAGCGTATAATAATCTTAATCTCGGAGAAAATTTTACACCTGATGACGGAAAAACATATCCTTATAAAGGTCTGAGGGGCGAGAATATTCCCGATAATCTCCGTGTTGTTAAATGTGAAACCGTAATCGACTATATCGAGAAGAACAGCAAGGGAAAAGAGTTTAAATATATTATTGAGATTAAAAGCATCAGTTTTAACGGCTATAAAGCAGCTGATAAACTTTATTCAATAATAACTGAACGTAATCTTCAGGACAGAGTAATCTGGGCATCCTCAAAAGAAGATGTTAATCTTTATATGGAGAAAAAATATCCCGATATGCCGCGTTCCGCAAGAACATCAGAGGTTATTCAGTTCTATATTTATTCAAGAATGAACTGGGATTTGGCCGATCTCGGAGTAAACTATGTTGCTCTTCAGATTCCCTACGGCAAAAGTGCGGCAAATAATTTTGTGAACCTCGGAACAAGAGAACTTATAAATTATGCCCATAAATATAATATTGCTGTTCAGTATTGGACGGTCAATGACTCTGAAGAAGCTGAATTGCTTACTAAAAACGGTGCCGACTGTATAATGTCGGATTATCCTCAGATGGTTTATGAAGCGGTAGATGCTTGTAAATAAAAAACATATGAAAAAAGACCACGCACAACTCAATGCTGTGCGTGGTCTTGAAATTTACTGTTTAAATTTTCTTTTTCTTCATGAAGCCCATACCGATTGCCATAACAACAGCAAAAATAAGAAGATAACCGGGAATCATTTTGCCGTGTGCCTGGAAAGCAGCAACAACCATAACGATACTGCCGATGATAGCAAGTATGGGAGCAACAAATCTCTGGAATCCCTTGAATTCTTTGTTCATCATCATTTTGAAGAAGATGGGAATATAGAAAGGATAAATTGTAACAATAGGAAGTTCTGTGGGGTCAAATGCAAACATACCGAGCTTATCACTGAAGCTGCTGAGCTGTGAGCAGTAGAAGAAGAAGAGCCACAATGCGCAGAGAAGAAGGCCCATAACGGAGGAGTTTGTGGGCATATTTGTATGTTTGTCAACCATGCTGAACACCTTGGGTGCAGGACCTCTGCCACGGCTTGCAAGTGAGTAAATGCCTCTTGAGCAGCCAAGCATAAGACCGTTGAGAGTACCGAGACATGATATAATAACAAACACGAAAATGCCTGTGCCCATTACGTTTCCGAAAACCTGAGCAAATGCATTCTTTGCGCCTGCCTGACCGTTTGCCATCATTTCTGCATTGGGAATTGCGCCTGCAAGACCAATATAATAGAAAACATAGATTGCAACGATAACAAACGCACCTATGATAAGAGCTTTGGGAAGATTTTTCTTTGCATCTTTGATTTCCGCATTGATGGATGTTGCGATAATCCAGCCTTCATATGCAAAGCAGGTTGCACAAACAGCCTTGAAAATAGCGGTTGATGTGGGAATTTCGTTAACAACTGTTGTGAAGTTTTCGATTGTATGACCTTTTGTAAGACCGTAAATTGTTCCTGCAATAGCCATAAGGGTAAGGGGAACAAGCTTGATGAAGGTTGTTGAAACCTGGAATTTACCTGAAAGAATGGGGGAAAGTGAGTTGAGAGCGAAGCTTCCTACGAGGTAAACTGCCGTAAGAACAAAGCAAAGACCGCCTGTTATATCGGCTTCTGAACCGAAAATAAGAACAAGGGTATATCTTGCAGAGAGCCATGCAAGTGCCATTGTGAGGGTAGGGTAATAAATTGTTGAAAGGAACCAGCCGATAACATAGCCGTATTTTTCGCCTATCATCGCGTCGGCATAGTCAACAACGCCGTTGACTTTTTCGTATTTTGTTGCCATGATTGCAAAAGCATATGCACAAACAATCATAATTGCGCCGCCGATAATCCATGCAAGGATACCGAGTTTCAAGTTGCCGCCTGTGTGGTTAAGTATTGCTTCCGCTTTGAAGAATACGCCGCTTCCTACAACTATACCGACAACCATGCATATGGCGGTCAATAAGCCGTATTTTTTCTTGAGTTCTGTTGCCATTCATCCAACCTCTTTCTTTTATCAATTTTGCGTGATTGATTATAATATTATTTTACATAAAAAAATTTAAAAGTCAACACTTGCCATATATTTATAAACATGATATAATATCTGCAACTATTTCGGAGGATGATTTTTATGTTAAAAAAAATAACAGCAGTTTTGCTTATATTATCACTTTCTGCTATTATCGGCGCTTGCAGTGTTAAAAATGACGATGAAAAAAAAGAGAATAACACGGTTAAAAACCGCACTACAACCGAGCAGGTAACTTTGATTCGCAACACGTTTGCGGAAGTTCTGCCAAAATTCAATTTCAAGAATGATATCAAAGAAACCTATGTTGACGGAATGAACTATAAGTTTACCGTTAAATGCACTCAGAATGAAAGCGACAAATATATCGAAAAGGTTAAAAAATCGGGTTTCGATATCAATCCTGCATCAGGAACAAATTATTATTCTGCAAGAACGGAAGATTTCTATTCTGTTGAAATCACCTATATAAGCGGCACATTGACCGTGCTTTGCAAAAGAGTATAAAACTGAAAATTATAA
The DNA here is from genome assembly GCA_045536515.1 of Acutalibacteraceae bacterium. GTDB lineage: Bacteria > Bacillota > Clostridia > Oscillospirales > Acutalibacteraceae > CAG-177. The sequence goes on along the minus strand of JAZSNQ010000174.1, from coordinate 20,999 downwards.
ACGGCTTGAACTATCGGTTCAAGCCGTTTGCTGCTTTATTTAAGCTTTCTTGCAAGATCGTTAAGGAAAAGTTCATTTTCGAGTGAGTTCGGTGTTGTGTCCTTGTTTATATGTACGAATTCAATGTCCATTATTCTTGCAAAGTCACGGAGCATTTCTGCATCTGCATCGTATGAAAGAACGGTGTGATGTGCACCGCCTGCAATAATCCAGCATTTTGCGCCTGTGCAAAGGTCCGGCATAGCCCTCCACATAACTCTTGCAACAGGAAGATTGGGCATGGGAAGAATGGGCTTAACGCATTCGATGTCCTGACAAATCATTCTGAGTCGGCCGCCCATGTCAACAAGGCTTACCACAACCGCAGGACCTGCCTTGCCTTCAAAAACAAGTCTTGCAGGGTCACCTTTACCGCCGATTCCGAGAGGATGAACTTCAATTCGGGGCTTGTCTGCCGAAAGGGTGGGGCAGACCTCAAGCATATGTGCACCGAGAGAGTATTCCATTCCCGGAGCAAGATTGTATGTGTAGTCCTCCATGAAAGCCGTACCGCCGTTCATACCTTCTGTCATTGCTTTCATAACCGCAGTCATGGCAGAAACCTTCCAGTCGCCTTCACCGCCGTAACCGTAGCCCTGCTCCATAAGCCGCTGACTTGCAAGACCGGGAAGCTGTTCCATGCCGTGAAGGTCCTCAAATGTGTTTGTGAACGCTTTGCAGCCCTGTTCATCAAGCATTTTCTTCATAGCGATTTCTTCTTTTGCCTGATAACGAACTGCGTCAAGATTGTCTGTTGCAAAATCATATTTTTCTGCGTACTCTTCCATAAGCGCATTAACTTCGGCTTCGGTAACGGCATTGATATATTCAACAAGCGTTCCGACGGGCCATGTGTTTACCTGCCAGCCGAGAACTTCCTGAACACCGACTTTGTCGCCCTCGGTAACGGCAACATTTCTCATATTATCGCCGAATCGCATGACTTTAAGTGATTTTGAAAATGCTGCACCGACTGCGGAACGCATCCATTTACCAAGCTCTGAAAGGACTTTCTCATCCTGCCAGTAACCCATGATAACTTTTCGGGGAGTGCGGAGTCTTGCGGCAATGAAACCGTGTTCTCTGTCGCCGTGAGCAGCCTGATTGAGGTTCATGAAATCCATGTCGATTTCTTCATTGGGAATGTCTCTGTTGTACTGTGTTGCAAAGTGACAGTAAGGCTTCTGAAGTTCTTTAAGACCGTTAAGCCACATTTTTGAAGGTGAGAAGGTGTGCATCCAGGTGATGATACCTGCGCATTTATCGTCAAAGTTTGCTTCTTTAACAACCTGAGAAATTTCCTCGGGGGTTTTTGCGGTTACTTTATATACAACCTTGCAGGGGAGAAGAGAGCTTTCGTTCATTTTGTCAGCCATTTCTGCAGCTCTTTCGGCAACAATATCAAGAACCTCGGGACCGTAAAGGAACTGACTGCCGACCACAAACCAGAATTCATATTTTTCCATATACATAACAAATCATCCTTTGCTTTTTTATTGATTTTATCATTATTACAATCTGATGTCAAATAAAAAATATATTCTTTATTAACACTTGAACTGATTAATTATTTCTGCTATAATCTTAAAGATAAATAAAACCGATTGGAGTGACCGGTATGAGTATGAAATATGTAATCAAGTATAAGTCTGCAGGTGCAATTGTAACAACCAATGAAACCGAGAATGATTTTTATTCTCTCGACATTACAGAAAATGCAGACAGATACACAGTTGTTCTCAATCCCAAACGAGATTTTGAGCTTGTTGATTTTTATGCAGAAACCGATTATGAGTTTGTGAAGAATGACTGGTTCTTTGCGGGCGGATATCAGTCATGGACAAAATCAAGAGAATTTCAGTGCGGACATATCCAGAGAGGCGTAACAAAGCTTTCAAAAATTCATCCTCTCGCAACCCATGCCGCAAAGCTTTTCGGTGACCAGTATATTGTTGACTATTCCGAAGTCCCCGGCGAATTCCACAGCCATTGCTATACATACATCAGAAACGGAAAAAAAGTTAAGCTTTTCGGTTCTTTGAGCGAAAAAACAGGCTTTACTTATTTCAAAGTAAAGATGAACGATAATTATTTTTCGATTCATAAGGATGTTCTCGGCAAGCTTGTAACGGAACCCTATACCGTGTTTGATGTCGTTTATTATGAAGGCGGATACGAAGAAGTATTTGATAAGTATTTTGCAAAGTTTGATATGCCCGAAACAAGAAAGGGTCTTATGACCGGTTATACTTCATGGTATAACTATTTCCAGAAGATTGATGAAAAAATCATTCTCCGCGACCTTGAAGGTCTCAACTGTGCAAAGAACGAAGTAAATATTTTCCAGATTGACGACGGTTATGAAACATTTGTGGGTGACTGGCTTGACCATTGCGAAAAATTCCCCAACGGTATGAAGTATATTGCCGAGAAGGTTCACGCAAAGGGCTACAAGGCAGGTATCTGGATTGCTCCTTTCAGCTGTCAGAGAGTTTCAAGAACGGCAAAAGAACATCCAGATTGGCTCATCAAAGACGAAAAAGGCAAGCCTCAGATAGGCTGTATCGGTTGGGGCGGCGCATATACTCTTGATATCTATAATGATGAAGCGAGAGATTATATCAAGCATTTCTTCGATGTTATCCTTAATGACTGGAACTATGACATGGTTAAGCTTGATTTCCTCTACAGCCAGTGCATTTCACCCAGAAACGGCAAGTGCAGAGGAGAAATTATGTATGACGGAATGCAGCTTCTTCGTGAATGTGTCGGCGATAAGCTTCTTCTCGGCTGCGGTATCCCTATGAGTGCTGCAATCGGTGTCTGCGATGCCTGCCGTATCAGTTGCGATGTTGACCTTACTTACACCGGAAAGATTTATAATCATATCCATGTTAATAACGAAATGCTCAGCGCACAGAGTGCAATCAACAATTCAATCTTCCGCCGTCATCTTAACGGAAGAGTATTTATGAATGACCCCGACGTATTCTTCCTGAGAAATCACAACCTCAAGTTCAACTGGGAACAGAAGCATCTTCTTGCAAGGATAAACAACCTTTTCGGCAATGTTCTCTTTGTTTCCGATAACGCAGGCGAATTCAACAAGAAGCAGATTGAATATCTTAAGAAATATTTTAAGAAAACAGGCGAAGTCGTTAAGTCAGCCGAATATCTTGACGATGAAATCATCAGAATTGAAATTGATGATAACGGCAAGGATAAGGTTCTTGAGTTCAATCTCAAGAGAGGCGAGCTTATCAGAGATAACTAAAACATAAAAAATCTCCTCACTGCTCAAAATGGACAGTGAGGAGATTTTTTACTTTATTAGATTTTTATATTGATAAACCTTAACATAATCAACGATGAATTCCGCTTCTTCGCCTGCAGTCTTTTCTCTGTCCGAAGGAATGCCGTTTTCGCCCCTCATTTCAACCGATAGAATAAGATATTCTTCATTCTGACTTACACCGCCGAAATCTGTGCGGAAGGTTTCAATGCCGTTGATATAGAAAATATATTCGTTTTCATTCCATTCAAGACCGTAAGTGTTGAATTCTTCATAGGGATTGTTTTTTAAAAGGAACTTGGTTGCACCAAGCTTCTGATGAGCATCTCCGTAACCGTCAAAATGAAGATTTGAGGTTATGGCATTTTCGGGGAAGTCGCCGTAGCAGTCGCTTTCAAAAATATCAATTTCCGTGCCGTCCTTTCCGTTTCCGTCTGCATTATAAACTCCATCATTCATAAGCCAGAATGCGCTCCAGATATCCGCGCCTTTCGGAAGAATGCATCTGCATTCAAAGTAGCCGAATTTCTGACTGAAACCATCGGGCGAATCCGAGTCGGTATCAATTCCTGCAGTATACCAGCCTGTACCTTTACCGCCCATTCCGTCTTCAAGATATGTTACGGGGATAATAAGATTACCGTTTTCTGTTTTTGCAAGATACTGATTCCAGTAGCTTCCTTTTCTTGCCTCGGTAGTGTTTCCGTACTGATAGTGTCCCGACCATACGCTTCTGTCAAGCTCACCGTCAAATTCCTCGGTGAATGTTTCGGTGAATTTATCCATATCAATCTTTTGACCCATGGGATAGCAGGGGATATCAAGAGATACACAGATGAATATGATTATAGAAGCAAAAAATGCTGTGATGCTTTGTAAAAAATTCATATAAATTCTCCTTGCTTTGTATAGCGTTTATACGATTTGATTTCTCATTCAGAATGGGAATTACGATGATTACTATGAAATTGCTTATTTTTCTTGTTAATAATTATAAATTTATATTTCGCAATAGTCAAGTTTTATGTTGAAAAATAAAAAGAATTGTGATAGTATTTTCTATCATAAATAATTTGAAGGTAATTAAAAATATGTATTATTTTCTTGTAATTATTGCGGTTGTGCTTTTTTCCCTGCAGTTTCTTTTTAATCAGAGATTTGAAGAAAGCAGAGGAGAAAGCCTTAAATCCGCACTTGAATTTTCGCTTTATAAAAGCGTTGTTATTGTTATTATAATGCTGATTATCAGCGGCTTTAAGGTTCAGATAACAGCTTTCAGTCTTGTGATGAGCGTGATATATGCTTTCTCGGGAATAGCGATGACGGTTTTCAGCATGAAAGCTTTTGCGGTTGCAAACCTGTCGGTTTATTCCGTTTTTTCAATGCTCGGCGGAATGCTTCTGCCGTTTGTTCTCGGGGTAGGATTCTACAATGAAGAGTTAACTGTTTTCAAGGTTATCTGCTGTGCGTTGATTGTTGTTTCGGTTCTTCTGAATATCAGAAAAGGCAATCAGAATAAAAAAGCAATTCTTTATTATATGGCAGTGTTTATCCTCAACGGAATGGCGGGAGTTATTTCAAAAATTCATCAGTCATCGGAAAAACCCCATTCCGACAGTTCCGGATTTATGATGCTCACGAGTCTTGTGACGGTTTTGATCTGCGCATTATGGATGTTGATAAAATATAAAAAAATACCTGTTATCAAAGGCAAGGAGTTTCTTTTTGCATCGGGTTACGGTGTTTTTAACGGCATGGGAAATCTTTTCCTGCTCATTTCACTTGTGCATCTTCCTGCATCGGTTCAATATCCGCTTGTTACGGGGGGGGTAATGCTTTTCTCTACGCTTATTTCCGCCTTGAGAAAGGAAAAAATAGAGAAAAAGGAATATATTGCTGCCGTGATTTCGTTTGCGGCAAGTGTTTTAATGGCGTTTTAGGAGGTACATATGGAACTTGTATTTGTAACAGCTTTAGGCGTAGGCGGCGCAACGGTAATAGGTGCGATTATAGGTTTTATTTTCAAGGGTATTTCCCACAAGCTTTCCGATATGGTTTTATCTTTTGCGGCAGGCGTCATGCTTGCGGCGGCTGTTCTCGGTCTTATAATTCCTTCGCTTGAATACGGCGGAAAATACGGACTTATAAAAACGATTATTGGTATTTTTGCCGGTGCAATCTGTCTTAATCTTATTGATAAACTTGTGCCCCATCTTCACAGACTTGCTGGCTCGGATATTGAAGACCATAAAAAAACAAACCTGAGCAAGGTTTTGCTTTTTGTTATGGCAATTGCAATTCACAATCTTCCTGAAGGCATTGCGGCGGGTGTCGGTTTCGGGTCGGGAGATAATTCCCGTGCGCTTATTATTGCGGCAGGTATTGCTCTTCAGAATATTCCCGAAGGTATGGTTATCATAACCCCCATGCTTTCGGCAGGAGTAAAGCCGGGCAGAACATTTATCATTGCGGTTATTACGGGTATAGTTGAAGTTATCGGTACATTAATCGGCTATTTTGCAGTAAGCTTCGCCTCGGTAATTCTTCCGTATGCACTTGCGTTTGCAGGCGGTACGATGCTTTATGTTGTAAGTGATGAAATGGTAATTGAAACACACCATGAAAGCGAAAGAGGTGCAACCTATTCTCTTCTTGTCGGCTTTTGTGTTATGCTTGCTACCGACGTATTGCTCGGATAAGGTGATGAAAATGTATAATGAGCTTTGCAATTTATTTCTGAACATTAATGATAATGAAAACATTACTCTTGAAAAGGGTAATGTTTATCATGTCAGACAAGATGATTCCTTTGAATTTGAAGGATATTATTGCACCAATACAGCAAAAAAGCATGAAAATCCGAACGGTCTGCGACGTACCGCAATGTTTTTGAAAAACAAGAAAAATATCGCAATTGACGGCAACGGTGCAACTGTTATTGTTCACGGCAAAATGACTCCGTTTCTTTTTGATAACTGCGAAAACATCGCCGTCAGAAATCTCACCGTTGATTATGCTTGCCCTACGATGTCTGAATTCAGGGTGTTGTCAAATGAAAACGGTGTATGCATAATTAAAATAAACCCTGACTGCCTTTTCAGGGTTGAAGATAATAACCTTATCTGGCAGGGCGAAAACGACAAAAACGGCAATCCTTATTGGGAGGATTGTTATAACAGCAATAAAAGATATATCAAAGTTTTTGATCCTGTTACGGAAAAATGCAGTGATTTCAGAAGAGATGATCTTAAATTTGAAAAAATTGAACAGCTTGATGATTGTACCTTGAAAGTATGGTTAGAAAAAAAGGACGCCGATTTTGAAGAGGGATGTATTTTTCAGACGAGAAACATCATCCGAGACCAGACGGGAGCATATTTCAACCGATGCAAAAATCTTAACTTTGAAAATCTGCGCATAAAATTCATGCACGGTCTTGGCATGGTTTCGCAGTTTTGTGAGAATGTTACATATAAAAACTGTGACTTCACTCCCGCAGACGGAAGAACAATTGCAAGCACCGCGGATTTCTTTCAATTCTCAGGCTGTAAGGGAGATATTGTTATTGAATCGTGCAAAGCATGGGGTGCACAGGATGACTGTGTGAATGTTCACGGAACACATTTGCGTATCGTTGAACAAAACACAGATGAAAACAGCATAACCGTTCGCTTTATGCATGATGAAACATGGGGATTTCAGGCTTTTGAAAAAGGCGATAAACTTGAATTTATAAAATGGGATACCCTTATTCCTTATAACAAAGCAACGGTTGTTGATTACAAGAAACTGAATGATACCGATATTAAGTTGATTGTTAATAATATTCCCGAAGGCATTGTGTTTGAAAACGATGTTGTTGAAAATGCAACATGGACTCCGAATCTTCATGTTACGGGATGCGATTTCGGTCCGATTTCGGGCAGAGGAATTCTCTGCACAACAAGAGGCAAGGTTGTAATTGAAAACAATCGTTTCAGAAATCTCTGGGGTCCCGCACTCCTTATAGAAGATGACTGCAATTTCTGGTTTGAATCGGGCTACACAAAGGAGATTGTATTCCGCAATAACTACGTTGAAGGCTGTGAATATGCGAATACATTTGAAAATGCACCTGTTATCAGATACACTCCTAAGGTTATGGACGAAAACTCAACAGAGTATGTCCATGGTAAGCTTGTTTTATCCGGAAACACTTTCAGAAAACCGGGAAACGGTAAGCATTATATTCATCTTGAATATCTGCGAGAATCGGAAATAACTGATAATTATTTTGATACTCCGTATATTGTTGTTACAAAAGATGTCGGAAATATTATTGATAATAACAACACAATATAAAAATAAGCTGTCTTACCTTCAACGGGCAAGACAGCATTTTTTATAAATCCGAATAATTGATTTTTTTATCTTTGAAATAGTATTCTTTGTCATATTCGGTGATTTCGCGAAGAACTTTGCACGGATTTCCGATTGCCACAACATTTGAGGGAATGTCTTTTGTAACAACGCTTCCCGCACCGATAACAACATTATCGCCGATTGTGACACCCGGAACAATAACCGCACCTGCGCCAATCCAGCAGTTTCTTCCGATTCGGACAGGAAAGTTATATTGATATGTTTTTTCTCTTAGTTCAGGGTCAATGGGATGTCCTGCGGTTGCAACAACAACATTCGGTCCGAACAAAGTGTAATCGCCTACATAAATATGTGTATCGTCAACAAGAGTGAGGTTGAAGTTTGCATATACTCCCTTTCCGAAATGGCAATGTTTTCCTCCCCAGTTAGCGTGAAGCGGAGGCTCAATGTAGCAGTTTTCACCGATTTCGGCAAACATTTCCTTAAGCATTTCATCGCGTTTTTTCAGTTCTGTAGGTCTTGTCCGGTTGAAATCATAAAGCATATCAAGACAATTAAGCTGTTCTTCCATTATTTCATCATCACCGGGCAGATATAAGTCTCCCGAAAACATTTTTTCTTTCTGTGTCATTTTTATCTCCTTGAATATAATATAAAAACATTATACCATACCATTTTCGTATAGTAAACTCATATTTATTAAAGTTGCTATATTTGGCGGGATATGATAAAATATATTTAAAATTGAAAAGGGGTGTGCTTATGTTAAAAAAATGGGTTCAGGTTTGGGGTCAGGCTCATTCCGCATTTTCTTTTTTCTATTATCCTTCATGCAAGAAAACGTACAGAATGGTTATAAAATCATCTGTTTCAGGCAGTCAGGTGCGTATTGATTTTTCTAATGAGTGTGCCAAAAATGCTGTGCTTATTTGTGCTGTGTCAGTTGCAAAATGTGACAAAGACGGCAATCTAACGGGTGATCCAAAACGTGTAACGGTAAGAGGTATGGAAGGCTTTTGGCTTAAAATCGGTCAGAATGCGATAACTGATCCGGTAAAGCTCAATATAGGAGTAAACGAATATTTTTGTGTAAGCATTTGTGTTGAAAAGGGTGCATTGCGAAGCGGAAACCTTATTGACAATGTTGAACTTATCACGGTCAAAGGCAATGCGGTTGCTGATAAAAATATAACCAATCACCGCAGAGTACGTGACGGAGTAAGAGAGATTGCTTCAAAAGTTCTCGGAATGTATTTTCATAAGCCCATTCCGCTGTTTCGTTCTGTTGAGATTCTTAACGACACGGGGGCAAGAGCTATAACTGTTTTCGGAGATTCAATCAGTCAGCAGGGTTATTGGACAAATGCTTTTGCAGAGAGAATATACAATGAGTTTCCCGGGAAATATTCCGTGATAAACAAGTCGATTATGGGCAACAGAATTCTCAGGGATTTCGGAAAAAGATTCATTTGCAAAGGTCTTTTCGGAATAAGTGCGCTCAACAGACTTGAAAGAGATGTTCTTGCTTACGCAGATACCGAATATGTTGTTTTTGCGTTGGGTACAAACGATTTTCTTCAGTATAACACTATTGCTGCACCGAAAGGAGATAAACCGACGGCGCGCGAGGTGTTTGATGCGGTTGTTGAAATAAATAATAAACTTATTTCCGAAAACAAGAAGATGATTGTTTTCAATGTTATGAATTTCGGTGAATGCTTTGATTCAAAGCCTGAAAAAGAAGAAATGGTAAAAGAATATAACAAACTTCTCGAAGAAAATAAGCATCTTTTTCATGCGGTATATAATCAGGCGGATTTATGCATAAATCCTGATAGGCCGAATTGTTCAAAGCTTGAATATCTCGGCGGCGACAAGCTTCACCCGAATAAAAAAGGCGGAAAGCTTGTTGCGGATAACATAGACCTTGATTGGTTCAGATAAAAGTTAAGGAGTTGCTTTGGTGCAACTCCTTTTTGCTATAATATTTCTTTCAGCTTTTCTAAAAACGCCTTTTCTCCGAATGTGTTTATTTTAATGAAAGCTGCCTGGCTTCCGCCTGATGTAATAGCTGAAAGTCTGACAGGTTCATCGCCGTTCTGAAACAGCGTTATGTTAAGGCTTACGCGGTTACTTCCCGTATAACTGTATCTCTCGAACACTCTGACGCTGCAACGGGCATCTCCGCTGATGAAATTGCTCGATTCTTCCAATGTTGCAGAGGTGCTGCCGTTCAAAATGCCTTCTTCAATTCTGTTGAGTATCTGATTGAAATTACCGTTAAGTGTTTTCTCTAATTTAGCCATTTAAATTTTCCTCCTTAATATAATTCTGAATATTACATAACCGACAGCCGAACCTGCCATATTAAGAATAAAATCATCAATGTCACAGCTTCCCAGCAAAGTGATAAGCTGTATAATTTCAATTGAGATTATGATTATCGAACACAAAATTATACAGCGAAAAAAAGTTGAATGTTTAGTGAAAACAGAAGGAACAAAAAATCCTAACGGGATAAACATGAGTATGTTTCCGACAAGGTTAATAATTGAATGACGAACTGTATAATCGGAAAATGAACCCTGAATTGCTCTTATAAATAGTTTAATAGTCTTAAACGGGATAAAATTAATATTTGAATTTATAACTTCCCAATATGAACCGAAAGGTTCTCTTCCCATTCTTTGTCCGAATAACAACCATAACATAAGAATTATATAGAGTATGAATGAGGTTTTTATAATGGTTTCTGATTTGATCTTCATAAGTATCCTTCTGTAACTTTTATATATTAATTATAGCGGATGTAATTAAAAAGATAAATAGAAATATAAAAATTTACAAATATGTAATAAATAAAAAGGAGCTGCGTTTTAAACAGCTCCTTAAAACATTTAAATTATAGCTTCATTGCAACATCCCATGCGCCCCAGATAACGGTACGGAGATTGCCGACCTTTGCGGCATCGCCGATAACATGAACGTGCTTGCTCTTGGGAGCAAGGGGAGTGGGAACATAACCTACTGACATGATAACGGAATCTGCAGGAATATCAAAGGTCTTGCCTTCCTTATCCTTAACCGTTACGCTGCCTTCCTTGATTTCACAGAGAGATGTTTCAAGATGAACGGGAACTTTGTTTGTCTTGAAGAAATCTCTGAGATAGCTTGTGTTTGCGAGTGCAACACCTGGAGTTGTAACAAGGTCATCCTGCATTTCGATGATTGTGGGCTTTTTGCCCTGAAGATAAAGGTCATAAGCGATTTCACAGCCTGTAAGACCGCCGCCGATGATTGTTACATTTTCGCCGACTTCTGCTTTGCCGAGAAGGAAATCGACAGCTTCGATTGCAGTGTCTGCGCCTTTAACGGGAATCTTTCTTGCTTTTGAACCGGTTGCAACGATAACTTCGTCTGCACCGAGTGAATTGATATCCTTAACTTCTGTGTTCATCTTGATTTCGATAGGATGCTTTGCAACTTCGCGGATATACCATGCGATAAGGTCACGGTCTTTTTCCTTATATGAGGGAGCAGCGGCAGCAATGAATACACCGCCGAGCTTGTCGCTCTTTTCATAAATTGTTACCTTGTGACCGCGTTTTGCACAAACGATTGCAGCTTCCATACCGCCGATACCGCCGCCGATAATTGCAATTTTCTTTGCTTTCTTTGCGGGCTTGATATTGTATTTCTTGGACTGCATTGTTTGAGGATTCAATGCGCAGCGTGAAAGACCCATTGTGTCCATAAGGTCCTGAGTATTTGCATGACCCTTTGACGATGAGAAGTTGAAGCAAGCACTGTGGCAGCAGATGCAGGGCTTGATGTCTTCGATTCTGTCTTCAAGAATCTTTGTAATCCATTCAGGGTCTGTGAGGAACTGACGTGCAACACCGACACCGTCGATTTTGCCTTCTGCAACTGCTTTTGCACCTGCATCGGGTTCCATACGTCCTGCGCAGACAACGGGAATATCAACAAACTTTTTGATGTGTGCAACATCTTCGAGGTTGCAGTTCTGAGGCATATACATGGGGGGATGTGCCCAGTACCATGAGTCATATGTACCGTTATCGGCATTAAGCATATCGTAGCCCGCATCCTGGAGATACTTTGCAGCCTTTTCGGATTCAGCCATGTTACGGCCTACTTCTGTGTATTCTTCGCCGGGCATTGCGCCTTCGCAGAAGCCCTTCATTTTTGACTCAACCGAATAACGGAGAGAGACTGGATAATCTTTGCCGCAGGACTTCTTGATTGCTTTAACAACTTCTGCTGCAAAACGGTATCTGTTTTCAAAGCTTCCGCCGTATTCGTCAGTACGCTTATTAAAGAATTCGATTGCGAACTGGTCAAGAAGATAACCTTCGTGAACAGCATGAACTTCAACGCCGTCAACGCCTGCATCCATGCAGAGCTTTGCGGTTTTTGCAAATGCTTCGATGATTTCGTGAATCTGCTCAACAGTCATTTCGGGGCAGATGATATCGTGTGCCCAACGTGAAGGCTGGGGGCTGGGTGAAGCAAGCTCATGTGAAGTGTCAAGAATAGGCTTTAAAACGGCACGGGTAAATTTATTCTTATGAAGAGGTGCAATAAGTTCTGTGATAGCCCATGAACGGCCCATACCTGCAGTGAGCTGAACAAAAAGCTTTGCGCCTGTCTTATGGATTTCATCCATGAATTCCTTGAGATCTTCAAACATTTTGGGATTCTGCCAGAGCCATTTGCCCCAGAATGTATCACGAAGAGGAGCAATGCCGGGTATGATAAGACCAACATTGTTTTTAGCTCTTTCAAGGAAAAGTTTTGCAGCTTCCTTGTCAAAGTGGCAACCGCCGTGCTCAAACCAACCGAAAAGTGATGTACCGCCCATGGGGCACATAACGATTCTGTTCTTGATTTCAACGTTACCTATTTTCCACGGGGTAAATAATGCTTCATACTGCTTATCCAATGAAAAACACTTCCTTCTTAAATTATTGTTAAAATAACTAACCATTATATATAATAAAATAATTGACGATTGATGTCAAGAAAATATTATCAATTGTTCGGAATAACATAAAAAAGTGTGCTGATTTATGCGTTTAATTTTAATTTACAAATTGTTAACAAAATAAAATTCACATTCAAGTAATATAAATTGTTTTCTAATTAGATACTTGCGAAAAGGAGGTGTTCTGTATATTGACAAAAAAGAAAAATAATTCCGAAGAGGAAATAACGGAGCTTGTTGAAAAATACGGTTCGCTTATTTTCAGAATTTCTTATTGTATTCTCTGCAATTTTCAGGATGCAGAGGATGCGGTACAGGAGACTTTTCTGAAATATTTAACCAAGTCGCCCGAGTTCAATGATGAGGAACACCGGAAAGCATGGCTTATAAAAGTAACTGCAAACGTAAGCAAGAATATGCTTATGTTCAGACTTCGGCGTGAAACGGCCAATATAGAAGATTTTGAAAATATCGGGATCACCGAAAACGACTACGAAACATTTGAACTTATAATGAATCTTCCCGCAAAATACAAGATTGTAATGACACTTTACTATGTTGAAGGATACAAAAGCAAAGAAATTGCCGAAATAATTGACATAAATGAAGATACGGTCAGAAAAAGGCTTCAAAAGGGAAGAGAATTACTGAAAAAAGAATTTGAAAAGGAGCAGTTATTATGATTGAACGCGAAATAAGCGAATTTATAAGAGTTGTCGGTTCTCTTTCTCTTTCAAAAATAAAAAGAGAGCAGGTTATCAATTATTTGCTTCAAAGCAGTGAAAACCGAAAGGATTCATCAGTTAAATATGTTGCCGTTGCATCGGCAGTTGCTTTTCTTGCCGTCGGCACATTCTTATTTGCCAAAAATATGAAACAAGATATAAATATAATGTGAGGTTTAAAATGACAGAGACAGTAAATAATCCGTTTTTTAAATTTGAAAACAGCAGTTCAGCCCTTGGCTTTGATGTTCCGGATGTTTCCATGTTCGGTATGCTCTGCGTTACGGCAGATAACCAGCCAGACTCACTTGCTTATGAGTATTTCGGAACAAAATGCACTTACAGAAACCTTGTTGATAAAATTGAAGGTATTTCCGGTGCATACTATTCCCTTGGTGTAAGAAAAGGTGATATCGTAACAATTATTATGCCCAACACACCCGAAGCTGTTATCAGTATTTATGCTCTTAACAGAATCGGTGCCGTAGCCAATATTCTTCATCCTCTTTCGGCTCAGGAAGAAATAAAGAATCATATCAACAGAGTGGGAAGTAAGGTTGTTCTTTGTGTCAATATCTGTACTGAAAAGCTTTCAAATATAATTGATAAAACATCAGTAAAAAAAGTTGTTGTTGCTTCTCCCGGCGAATCAATGCCCGCAATAATGAAAACTCTTTATGCTCTTAAGAGTATCAGAAATTTCAGATATGACAAATCAGATAAGAGATATTTGTCATGGAATGAATTTGCGGCAAAATCGAGAAAGGTTGCCGAATACCGTTCTAAAGGAGAAGATAACAAAAAGGTTGCAGTTATTCTTCACAGCGGAGGAACAACAGGCACTCCCAAGGATATCATGCTTTCAAACAGCAATTTCAATGCTTTCGGTATTCAGGCTGTACTCACATTGAGAGATGTTAAATCGGGAGATAAGATTCTTGCAATTCTTCCGATTTTTCATGGCTTTGGTTTGGGTGTTTGTGTTCATGTGTCGTTCTGCTTCGGTGCTTGCTCGGTTCTTATTCCGCAGTTTAACGCAAAGCAGTTTGCAAGCATTCTTAAAAAGCACAAGCCTTCAATGATATTCGGTGTTCCCACTCTTTATGATGCACTTCTTAATGCAAAGGGTACGGATAAAATCGACTATTCATTCCTTAAATATGCAGTCAGCGGCGGCGACACATTGCCCGAAAAACTTGAAAAGAGCGTCAACGACTTTTTGTCTGCTCATAATTCAAGTATAAAAATCTGTGAGGGCTACGGAATGACAGAGGGTCTTGCTGCACTTTGTCTTTCAGTTGGTGATAACTATAAGTCGAGAACTATCGGTAAACCGCTTATAGGTACCGAAATGTGCGTTGTTGAGCCCGGAACAACCAATGTTCTTCCCGCAGGCGAAGACGGAGAACTTTGCGTAAGCGGTCCTACCGTTATGATCGGGTACAGAAACAATCCTGAGGAAACCGAAAATGCACTCCGCATTCATGCAGACGGAAAAACATGGCTTCATACAGGCGATATGGCTATGATTGATGAAGAAGGTTTTATTCATTATAAGCTCAGAATCAAGAGAATGATGATTACTTCTGGCTTTAATGTATATCCCACTCAGATTGAAAGCGTTATCGAAGAACTCGCCTATGTTGATAAGTGCGTTGTTGTTTCGGTGCCTCATCAGTATAAAAAAGAGGTTGCAAAGGCATATATTGTTCTTAAAAACGGAAAAGAAAAAAGTGAAGAAACAAAAGACGAAATCCGTGCATATTGCAAAAAGAAGCTTATGCATTACAGCGTACCTTATATTTATGAATTTGTTGACCTTCTTCCCAAAACAGCATATAACAAAATCGACTTTATGAAGCTTCAGAAGGAGAGTGCAAAGGAGGCTGTTTGCTGATGACAAAAAAGCCGAGAACATGGGGGTTTAAATTGCTTTCTCCATTGCTTCTTACTTTGTTCAAGCTTTACTATAGTCCTAAGGTTTTCGGAAAAGGAAATATTCCGAAAAAGGGTGCAGTAGTCATATGCAGTAACCATAAGCATGTTCTTGACCAGTGTCTTGCAGCTCTTGCAACACACAGAGCGATTAATTATATGGCAAAATCGGAATACTTCAAAGGTTCTTTTGCATGGTTTTTTAAACTTACGGGATGCATCTGTGTTAACAGAAACGGACACGATGAAGAAGCAAAAGATTCTGCAAACGCTGTTCTTTCAAACGGCGGTGCTCTCGGAATTTTCCCTGAGGGAACAAGAAATAAAACAGAAGATTTGCTTGGTCAGTTCAAATTCGGTGCTGCCTCTCTCGCCTGCAAAAATGAGGCTATGATGGTTCCGGTTGCAGTTACCGGAGAATATAAATTCAGAAGCAAAACTCTTGCTTCAAGAATAGGAAAACCGTTCTCAACAAAGGGCATGACCGTTGAAGAAGCAAACAAAAAACTTCATAACGAGATTGTTAAGCTTATAAACGAGAATATTGCCGAAGGATACTGTACTCCTGAAGAATTTGAAAGAGCAAAAAGATATTTTGTTTCATAAAAAATCATAACCGTGTACGAGTTTTTGTACACGGCTATTTTTTATAATAAAAGCATCAGAAACGGATGGTCAATCCGTCGTATGCAACGATGATATCGTGTTTTTTCATTTTTTTACAAAGCTCCGTATGGCTCTCGTGCAGAGTTTTTGCCATATGGCTTATGCAGAATTTTTTTACATACGGTTCAAGGGATTTTTTTATTTCCGTAACCATATTCAAATTGTTATGTTCAAAAATGCGGTAATCTCCGTTGATATCGCCTACGGTTGCATCCAGAACGGCAAGATCCGGTTTGAATTTTTTTATTGCTTCAAATTCTTCATAAAGAAGCCAAGCACCGTCAAGACCGTAGAACAACGTATCAGGACCGTCATTGATTATAAAATGAACGGTTTTTTCACAGGTTGAGTGATTGCCTTTATATGCGTTGACGGTATAATTTCCAATTTTCTTTGAGTCACCTTCGTCAAAATTACAGAAAACAGCGTTCATAGATTTGAGTCGGTTTAATGTTTCTGTGCAAAAGTGGTCACTGTGGTTATGAGTGTTGATGATATATTTGATTTGTTCCGGTTTTTTGTTGAATTCGTCAAGAGAATCAAAAACGTGAGGACCGGGATCTATAAGCAAAACATCGTCAATCAGGACCGAAGAATATCTGCGCAGTTCTTCGTTTCTTTTTGTTGGCTTGTTTTCCCAATCGGCAGCTCCTGTTCCGAGAAACGTGATTTTCAAAAAGATATTCCTCCTTGTTTTTATGAGCGTATAATTTTTATCTGTTTTCCGATAAAAATATTTCCTTCTGTAATCAATGCGGATGAATCGCTGTATTCGGAAATGATGTCAGAATCGGGAGAATTATTTTCTTCGGGTGAAATATTGTTTTTTTACACATGAATCATAGGTCACAAGACAACTCTTTAAACTAATTCTGAAGTATGCGGAACTTTTGAAATTCTCGGTGCTGCGCCTGTCAGATGTGATATATCACGGTAATGAGGAATGGATTTATCATCAAATAAACCTTCGGGGATTTGTGATGTCCAGCTTTACCTGAAACAATGTATTATCAATCATTCCCGCATCTTATGCCGCAGAATGGATATTGTTAATAAGTTTATCTACTTCGTTAAGATGTTTCATGAATTCGGGTGTACCGTATCCGAAACAGAGTTTATTGATTTTTTACATTATAACCCAACAAAATATACAAATCAATACAGCTGTTATAAAAATTATTCTGTTTTTTATTGATTTTTGATTTGGATACTATTATATTAATAGTGGCAGCTATAAAAAATTTATTGGGGAGGTTTATGTTTGTGGAACAAAAAGCAAAGAATGGTTTTGTGATAAAAGCAAAAAATGCAATTAAAACAGTCAAAGATTATTGGCATATACCTGCCAAGGGTAATTATATTCCTTATAAGGAGGTTGCAAGTCTCAGCGGTGCGGGATTTGGTGTATACTGGACAACTCTTCTTGCGTCTGCCATAGGTCTTGATGCTTCCAATTTCCTTGTTGGTGCAAGTATAGGATTAAGACCGATGGATTTGTCGGTTATGCTTATTGTTGCAAATCTTGTCGGTATTCCTATCGGTATTTTCAGAAGCTGGTATTATGATAATCATAATCTCAAGGGCGGTAAATTTTTGCCTTTTATTAAGAAAACGGGTCTTCCGATTGTTCTGATAACAACTTTGTTTGTCTGGCTTCCTTATGAAAATATGCAATACATAACTAAAGCGGTTGTTGTTTGGTTTATGTATATGCTGATGAATATTTTTCTTTGTTTCTACAATGAAAGCTATACTTATTTTCAGCAGATTATAACCCCTAATGCTCAGGAAAGAGCAACGGTAATGAGCATTTCACAGGTTATCTATTCTCTTGCACCCACTATTACCGGATTGGTTATCCCTTTGATTGCAGGTTTTACATGGGGTCTGAATAATATCTGGACTTACAGAGTTGTTTATCCGATATTTACCGTAATCGGTTTTGTAATAAGCACGGTTTTCTTTCGGAAGGTTAAGGAAAGACTTATTCTTCCGAAAAAGAAACCCGAACCCGTAAGAATGTTTGATGCAATCCGTGAAGTTGCAAAGAATAAGTATTACTGGATTATACAGGCTGCCGCATGGGTTGTATTTCTTGAATCGGGCTACGGTGTAGTTCTCGGATGGTCGTTTGTTTACGGAAACGGCGGTGAACATCAGGCAATGCTTGGTGTTGCTAATACCGTTATCGGCAATGCCGCGCTGTGGTCAATGCTGCTTGCACCGATTGCAATTAAGGTTATGGGCAAGAGAAATCTTCTTATAACTGCCAACTCTGTCAATATTGTAATTCTTCTCGTTCTATATTTTACTTATAAAAATCTTATTTTTATCTGTGTTCTTTGGTATATCAACACATTTATCAATACTTTCTGGAATATTGTCCAGCATCAGATAAGCGCCGATATGCGTGACTATCACCAATGGAAAACCGGCGTCCGTGTTGACGGATTATTTGGACCTCTCGGAATGATAGGAACATTCATCGGATTTTTCACGGGAATGGTTTATCCCGCAATCTATGAGAAGATGGGTCTTCTTGATGATTATAATGTTCTTTATGATGATACTATCAGGAATAATCTTTTTGAAGTCCTGATCTTATGTTCTGCTGTCGGTGCCTTGCTTAATCTTATTCCGTTCTGCTTCTATGATTTGACTGAAAACAAACATAAAGCATATGTTGATGTGCTTAAAATCCGTGCTATGTTTGAAAATCATTCCTTAGGGGTACTTGAAAATGATGAGCTTTCGGAAGCTATGGAGATAATACACGAAGCTCAAAAGCTTTACGGAAAAGAAAAGCTTACAGTTGGTAAAAATGCAGATAAAATCGTGAAAAAAGAAATAAAAGAAACTAATCTCGCAATCGAAAGAGCTGCCATAATTATGGAAGACCTCAACAAATTCTCAACTGCAGCGGGCAGAATAAGACTTGAACAGGCGAAAGAGGATTATTCAAGAGGCGAGTTGTATTATTACGAAAATGCTGCTGAGTTGTTGAAAGAAGCCAAAAAGCTTCCCGGTAAAATAAAAGAAGAAAAGGAAATTCGTTCCGATAAAATTAAAAACGCACGTCTCAAAAAGGAATCGGCTTCCCTTATAAAAAAATACGGCATTTATAATATTGAAGCGCCGAATGAGAAGGTTAAAAATGAAATTCTCGGCAGAGAGGCTGAAAGTTTTACAGAAAGCATAAAAATTAAAAAAGAACTGAAAGCATATCTTAAATCGGTATCGGTTTATTCAAGAATTGTTAAACCGTATACAAACGCAAAAAGCCTTATTGAACAGGCGGATTATTATACTCATTATGAAGAACTTGAAAGTATGTATACTGAAATAAAACTTTAATAAAACGTGGAAAGGAACTGAATTATGGGTGTTTTTATTGAAAGAATAATTGCTTTTTTTACATCTCTTGTTTTAATAATATCAAATTTTTTGGGAATCAGCGGAAATCCTTTTGATAAAAAGGTTGAAAACTTCAGAGTAACAACATATATAAGAGGGGAGTATGTTCAGTCTGAAAACAGTATATACCCCGAGGATTTTGATGTTGTTACCGATGTTATTCTTTTTGAATGTGCATCATTCAACAATAAAGGCGAGGTTGTTTGTAACGAACCTTTGCTTGAAAATGCACTTGCCAATATCCGTAAAGCAATCGGTGACAGAGATGTCAGCATAACTCTTAATCTTCTCGGGCCGTGGGGCATAACGGATTCGGATGTCTGGGAAGAACAGATGGAAGCTCAGAGCGAAGAACATAATAAAGCTTTTTCAAGCGGAGTTCTTGAAGACAATATAATTGCCGTTCTCGATAAATATGATTTTGACGGCGTTCACTTTGATTATGAATATCCTATTTCCCTCAAGGCGTGGCATTACTATAATAAGTTCCTTGTGTCGCTTGATAAAAAGCTTGGTGATTATACCCTCGGAGTTGCCGGAAACGACTGGAACATAAAATTTACAACTGCCGCAATCGAAGCAATTGATACGTTTGAAATCATGCTTTACGATATGATTGATGAAGAAGGCAGACACGCTACATATGAAGATACCGTCAAAGCTGTTCAAAAGGTTGGTATTTACGGAATGCCGCTTGAAAAAGTAAATGTCGGACTTCCTTTTTATTCACGACCAACAGATTTGTCGGCATATTGGTACGGCTATAACGGATGTTATGAGGAAATTGATGAAAACGGATGGTATCATTGCGAAACCATAAACAAAGATTTCTGGTTCAATACACCTGATGTAATAGAAGCAAAAACAGAATACGCAATAAAAAACGGCTTTGGCGGAGTGATGATATGGCACTATAACTGCGATCTTCCGTCATCACACGAATTATCACTTTTGAGAGCAGTCAATAAAACAATAGAGAATTCTCGTTGATAGTCTGATATGAGTTTTTGCCATAAATACAGCTGTATGTCTGCGTTCTGATATCAAAAAGGAGTTGTTTCAATGATTAAAAATGTTGTTTTTGATTTAGGCAAAGTTTTAATCAACAACGACCCGAGCGAATATTTAAGAAAATACGGATATGATGAAGAAAAATATCAGGCTTTGCTTGATGCAATATGGACCGATTCTCTTTGGGGAGATATGGATATTGCAAAGTATGAGAGCTTCAGGGATATTATTGAAATCTATGTTGAAAAGCATAAAGAGTTAGAGCCTGAACTCAGAAGATTTTTTGCCGAGGATTGGATGGAGCTTTATGTTGCATACGATGATACGGTGAAATTCTATAATGAGGTTTATGAGCAGGGTTATGATATTTATCTTCTGACCAATTTCTCAAAAGACGGATATGAATACATCAGCAATAAATTTGATTTCTTCAAAAAAGCAAAGGGTGCTGTTGTTTCGTCACATTTGAAAATTGCAAAACCCGACATGAGAATTTACAAATACCTCTTGGATACATATAATCTCAATCCCGATAAATGTATTTTTATTG
>JAZSNQ010000067.1:0-3051 GCA_045536515.1 Acutalibacteraceae bacterium | reverse complement strand
CTGTATATCATACAAGATATCAAAGAATAAACTTATCGCTTTCATTCAGATTAAGTTGAGTTATTACATCCTCAAAATCAGCTTTTGCAGATGCCAATGCACTTGTTTTATGCGAATCACTGCCAAGATAAAATTTGCATCCGCATTCTTTTGCAACAAAATAAGGTCTCAGAAAAATTTCTTTTTGTTCATCGCTCATATTAATTGTTTTAACATTCAATTCAATGCCGACACCCTTGCATGAGCATTCGCCGAAAATCGAATACAAAGTTGCATCGGAAATCAAAGACAATGTTTCTGCGGTCTGATTTTTGAGTATGTGACCTGTAGTAAGATGTGCAATTCCGATTTTATGAAAAGGCAAATTCTTAACAAGCAGATTTTCAATTTTATCTGTCCAATGAAAAGCTGCTTCTTCGGGAGTTGTTATTTTGGTTCTTACGGTGTTGCCGTCAAGATGAAGATGCGTTGTTGCTACAATAATAAAATCAAATTCGTCAAATCTTTCTTTGCTGATGCCGAGCACATTGTTGAAATCCATATCGGTTTCACAGCCGAAGAGAAATTCAATTTTATCATCCTTGGGCAACGGCAAAACAGACGAAACGTGAGCAAAATCATGTTCGTCAATCCACTCTGCTTCACTTCTGACATTTTCATCCCAGAAATGATTAGTAAGACATATTTTATTGAAACCGTTATCTTTTGCGTAGCTCAGTATCGCATCGGGAGTCTGATTTTCATCGTGACAGCAACGGGAAACGGCTGAATGAATATGAAAATCGTGGTCTGCTATATATCTCATAGATGCACCGCCTTTAAACTTGATATTATAATTATAATTCTTAGTATCGTTAATGTCAAACAGGATGCATAAATAATACCCCACAAAAATTGTGGGGTTAAGTTAGTTTTGTTGGTTATACACTCTTTCCCATTTCGTATGCTTCAAGCATTGCTTTGGTGTTTTTGACTTCGCCTTTTTCATAAACACCCATACCGTAAACAATACCCATTTCTTTTGCTCCGTTTACGCAGTCGGCATAACCTCTGAAGCAGTTAATTGTTGTTTCGGCGGCTTCTTCTTCTCCGTCGGCTGCAGTTACTATGTAGTAAAATTCTTTGTCCCTGACTTCAAGCCAGCGTGCAACCGTTCTGTCGATGAGAGCCTTGAGCTGTGCATCAATCGAATAGAAATAAACGGGACTTGCAAGCACAATTACGTCTGCATCAATCATTTTCTGCAGAACCTCTGTCATATCGTCTTTGATTGCACAAGGTCCGTTTTTGCAAGCGTAGCAGGCACGGCAATAGCCTATGTTCTTTTCTGCAACACGGATTTTTTCAACCTCATTACCGGCTTCAACTGCGCCTTTCATAAATTCATCGCAGAGAATATCTGAGTTTCCGTTCTTTCGGGGACTGCCCGATAAAATCAACACCTTTTTGCTCATTTTTGTTCTCCTTTACTGATTGTTGGCTTTGATTATTTCTTCAAGGGTTATATTTCCATTTCTGTATCTTACTTCGGAATTCTTTTCGGGGATTGTGAATTTAATCGCTTTCTGAGGACAAGCATGAACGCAGGCATAGCAAGCCTGACAGTTTTTCATTGTATGAACTGCTTTCCCATTTTCAAGTTTTATTGAGGCAGACGGACAAACTTTGGCGCAGGTTTCACAGCCTACGCAGTTATCTTCAACCTTAAACTTTGCCCATACGGTTTCATCCTGACCCTTGACCATCATTAGATAACCCTTGTGAATCATCTTGTTTTTGAAACCTGCTTTTTCAATTCTACACTTTTTATTATCAATATCAGCTTTGATTTTTGCAAGGTTTTCGGGAATTTTCTTATCAATCGCACATTGCTCGGTCATATTAAAATTCGGCAGAAAATTATCCACCATAACTATGCTTGCGATATATTGTGCCTTTTTGCCGACGGATTTCAGATAATCATTTGCAAGCTCTGCCGCACCGCCGTGCAATGCACCGTAAGTCAGTATTATATAGAAATAGTCTGTTTTAAAGGTTGCCTTTCTGACGAACTCTTTGACCATTTTAGGCATTTCATGACCGTATATCGGGCAGACAATACCGATTTTATCATCTTCAAATGTAAGACTGTCTTGCTTCATTATCTGCGGAATGCTGATTGGTTCACTTTCCAATTGTTTTGCAATATAAAGGCTGTTTCCCGTTGCTGTGAAGAAGAAAACCATATTACCACTCCTTTTTCTCGCCGTCTGCACTTTTCTTGTTGAGCGTTACATATTTCATAAATTATCTCCTTCCGATTGACTGATTCAGAATAATCTGTTATCATTCAAGTATATTCTAAAACTTAAAGTTAACTTTAAGTCAAGAACTTTTTAAGGTGATTTTTATGATTTACACAGTCGGAGAAATGGCAAAGAAAATCGGCGTTGCACCGTCAACACTTCGTTATTATGACAAGGAGGGGCTTTTGCCCTTTGTTGAGCGTTCAAGCGGCGGAATAAGAGTTTTCAAAGAAGTCGATTATGAATGGCTCAAGGTTATTGAATGCCTCAAAAAGACGGGTATGCCGCTTAAAGACATCAAAACCTTTATCGAAATGGCTATGCAGGGCGATGAAACCATTGATGAACGTCTTGAACTAATCAGGAAACAGCGTGATGAGGTCGGCAGACAAATTGCCGAATTGCAGGAAACAATGGATACTCTCAACTTCAAATGCTGGTATTACGAAACTGCGAAATCAGCAGGCACAACCGCTGTTCCGAGAGGAATGAAACTCGAAGAACTCCCCGAAGAATTCAGAGAAATACGAAAAAACTTCGTGGAGAGTAGTTAAACAAATTCATTTTTCAGACACAAAGAAAAAAATAAAAGGAGAAAAACGATGAACAACATAAAGCAAAAACCTTTATGGCAAAAAATTCTGATTATTCTTATCGGCGGACTTCTGCTTGGATTTTTATGGCGTCTTCGCGGTTCGCGCGGCTGGGGTTCGGAGGCAGGCGTATTTAATGTTGGTTTTGTTTACCTGCTCTTTATCACAACCGT
>JAZSNQ010000071.1:0-2408 GCA_045536515.1 Acutalibacteraceae bacterium | reverse complement strand
GCTTGACGGTGCAAGAGTTCTTCAGCAGGAAGGGCTTCCTTGCGATTCCGAAATGCTCATTAAATATTTCACCGAAACTCTCGGCGGAATAATAACTGCCGAAAAATACGGCAATCCGGACGGTGACGGCAGAATCACAATTATCGCCAAGAGTCCCAATGCTCCCGAGAGTGATTATGAAACGGAATACGGCGATACTCTGACAATTGAAACAGAATCCGCCGACGGCGTTTTTGTTAAGTTTGTTCCCGAAAAATCGGGCAAATATATTTTCAGAACTGAAGCCGACGGAGTTGACACCGGAGCTTGCCTTTATGATTCAAACGGCGAAGAGATTTTTGGTGATTATTTGGATGACAGTGAAGAAGGTCTTGATTTCAGGCTTGAATATGAGTTTGAAGCAGGCGAAGAATATTATCTGAATGTTTTTGCTTATTCCGACAGCACCGAAACCTTTGAGCTTATTATCGAATGCGGTCATAATTTTGAGAATGGCAGCTGCATTATCTGCGGCGAGACCTGTGACCATGCGGAAATCGGTTTTCTCGGTTACTGTTTCTGCGGTGAAAACTTCCTTGGAAAAGATATAAATATCGGTGACGAATATGAGCTTGAAAACGAAGCGGGTTTTGAGATTTTCTGGTTCAGATTTACGCCCGAAACAAGCGGTTTTTATTCCTTTGAATCTGTATCGGAAAACGCTGATCCCGATTGTTCTCTTTATGATGCAGACGGTGAATGGCTTACCGACAGCTTGGATGTCAACGGTACGGATTTTGATCTTGTTTATTATTTTGAAGAAGGAAAAACCTGCTATTTCGATGTTCACAACTTTTTACCCGAAGGGGCTTTTACCGTTAATCTTGAACGCATAATTCATACCTCAGACGACGGCACTGAGCATACTGATTTTGAACTTGTCGAAGAAACATATTCAAATTGCACGGAACACGGCTATACCAATGGGCTTTACTGTAATGAATGCGAAGAATTTGTCTACGGTCACGAAGAATTACCGCTTGATGAAGGATATCATATCGATGAAAACTTTGACGAAATCTGTGACCTTTGCGGCAAGAAAAATATATGGGCTGAAGAGGAATGTGAGCATATCTGCCACAGCGACCATTGGTTCTGGAGTATGCTCTGGAGAATAGGCAACTTCTTCCACAAAATTTTTGGTATCCTGCCCGAATGTGAATGCGGAGAGGCACATTATTGATTTTTAACTGAATTAAATTAAATAAGGAGGCTTTCATGAACGGTGTTACAATAATGATAATCTCTCTTGCCGTCTTGCTTCTGGCATATATTTTGTACGGCAGGTGGATTGCAAAAAAATGGGGTGTAGACCCCAAAAGAAAAACTCCGGCTTATGAACAGCGTGACGGCGTGGACTATGAGCCTGCACCCAAGAGCGTCGTTTTCGGTCATCAGTTTGCTTCAATCGCAGGAGCAGGTCCGATAAACGGTCCGATTCAGGCAGCAATATTCGGCTGGGTACCCGTATTGCTTTGGGTACTTATCGGCGGTGTGTTTTTCGGCGCCGTTCAGGACTTTGCCGCGATGTATGCTTCCGTCAGAAACAAAGGCAGAAGCATCGGCTATATAATTGAAAAATATATCGGTAAAACAGGAAAAAAGATGTTTCTGCTTTTCTGTTGGCTTTTCTGCATCCTTGTTGTTGCGGCATTTGCCGATATAGTGGCAGGCACTTTTATGGGCTTTACCGTAACTGACGGTGTGCAGAGCGCAAACATAACGGCAAACGGTGCGGTTGCCACAACATCGGTAATGTTTATCTTTTTTGCAGTTGTTCTCGGACTGATTATCAAATATGCCAAATTACCGACAGCTGTTAATACCGCCATCGCAATTGTAATGCTTGTTGCATCAATAATTATCGGTCTGAAATTCCCTATGTTTCTTTCTCTTGATGTATGGCACATTTTTGTTTTTGTTTATATTTTTATCGCATCCGTTGTGCCTGTATGGATTCTTCTGCAGCCGAGAGATTATCTCAACAGTTATCTGCTTGTTGCAATGATAGTAGCGGCGGTTATTGGCGTGTTTGTTGCAAATCCTCAGATTAATCTGCCTGCATTTGTTGGCTTCGAGGTTGACGGCAGCTATCTTTTTCCCATCCTTTTCGTTACTATCGCTTGCGGTGCTGTTTCGGGTTTTCATTCATTGGTTTCTTCGGGTACGGCATCAAAGCAGATCAAGAATGAAAAAGATATGCTTCCCGTATCTTTCGGCTCAATGCTTCTGGAAAGCATGCTTGCCGTAATCGCTCTTATTGCGGTTGCATCTTTTGCAAGCGGCGAAGCGGCTGCACAGGGCTGGAATACTCCCGCACAGGTTTTTGCAGGTGCAGTTTCGGGTTTTCTGACAGCTCTAGGTTTGCC
>JAZSNQ010000072.1:0-8160 GCA_045536515.1 Acutalibacteraceae bacterium | reverse complement strand
CTTCGCTCTTGAGCGCAATTCCGGGGCTTGAGCTTGAAGTCATTGTTCTTTTACCTGCTGCTGCAGCGCCGTAAACCATGTTGATTGCGGCGATTTCGCTTTCAGCCTGAAGGAATGTGCCGCCGGTAAGGGGCATTCTTTTTGCCATATATGCGGCAACTTCTGTCTGCGGAGTTATGGGATAACCGAAGTAATGACGGCAGCCTGCCATGATAGCAGCTTCCGCAAGAGCTTCGTTACCTTTCATCAATACTTTTTCAGCCATTATTCTTTCTCCTTACTTTTCAACGGTGATTACGCAGTCGGGACACATTGTTGCGCAGAAAGCGCAGCCGATGCAGGCTGACTGGTCTGTGATGCCTGCGGGATGATAACCCTTGGCGTTGATTTCGTCTTTAAGCAATGCCACAATCTTTTTGGGGCATGCACCAACGCAAAGACCGCAGCCTTTGCAAAGGTCTGTTTTAAAGGTTACTTTTGCCATAAATCTTCCTCCTGTTTGCTCCACGATTGCTTTACATAAAGCTTTATCGGTGTGCAATTTACAACTTTATCTTTAAGTGTATCAAATAAATCTTCTTTTACGGTGGTCATTCTTATCGGCAAAGAACTTGCTTTTGAAATTTCTTCGGCATAACCGATTGAAGAAATAACATCTTCTGCGGTTGTTTCGTCACCGAGATTGGAATTGTTGACAATTCCCGTGAACTTCATTCTGCAAGCGGTTTCGATTTCTCTCATAACCCCGATTGTTGAAGCGCAGTCGGGAGTGAGAGGTCTGAACTTGTTGATGACAAGCAGATATTCATAATCATTCTGTTCGATTATTGACGGTGCGTATCTTCCGAGTGCAAGTGCACCTCTGTCATCACCGCCGACATCAACAACTGCTCTTACCGATAAATCATCTATAATCGAATAAGCTTCTGCGGGCAAAGCGGGAACATCAACATTTGAATTCGCATATTCCGAAGAAATAAGGTGAATTCCTCTTGCTTCAAGATGTTTTTCGCTGTCTTTGGTTCTGAAATAGGGGTTTACAATGTCGAGGTCGGCAATGCTTACCTTATCAAATTCTTCACGAAGACGCAGAGCATAGTTGACTGCTATGTTTGTTTTGCCGCTTCCGTAATGACCTGCAAAGACTGTTATTCTTTTGCTTTCCATATCAAAGAACTTTAACCCAGCCGAACTTGTCTTCAACTGTGCCGCCCTGAATACCTGTTACGGTATCATAGAGCTTCTGGCTGATTACGCCGATTTCACCGCCATTGATTGTCATAACATCGTCCTTATAGCGGAGCTTGCCGACGGGTGAAATAACTGCTGCGGTGCCTGTGCCGAAGCATTCTTCAAGAGCGCCGCTCTTCTGTGCTTCAAGAAGCTCGTCAACGGAAATGTTTCTTTCTTCAACGGGAAGACCCCAGCTTTTGCAAAGCTCAATTACGGAGTTTCTTGTGATACCGGGAAGAATGCTGCCGTTGAGCATCGGAGTAACTATAGTGCCGTTAATCTTGAAAAAGATGTTCATTGCGCCTACTTCTTCGATATATTTTCTTTCAACACCGTCAAGCCAGAGAACCTGTGAATAACCGTCGTCATGTGCCTTAACCTGAGCTGCAAGGCTTGCTGCGTAGTTACCGCCTGTCTTTGCAAAGCCCATGCCGCCCTTAACAGCTCTTACATAGTCGTCTTCAATCCAGATGCCTACGGGAGCAAGACCGCTTGAATAGTAAGCACCTGAGGGGGAGAGGATAACGATGAAGAGATAAGTCTTTGAAGGAGCAACGCCGAGGAAATCGTCTGTTGCAATGATGAAGGGACGGATGTAGAGTGATGTGCCGGGAGCTGAAGGAATCCAGTCGCGGTCAACATCAACAACTGCGCTTACAGCCTGAACGAAATCTTCAACGGGAAGCTCGGGGATGCAGAGACGCTTGTTTGTATCGTTTGTTCTCTTTGCGTTCATTTCGGGTCTGAAAAGACGGACTTCGCCGTCAGCGCCCTTGTAAGCCTTAAGACCTTCAAACATTTCCTGGCCATAGTGGAAAACCATGCAAGCGGGGGAAAGGCTGAGGTTTGAATAAGGAACTATGCGGGGGTCATGCCAACCCTGACCCTCTGTATAATTCATAACAAACATGTGGTCGGTAAAGATTTTTCCGAAGCCGAGATTGCTTTCGTCGGGCTTCTGTTTGGGAGCGGTTGTTCTCTCAATTTTAATATTTAACATTTTTAACACCCTTTCGGTAATTTAATTTCTGGAAAGTCCGAGTTTTGCGGCGAATTCTTCTCTCATTTTATATTTGAGAATCTTACCTGCCGCATTCTTCGGGAAATCTTCAACAAATTCTATATAGCGCGGAACTTTATGTCTTGCCATATGGGATTTGATATAATCTGACATTTCTTCGGCTGTCATGCTGCATCCTTCTTTGAGAATAATGCAAGCCATGATTTCTTCGCCGTAGCGTTTGTCCGGAACGCCAATAACCTGAACATCCTGCACATATTCATGGGTGAATATGAATTCCTCGATTTCACGCGGATAGATGTTTTCACCGCCTCGGATAATCATATCCTTGAGTCTGCCCGTAATAAGATAATATCCGTCAGGTCTTCTGCAGGCGATATCTCCTGTATGAAGCCAGCCTTCCTTATCTATTGCCGATTCTGTTGCTTTGGGCATTTTATATTAACCTTTCATTATGTTATAGCCTCTTGCAACAAATTCACCGTTCTCGCCGTCGGGGAGTTCTTCGCCGGTTTCGGGGTCGATAATCCTGCATTCAACGTTCGGGAATGCGCTTCCGACTGTTTCTGTTCTGTCTTCAAGCGATTCGTTGACTTCGCCCATTGTGCATCCGGGAGAAGCTTCGGTTTCGCCGTAAACGGAAAGAATTTCCGTCATGTTCATTTCTGCAGCTGCGCGCTTCATAAGGTCGGGAGGACAGTTTGCACCTGCCATGATACCCGTTCTCATATAAGAGAAATCGGTCTTTGCAAAATCCTCATGCTGGAACATTGCAATGAACATGGTGGGAACGCCGTTGAAGCAGGTGATGTGCTCCTGATGAACGCAGGCAAGCGATGATTTTGCCGAGAAATAGGGGAGAGGGCAAAGAGTTCCGCCGTGAGTCATCATTGAAGTCATCGAAAGCACCATGCCGAAGCAATGGAACATCGGAACCTGAATCATCATTCTGTCGGCTGTGGACATATCCATTCTGTCGCCGATTGTTTTGCCGTTGTTAACGATGTTGTAGTGAGTGAGCATAACACCCTTGGGAAATCCCGTTGTACCCGAAGTGTACTGCATATTGGCAACATCGTGGCAGTCAACTGCAGCGGCTCTGCGGTAAACTTCCTCAACGGGAACTCTTACCGCCATATCCATGGCTTCTTCCCATGTAAGGCAGCCCTTCTGACGGTAGCCTACCGTTATGATGTTGCGAAGGAAGGGAAGCTTTCTGCAATGGAGAGGTTTGCCCGGAACTGCAGCCTCGAGTTCGGGACAAAGCTCTGCAATGGACTGTGCGTAGTTTGAATCAAGACACGATTCGATGGTAATGAGTGTGTGAGTATCGGACTGTCTGAGAAGATACTCAATCTCGTGGATTTTATATGCGGTGTTTACGGTAACAAGAACAGCACCGATTTTGGTTGTTGCCCAGAAGGTGATAAACCACTGGGGAAGGTTTGTGAGCCATACGGCAACTTTGTCGCCGGGCTTAACGCCGAGAGCAATGAGTGCTCTTGCACAGTTGTCAACGTCATCGCGGAACTGTGAGTATGTTCTTGTGTAATCGAGAGTTGTGTACTTATAAGCAATCTGGTCGGGGAATTTTTCAACCATAACATCAAGCACTTTAGAGAAGGTTTTGTTGATGAGCTTGTACTTTTCCCAGACAAACTTGCCCGTACCGCTTCTGTTTTCGTAAAGAAGCTCCTCGCTTTTTTTCTTTTTATCGTAATTTGAAATTGAATTCACAAAGTGGGGGAACACGATTTCTGCAATGCCGAAATCATCCATGGTTTCGGGTTGGCATTCATATGAAAGAAAACCGTCATAGTTGACCGATTCAAGAGCATTGAGCATTGTCTGAATCGGAAGTGAACCTTCGCCAATAAGGCGATATTTCACTTCGCCGTTTTCAACAACCGAATCCTTGACATGAACGTGTTTTATATATGCACCGAGATTTGTGATTGTTGTGTCAGGCTCTTCTCCGAAATCTCTGTAGGGATGGTTGATATCCCAGAGTGCGGCAAGATGGTCGCAGGCAAAAACATTGAGAAGGTCGCGGAGTCTTGAAGTGTCGGCATAAATGCCTACTGTTTCAACAAGAAGTGCAACATTATCCTGCTCAGCTTTTTCGATTACTCTGCCGATGAGCGAGATAACGTTTGAATCTTCAATGGTTTTTTCTTCGCCCGTTGCGTATGCATGGATTCTTACATAGGGGCATCTGATTCTTGAAGCGATTTCGATTGCCGTTGCGATTTCTTCATAGCTTTCATCCGCAATTGAAGCATCCGCAATGTTGCAGAAGGTATCAAGGCAGGAAACCGTGAGCGAGTTCTCACGAAGCTTGTGGACGGTTGCGGATGAATTCTGTTTATTGAAAGGTGCATCGTTTCCGGTGAATCTTTCGTCTGTTATGTTGTGGATTTCGATACCTGAAAATCCGAGGTCGTTGGCAGTGCTTACAAATTCTGACCATGAAAGCTCCTGCCATCCGTTTGTGGAAAATGACAGTTTCATATAGCTTTCTCCTCATAGACAATTTTATTAAGTGCATTGATATAAGCAACTATGCTTGCGCCGATGATGTCTGTTGAAACACCCTTGCCGGAATAAAGCTTGCCGTTTGAACGCAGCTTAACAAGAGCCTCGCCCATAGCCTCACGGCCTTCGGTGACTGACTGAATCTGGAAATCGTCAAGCTCGTAGTGGTGACCTATAATCTGTTCGATTGTGTGGAAAGCGGCATCAATCGGACCGTCACCCATGCAGACTGCTTTGAGTGTTCTGCTGCCTTTTTCAAGAATAATGTTTGCGGTTGAGGAAATAACGTTTCCTGCGTTGATAACATAGCTCTGGAGCCTGTATGTGGGAGGTACCTGATGAGCAACGTTTGCAATGATTGCATCAAGCTCTTTTGCTCCGACCTGCTTTTTAACCGAAACATTCCTGAATGCTTCAAAAACCTTTGCGGTATCGTCTTCCGAAAGCTCATAGCCGAGAGAAACTATTGCGTTGCTTACCTTGGCAATATCGGCTGTATCGTCAAGAAGAACAGTGCTTCCGTATTCGCCGATACCTTCTGATGCTGCCAGATTTTTGTGAGTTTCACTTGTCATTCGGAGAATCTGACTCGCCGAGTGGTTAATTGCCATTGAATTTACGGAATAGCTTACATCAAGTGTGTGACCTTTGACCTGAAGAGCCTTCATAACCTTTTCGAGGTCTGCCATTGTTTCGCTGCCGACGCAGGTTTTAATTTGTGTTGCACCTGCACTGATGCACGCGAATACACAGGCATTTGCCATATCAAGAGCATTGCTGCATTCAACTCCGAGTGAAATTTCTTTGGCAACGGGTACGGTTTCGTAAAGTTCATCGATAAGTGAACCGAATTCACGGGGAAGGAAAGCCCCTGCTGTGTCACAGATGGTAACGGTTTTTGCACCGTTTTCAATTGCAATTTTGATTGCTTCAAAAAGATATTCTTTTTCAGCTCTTGTTGCATCAACGGCAGAAAACTCTACGTCGCCGCAGATTGATGAGCAGTGTGCGGTCAGCGTACCGATGAGTTCAAGCATCTGGGCGGGTTTTTTATGATGGAAATATTCCATCTGAACTGCCGACACGGGAAGCGAAACAACAAGTCTGGGCTTTTTTGCGCCTGCAATGGACTTCATTGCTCTGTCTGCTTCTTCAACCGTACTGCCGACGGGACAGGATAGAATGCTGTTCTTTAGGAGGGGACTTATAGTGCGCAAAACAAGGGTATCAATTTTTTCGTCTGTGACGGGTGCCGCTTCGATAACATCAATTCCGAGCTTATCGAGCAGCTTGGCAATTTCGAGTTTCTCCTTGAAACTCAAGGCGATATCTCCTTTGTGTGCGCACTCTCTGAGTGTTGCGTCCGTGATTGTGATTTTTTTCATGTTAATCTCTCCTTTTTGAACAGCATTCCTTGACGGAATATAGTTTTTTGCTGTATAAAATACTTACTGCACTATAAGTTCTATATATTATATATAAATAGAATTGCAAAGTCAACCCGAATTTCACTTGTTAAAACCCGTGCTTTTAAAAATCGTAGACTGCAACAACTTTAAATTTTTATTGTTAAAAATGTATGTATATTTTGCACAATGAAAAAGATGCTGATTTGTTGAAAACAGAAAAGAAAAAGCAGCCGAAGGACGCCCCCCGGCTGCAAATTTATGCAGAAAATTAATATTTGAAGTTCTTATAGAAGACGTGAGTTGTGCCTGTTGCATTACCGCCGCCTGCTGCATCGATAACAACATCGATATCGAATTCAACCGTAAGACTTACAAGGTGACCTGTTGCAACGTCAACAACTGCAACAACCTTTGCGTTCTTGTAGCTTTCTTCGATAACTGCACTGCTGAGAACTTCGCCGATTGCGCTGTAGATAACGGGAGCAGTCTTGTGGTCGAAGTAGCTCTTGTCTGCGTCGCCGACACAGATGCCGCACTTGTCAATGGGTGAGTTGTTGGATTTTGCGTCTTTGGAAGCCTTGCTGTTACCGGGCTTAACGTCGAGTGTGATTGTGTACTTGCCGTTGCTTTCTGTGCACTTTGCAGCTGTTACATCAGCAGCTGAAAGAGTGCTCTTGCGGAGATAGTGGTGAGGAACATCGCTTTCCCACTGACCCTTTGTTACGTCCATTGTGTATTTGTTTTCTGCACCGATACCCATGAACGAATAAATAAGGTTACCGAATGTCTTGAGAAGGAAACCGGCATTAAGAGCTTCGTTATCTGTGTAACGTTCCTTGTTGAAGCCAACCTTTGCTGCATATGCATCGTTGATTGTCTTGTTGTAGTAAGCGATGATTTCTTCTTTTGTTGCGGGAGCTGCTGCGGGCGCAGTTGTTTCTTCTGCAACTGTTGTTTCTTCGCCTTCAACGGGAGCAACTGTTGTTTCACCCTCTGCGGGAGCTGCTGTGGTATCTTCTTCTGCGGGAGCAGCTGTTGTGTCTTCGACAACGGGAGCTGCTGTTGTGTCTTCTTCGACTGCTGCTGTGGTTGTTGTGGTTTCTGCGGGTGTTTCTTCCTTACCGCATGCTGCGAAGCTGAAAAGAAGTGCAGCGGCGAGGAGGAGTGAGAGAATTTTTTTCATGGGAATACTCCTTTCATATTTAACACCTTTCCGGTGTTTATTCCAAAGAATTATACGGCTTTGATAAATCTCATGAATGCCGCAAAGCCTGATTCGTTACGCTTGAAAACACCTGCGTGTTCGAGAACGGTTGCAAAAACCTTTCCGACCTCTGCACGAATGATGTCAGTAACATTTTCAGCGTTGATTTCACTGTAATTTGCAATAAATTTTTCTGCCCAGTCTGCATGGGATGCGGTGAGATTGTCTGAACGCAAGTCTTTTTTGTTTACGATTGCGTCGGCAAGGGTTTCAAGCTCATCTTTGAGTCTGGGAGGAAGAACGGCAAGACCCATAACCTCAATCAGACCGATATTTTCTTTCTTAATATGATGAAGTTCGGCATGGGGGTGATAAACACCCATGGGATGCTCGTCTGTTGTTATGTTGTTGCGAAGAACAAGGTCAAGTTCGTATTTTTTGCCCCTGCGTCTTGCAATGGGAGTTATTGTGTTGTGAGGTGTATCGCCCGAATACGCAAAAACAAATGCGCTTTCGTCGGTATATCCTCTCCATGCGGTAAGGATTTTATCCGCAAGATCAACGAGCCTTTCAGGTGACTCCGAAAGCAGACGGATTGTTGACATGGGCCATTTTACAATGCCTGCTTCGATGTCTTCAAAGCCTTTGAATTCAACCTTTTTTTCAATCGGAGCTCTTTCCATTGCAAATTCATATCTTCCGCCCTGAAAATGGTCATGAGTGAGAATTGAACCGCCGACAATAGGTAAATCAGCATT
>JAZSNQ010000008.1:0-5689 GCA_045536515.1 Acutalibacteraceae bacterium | reverse complement strand
TAAGACGATTGATTGCCGCATTTATCGCCATTGCGATGATATTCTCTCTCGGTGCCTGCGGTAAAACAAAAAAAGAAGTTTCAACAACCACAGAACCGATAAGCGTTGAGCCCGAAAACGGCAACACATTCACATTTGAAGTAATTGACGGGAACGGAAACAAAACTCAATTACCGATTATGACAGACGTGGAAATACTCGGAGATGCTTTGCAAAAGCTCGGATATATAAAAGGTGAACAAGGTCCGTACGGTCTTTATATCAAAGAAGTAAACGGAATTACTGCTGACTATGATACCGACGGCACATATTGGGCATTTTACATTAACGGTGAAATGTCGATGAAAGGCGTTGACCAGACAGAAATTGTTGACGGAGATGTTTATTCATTCAGAGTTGAAAAAGGATAAAAAACACCGCTGAAACCATATGGCTTCAGCGGTTTTCTTCTGTCATATTAAATTTTTGAAGCAAGGTAAGCTGCACCGAGTTTGTTTGCGTCATTACCCATAATTGCCTTGACAACCTTCACATTTCCAAAGCTTGCCATAAGTTCATCTTGCAGACGTTTATTAATTTCCTCGGTAATATATTCTTCATTCATTATTCCTCCCCCCGCAACAATAAGCGTGGGGTTAAAAATATAAATAAGACTTTTCAGACCGATAACAATTTCGTCAATCCAGTTATCAATAACATTGCGGATTTCGGGGTTATCAAACTCCGCAAAAATTTCTCTGCCGTTCATGCTTCTGCCTGTTTTTTCTTTAACATCACCGACCAGAGCTTTTGCAGACGCATAAGCCTCATAGCAGCCTTTGCCGCCGCAGGTGCAGCTTCTGCCGCCTGCATGAGTTACGATATGACCGAATTCACCTGCGGAAAACGATGCGCCCGTAAACAGCTTGTTATCAAGATAAACCGCACCGCCTATTCCCGTGCCGTACGTAAGGCAGACAAAGCTGTCAACACCCTTTGCCGCACCGAAAATCGCTTCACCTATCGCAGCGGAATTGACATCGTTTTCAACCGCAGTCGGGATACCAGTTTCAGCTTCGATTATTTCTTTTATTTTTGTGCCCGTATAACCGGGAATGCTGTCGGTTGCAAAAATAATCTCGCCTCTTTTACTGTCAACCTGACCCGCCGTTGAAATGCCTATACGGTCAATGCCGTCGCAGTTTTTTATAATTTCAACAACACGCTCAATTATTCTTTTTCCGCCTTCGTGCGCATTTGTGGGAATGGATTTTTTCTCGGTGAGATTGAAGTTTTCATCACAGAAAGCATATTTGATTTCCGTGCCTCCGATGTCAAATGCAAGAATTCTCATCAGGTTTCCTCCGATAAAACATAAGGGACGACAAAAATCGTCCCTTAAAAATTATTTTTTGGACTCTTCCAAAGCTTTCACAAAACGTTTGGTGATATCCATGGGTCTTGTAATAGCCGTGCCGACTACAGCTGCGTGTGCACCGCTTTCAAACGCTTTCACAAGTTCGTCGGGTGCCCAGATTCCACCCTCGGCAATAACGGTTGCACCGAGTTCTTCCTTATAACGCTTCATAAGGGTAAAATCGGGCAGAGAATTTCCTTTGGTATAGGGTGTGTAGCCACTCATGGTTGTGCCGAGAAGGTCAAATCCGAGCTCAAGCGCAAGCTTGCCCTCTTCAAAGCAGGAGGTATCTGCCATGAAAAGCTGCTCGGGATATTTTGTGCGCACTTCTCTGAAGAATTCTTCAAAGGTAACTCCGCCGGGTCTGAGTCTGTTTGTTGCATCAACCGCAATGATATCACAGCCGATTTCAACAAGCGCATCAACTTCTTTCATCGTGGGAGTGATGTAAACATCGCTGTCGTCATACACTTCCTTGATGATTCCGATAATCGGAAGGTCAACTCTTTCTCTGATAGCCAGAATGTCAACAACAGTATTTGCTCTTATTCCCACAGCACCGCCGAGGAATGCGGCATAAGCCATTTTGCTCATTATGTAGCTGTCATATAACGGCTCTGTTGACAGGGCTTGACAGGAAACAATAAGTCCGCCTTCGATTTGTTCCAGTATTTCTTTGTTTGTTTTCTTTTCCATATCGGATATCATATCACAAATTCTCCATAATTTCAACTTATATTTATATATTTTTGTTCAATCTACTAAATATAGTATTATATATACTATTATTTACAATTTGTTCATAAATCGGTCGAATTCTTCTGTTATGATAAAACAAGATTTGTATAATAGAATAGGGTATAAATATGCCCACAACACGGAGGAGAAAAAAGATGAAGGATCCTATACTTTACAGAATGATAAGACGCCCTCTCGGCACAATCTTCAAAGCAATCTATAAACCGACTATCATCGGCAAAAACCAAATACCCAAAATGGGAAGAATCATTCTTGCAGGTAACCACACAAACTATTTTGACTGCATTCTTGTCGGATGTGCAACCGACAGATGTGTCCATTATCTTGCAAAGGATGAACTTATGAAAGGACCCTTGAAGATAATCTTCAAAAACATGGGTATCATTCCCGTCAACAGAAGAACCAAAGACAAGGCAGCACTTGAAACCGCAGTCAAATATCTCAACGATGAAAAACTCATAGGTATTTTCCCTGAAGGAACAATCAACCGCACCGAAGATATCATCATGCCTTTCAAATTCGGTGCCGTAAAAATGGCGAGAGATACGCACACTCCGATTATTCCTTTTATTATCACAGGAAAATACAAAGCATTTGAAAGAAATATAAAAATCCGGTTTATGGAGCCCATAACAGTCTCCGATAACCTTGAAGAAGCAAACGAAAAACTTATGAAGGTTGTTTCAGAAGAACTTATGAAAGCAGGTGTTACCAAATGAGTAAAACAGTTAAACCCGAAAACAGAGAAACGGGTTATAAAATACTTACCCCGATAATGCGTCCGTTATTCAGATTTTATTACAATCCGCAAATCATCGGTGCGGAGAATATTCCCGATGACGGTGCAATTATCATAGCAGGCAATCATAAGCACGTTTTTGATCAGTGCCTCACTATTATGGCAACCAAAAGAGTTATTCACTACATGGCTAAAAAGGAATACTTTGAAGGAAAGCTCGCACCTTTTTTCAGACTTGTGGGATGCATTCCCGTTGACCGTTCAAGAAAGGATTTTTCAAGTGCAAAATCGGCACTTACCGTTCTTAAGGATGACGGTGCAATAGGCATTTTCCCCGAAGGAACAAGAAACAAAACCGATGCGTTCATGCTTCCTTTGAAGCATGGTGCCGTTTCAATGGCAAAGAAAACCGATGCATATATCGTTCCTTTCGGACTTACGGGTGAATATAAATTCCGCAGCAAGGACCTGAAGGTTATATTCGGAAAGCCTTTCAAGGTCGGAGAAATGACGATTGAAGAAGCAAACAAAAAGCTTCATGACGAAATAGAAGGACTTATGCTTGAAAGCCTCGGCATTCCCGCAGACGAAGTCCGTAAAGATGCATAGGAGATATAAAAATGAGAATAGGTATGGATGTCGGTTCAACCACTCTCAAATGCGTTGCAATCGACGATAACAACAACATAAAATACAAAGCTTACGAAAGACATTATTCAAAAATTGCGGAAAAGAGTGCGGAAATGCTCTCTGAAATCGTAAAGCTCAATCCCGAATTTGCAAACGCTTCGCTTACCGTTTCAGGTTCGGCAGGCATGGGTTTTGCAAACGCACTCGGACTTGATTTCATTCAGGAGGTTTATGCCACAAGAATCAGCGTTTCAAAGCTTCTTCCCGGCACGGATGCAGTTATCGAACTCGGCGGCGAGGATGCAAAGATTCTTTTCTTCACAAACGGTGTTGAAGTCAGAATGAACGGTTCTTGCGCAGGCGGAACGGGTGCATTCATCGACCAGATGGCTTCACTTCTTAATGTTACCCCCACAGATATGAATACGCTTGCGGAAAGCCACGAAAAGATTTATTCAATCGCTTCAAGATGCGGCGTTTTCGCAAAATCGGATATCCAGCCCCTTCTCAATCAGGGTGCAAGAAAGAACGACATTGCGGCAAGTATTTTTACAGCCGTTGTAAATCAGACCGTTGCAGGCCTTTCTCAGGGCAGAAAAATCGAAGGAAACGTTGTTTATCTCGGCGGTCCCCTCTATTTCCTTTCACAACTCAGAGAGGCTTTTGATAAAGGTCTCGGCACAAAGGGAGTATGCCCCGAAAACGGTCTTTATTTCGTTGCTCTCGGTGCAGCATTTTCTTCCGACGGAAAAGCAATCGACATAAAAGACATTACAGAAAAAATCAGAAACTCAAAGGAAAGCGGCGAATATCTCGGCGCAAATCCCCTTTTTGCAAATGAAAAAGAATACGAAGAATTCTCCGCACGTCATGCCAAAGCATTTGTTGAAGAAAACTGCCCCGTAAAAAAGGGTGAAGAGGTATGCATCGGTATTGATGCAGGTTCAACAACCGTAAAAGCTGCCGTTATAAACAAAGAAGGAAAAATCATTTGCAGCAAATATACCCCCAACAGCGGCGATCCGGTTTCTCTTATCAGAGATTTCCTTGAATATTTTTATGAAAACTATCCCGATGCGGTTGTTGTTTCAAGTGCCGTAACAGGCTACGGTGAAGAAATCATCAAAAACGCTTTCGGCATTGACATCGGTCTTGTTGAAACGGTTGCACACTTCACAGCCGCAAAGAAATTCAAACCTGATGTTGATTTCATCATCGATATCGGCGGTCAGGATATAAAGTGCTTCAAAATCAGAAACAACGCAATCGACAACATTTTCCTCAACGAAGCTTGTTCTTCAGGCTGCGGCTCGTTCCTTCAGACATTTGCTGCCGCATGGGGTTACGGAATTGAAAAATTCTCAAAGCTCGGTCTTTTTGCAGACAGACCCGTTGACCTCGGTTCAAGATGTACCGTTTTCATGAACTCGTCCGTTAAGCAGGCTCAGAAAGACGGCGCATCAATTGAAAATATTTCGGCAGGTCTTTCAATCAGTGTTGTTAAAAACGCAATCTATAAAGTTATCAGAGCCGCAAGTGCGGATGAACTCGGAAAGAACATTGTTGTTCAGGGCGGAACATTCCTCAATGATGCCGTTCTTCGCGCATTTGAACAGGAAATCGGCAGAGATGTTGTGAGACCCGTTATCTCGGGAATCATGGGTGCTTACGGTGCAGCTCTCTATGCACTGGAAAGAAAACCCGAAAAGAGTACAATCATAACAGCAGAAGAACTCAAGGTTTTTGAACATAAAGTTAAGGCTGTTACCTGCGGAAAGTGCAGCAATAACTGCCGTCTTACGGTCAACACATTCAGCTCCGGCAGAAGCTTTATCGGCGGTAACCGATGCAGCAAGCCTCTTGCAAAATCAAACATCAACAGCGGCGACAATATGTTTGACTATAAGCGCGAGCTTCTTGCAGGATACAAACCCGTAACGGGTAAAAGACCCACAATCGGTCTTCCCATGGGACTTAATATGTTTGAGCTTCTTCCTTTCTGGCACAAGTTCTTCACCGAACTCGGCTTCGGAATTGCTCTTTCACCCAAATCAACAAGAGACCTCTATGTTCTCGGTCAGCACACTATTCCTTCGGATACGGTTTGCTATCCCGCAAAGCTTCTTCACGGCCACATCGAAGCTCTTCTTGATAACGGCGTTGAA
>JAZSNQ010000144.1:0-1819 GCA_045536515.1 Acutalibacteraceae bacterium | reverse complement strand
TCAAGAAGTTTGAGCCGCTTCTGCTTGTTCCCATAGCATTCGGCATCCTTCTTGCAAACATGCCCGGCGCAGGTCTTATGGACGACCCTGCAGGTCTTATGACTGAGCTTCCCGAAGGCGTTGAACCTGCTCATTGGTATGAAGACGGCGTTCTCCGACTGATTTACGCAGGTGTCAAGAGTTCAATCTTCCCCTGCCTCATCTTCCTCGGAATCGGCGCAATGACAGACTTCGGTCCTCTGCTTGCAAACCCCGTCAGCCTTCTTTTAGGTGCGGCGGCACAGCTTGGTATTTATATTGCTTTTGTTGTTGCAATTCTCTTCGGTTTCACTCCGCAGGAAGCTGCATCAATCGCAATCATCGGCGGTGCTGACGGTCCCACAGCAATCCTCGTTGCCTCAAAGCTTGCAGGTCATCTTCTCGGACCCATCGCTCTTGCGGCATATTCCTACATGGCACTCATCCCCCTCATTCAGCCTCCTCTCATGAAGCTTCTCACAACAGAGAAGGAAAGAAAGGTTGAAATGAAACAGCTCCGCACCGTAAGCAAAACAGAGAAGATTATCTTCCCCATTGTTGTTTTTGTTGTTGTTGCTTTCCTTATTCCCGATGCCGCACCTCTCGTCGGTATGCTCATGTTCGGTAACCTTCTCAAGGAATGCGGTGTTACCGACAGACTCAGCGAAACCGCACAGAACGCACTCACCAACATCGTAACAATCATGCTCGGTGTAACAGTCGGTGCAACAACAAACGGCACGGAATTCCTTCAGTGGAACACCATCAAGATTGTTATTCTCGGTCTTGCCGCTTTTGCATTTTCAACAATCGGCGGTCTGCTTCTCGGCAAGCTTCTCTATCTTGTTACGGGCGGTAAAATCAATCCCCTCATCGGTTCTGCAGGCGTTTCCGCAGTTCCCATGGCAGCCCGTGTTGCTCAGACCGAAGGCAGAAAGTATAACCCCACCAACTTCCTTCTCATGCACGCCATGGGTCCGAACGTTGCGGGTGTTATCGGTTCAGCCGTTGCCGCAGGTTTCCTGCTTATGATGTTCGGCAAATAAAAATTTACAAAGCCGTCACTTCGGTGACGGCTTTTTCTTGTCTTTTTCTGTATTATATGATATTATACAATAATACAAAGGGGTTGATTTGATGTTTGCAAGAATAAACAGCATGGGACTTTTCGGAATCGAAAGCTACATGGTCGGAGTTGAAGTTGACTTCGGTCAGGGCTTGCCGCGTATAGATATCGTCGGTCTGCCCGACACTTCCGTTGGCGAATCGCGCAACAGAGTGCGTTCCGCCATGAAAAACAGCGGTTTTTCTTTTCCGCAAAGCCGTGTCACAATCAACCTTTCTCCTGCAGACATAAGAAAAGAAGGCCCCATTTATGATTTGCCGATATTAATTGCCATTCTCAAAGCAACCCATCAGCTCCTTGCAGATATCGATGACTGCGCTTTTATCGGTGAATTATCCCTTGACGGTCTTGTGCGTAGGGTCAACGGTGCGCTGTCAATGGTAATCCGTGCAAAGAAAAGCGGAATGAAAAGAGTTTATGTTCCTGCAGAAAACGCTCTCGAATGTTCCGTTGTTG
Source organism: Acutalibacteraceae bacterium (assembly GCA_045536515.1). Classification (GTDB taxonomy): domain Bacteria; phylum Bacillota; class Clostridia; order Oscillospirales; family Acutalibacteraceae; genus CAG-177. The sequence continues at coordinate 219 of JAZSNQ010000144.1, read as the reverse complement.
ACGGAATAGATATCTATGCGGTTGAAGATGTGAAGCAAGTGTTTGCTCATCTCACAAATTATAAAACACTCACCCCCGTTAAATATGAGGAGCTTTCAAAGAACGAAAAAGCCTTCGGTATGTTCGCTCCCGATTTCAGGGATGTCATGGGTCAGATTGAAGCAAAAAAAGCCATGGAAATCGCCGCGGCAGGCGGACATAATATCATCATGGTAGGTC
>JAZSNQ010000050.1:0-22205 GCA_045536515.1 Acutalibacteraceae bacterium | reverse complement strand
AGCGATAACGGAATTCTTGCCTGCAAAAGCCTCTGCTCTGCCGAGAATGATGCAGTTAACAACTATAAGAGGAAGGAAAACACCGAGTGCCGCATCAAGTGCGGGAACAAATGCTTTCACTATCATCTGAACAATTGTAACGAATGATGCAATAACAACTATGTAAGCGGGAATACGCACCTTTGAGGGAATAACCTTGCGGAGAAGCGAGATAACGATGTTTGAACAAACAAGAACTATCATCGCCGAGACACCCATGCCAAGCGCATTGACAACGCTTGTTGTAACAGCAAGAGTGGGACAGGTGCCGAGAACAAGACGGAAAACGGGGTTTTCGGCTATAAGACCTTTGGTAAATTCTTTACCGAGTGATTTCTTTTCAGCCAATGTTCTCACCTCCTGCTGCTTCGATTGCGGCATTGACTGCATTGACAACCGCTCTTGAAGTTATTGTTGCGCCGGTAATGGCGTCAATTGAATTTTCGCCCGCCTTGTCCTTTGAAACGGTGATACCGTTAACAAGACCGAAAAATTTATCACGGAATGAGGTTTCGGCAGCCTTTGCACCGAGACCTGCAGTTTCACTGTGTGAAAGAATGTTGACACCTGTCACCTTGCCGTCTGTATCAACACCCGTCATAACGGAGATATCTCCGCCGTAGCCCTTGGCTATATTAACAACAACATAACCGATTGTTGCTCCGCTTTCATCAAGTGCGGCAACAACGCTCGTGCCATCCTCGGAAATTTCAGCTTCACCGAAGGAGGCAGCAGATGCAAAAACAGTCTGTCTGGACTTGATTTCGGTTTCGATTGCAAGCTGCTCAATAATAGGCGCAGTCACCTGATTTGTGAAACCGAGAAGAACTGTTGCAACAAGGCAGATAACAAAGAGGGTTACTGTGGGGACAAGATATTCCTTGAGGTTTTTCATTTTGCCTCACCCTCCTTTGTTTTTTTCTCTTTAACCGTGCCGAAAGGCTTGGGAGCCATGATTGTTTCGATATGGGGAACAAGAAGGTTCATAATAAGGATTGCAAACGATACGCCTTCGGGAAGCGATGCAAAAAGTCTGATAACGCAGGTCAGAAGACCGCAGCCTACGCCGAAAACGATTTTTGCGTTTGATTTGATGGGGCTTGTGGAATAATCGGTTGCCATGAAGAATGCACCGAGGAGAAGTCCGCCGCCCATAAGCTCATATGCAAGGAATTCAAGGTCGAATTTGCCTGCGATGAGCATAATAACGGCGACCGTGCCGATGAAAGCAACGGGAATTTTATAAGAAATAACCTTTCTTGCCATGAGGTAGATGCCGCCGACGATGAGTGCAAGGGAGCAGGTTTCGCCGATACATCCGCCTCTTATGCCGAGGAACATATCAAGAAGTGAAGGCAGTGCTTCGGTTGATTCGCCGCCGATGATTGCAAGGGGTGTTGCGGTTGAAACAGCATCCGTTTTCCATGAAAGCGGTGCAGTCCAGTTACCCATTGCCTGACCGAAGGAGAGAAGGAGAACGATTCTTGCAACAATTGCAGGATTTGCAAAGTTCTGACCGATACCGCCGAACATCTGCTTTACAACAACAATTGCGAAGAAGCTTCCGATTGCAGCCATCCAGAGAGGAATGCTCACAGGAAGGTTGAATGCAAGGATAAGACCGGTTACAACCGCACTCAGATCCTGAATTGTGTTATGACGCTTCATAACCTTTCTTGCGGCAAATTCCGAAAGAACGGCTGTGATAACGGTTGTTGCCGTAACGGCAAGAACGCGGGGTCCGAAAAGCACTACAGCCGCAATAAGTGCGGGAATCAGTGCGATAACAACATCAAGCATGATTCGCTGAGTTGTGTCTTTTGTGCGAAGATGAGGCGACGCACTTACAACAAGCTTTTTTCCGTCAACCATTATTTATTGCCCTCCTCTCTTAAAATTGCCTTTGCAAGGCGCATATGCTGAACAAGGGGCTTACCTGCAGGGCAGGCAAATGCACAGCTTCCGCATTCCATGCAAACCGTGATACCGAGCTGTTTGAGCGCTTCTGGGTCTTTTGCCTTTGCAGCTCTCACGATGTTTGTGGGCATAAGGCTCATAGGACAAGCGATTGCACATCTGCCGCAGCGGATACAGTCGGTTTCGGGTTTGAGAACCGCATCATCCTTTGAGAATGCAAGAATTGCGTTGTTCTGCTTGAGAACAGGCAAATCCGTTCCCACTATGGCAAGACCCATCATGGGACCGCCCGTTAAAATTTTGCAAGGCTCGGTTTTGAAGCCTCCGCAGAAATCAATAATATCCGAGATATTGGTTCCGATGGGAACTCTTACATTTTTGGGATTTGCAATTGCCGAACCGTCAACGGTAAGCGAACGGCTGACAAGAGGCTTGCCCGTTTTGAGATAACGTGCGATAAATGCCGCTGAAGTTACATTAAGAACAACACAGCCTACATCGGCGGGAAGCTTTCCGGGAGGAACTCTTCTGCCCGTTGCGGACTGAACCATCATTTTTTCAGCACCCTGAGGATATTTGGATTCAAGAATCATGAGTTGAACTTCGTCATCAACGTCATCCTTATGATCCGCAATATTCTTAAGCACCTTGAATGCCTCGGGTTTGTTATCCTCTGCAGCAATAACAACTCTCTTGAATCCGAGAATATCCTTGAGAGTATAAACGCTTGAAAGAATATCCCATGAATTTTCCATGCATTCACGGTAGTCAACGGTTATGTAAGGTTCACATTCCGCCGCATTGATAATAAGGGTATCGATATTTTTATCGGCAGGGAAATTGAGCTTGATGTGGGTCGGGAAACCCGCACCACCGAGACCTACAAGTCCCGATGCTCTTACCGCCTTGATAAAATCTTCTTTCGTTTCAACCTTGGGAGGTTCAATGCCTTCCCAGAGGCGCATTTCACCGTCTGATTCGATAGTAACAGCCTTGGACATAACGCCGTTGGGGAGTTTCACATCGCCCACAGCCGTTACCTTTCCGGAAACCGATGCGTGGATAGGTGCACTAACGAATTTATCGGTATCACCGATAAGCTGACCGACTGCAACCTCGTCTCCGACCTTTACAACCGGCTCACAAGGTGCGCCTATATGCTGCTGCATGGGAATAACTACCTTTGAGGGGATGGGAAGTCTTACAACTTCGGATTCGGCAGTGTTTTTATGATGGTCAACCTTAACGCCGCCTCTGACTTTTTTAACGGCTTTCAATACGCCGTCAACAGCCTTAACCATGAATATCATCTCCTTGTTTTTGATTTATATAAAGAAGTGTTTTTTGAATTTATCGAGCGCAGGAATAACCGCTTTGAAAATAACGCCCGTTACGGCACCCGTTGCTATTCCGAAAACGGCAAGCGCAGGTGCATAATATACTATACTTGAAGTGCCCGTGATAAATGCCGCCGCAATAAGCTGTCCGATATTGTGAAACAGCGCACTTATGACGGATATGCCCATAAGACCGAAAATTTTATTTCCGTATCTTAACAGAACAAACATTGCCGCCGCAGATAAAATTCCGCCCGAAAGGCTCATTATTCCTGCCGTGACCCCTCTTGTGACAAAAGCGAAGCCGCCCTTCACAAGAACAATCATAAGGGTCTGAGGAAGTCCGAGACTGCCTGCGGCAAACATAATTATTATGTTTGAAAATCCGGGTTTTGCTCCCGGCGGAAGAAACGGTATCGGCGGTAAAAGACTTTCAAGAAAGCTCAGTGCCAAAGCAAGTGCGCAAAGAATCGCCGACAACGCCGTTTTATATGCAAGACTTTTTTTCATATCAGTAAACCACCGCATCAACATCGCTGCCCGTTACGGTTATAACGGTTTTTGAGGGAAGACAGACTGCAGTATCTCCGTGTTTGCTCAAATCACCGCAGGCAACACAGAGCTTGTCTTCGCATTCGGCTGACTCAAAGCGGATTTTGCCGTTTTCTGCTGTTATCAAAACTCTCGGTTCCGTTGCGGGAATGAAGGTGGTTTTTTCTTTTATATTGCCGAGGTCAACGGTTTTGACAACTTCACCGTCAACGGTTATGACCGCCTGCACGGCTTCGGTTTTTGAACTGTTCCAAAGCATAAAAACCGCCGCCGCAATTATTATCACGGCAATCATGATAATATCGCCCTTTTTTATAAATTTCAAATTCATTGCATCACCAGAGTATATGCATTATCTGTTATTTCAATATAGTTTTCAGCGCCGTTTTCCGCATAAACTTTTTTATCTTCGGTAACAAAAACAACACCGCACCCATAGTTTTCCGCAAGCTCTTTTCCTTTTTCGTAACCGAGAACAAAGCAAGCCGTTGAAAGTGCATCGGTTAAAATTCCGCTGTCGGAAATAATTGTTACACTCAGAAGACCGTTGTCAACGGGGTATCCCGTTTCGGGGTCGAGAATATGATGATATTTTCTGCCGCCGAATTCAAACTGCTGTTCATAGCTGCCCGAGGTCGAAACGCAGCCTTCGGGGATATGAAGCTTCGCAATGTAGCTGCCCGAATTGCCTTCGGGATTTCTGATTCCGACGGTAAATTTCTTATCACCCATAAGAAGAACGCTGCCGCCTATGCTGACAACTGCTTCCCTTATTTTTTTGTTTTCAAGAACAGTCTTTATTTCGTCAAGCGCAATTCCTTTTCCTGCGCCGCCGAAATCAACAACCGCAGCTTTATCGGAATAATCAATTTCTTTTCCGTCAAACTTCATTTTATCATATCCCGAATGTGAAAGAGCATCTTTTATCGCTGTTTCATCGGGCAAAACGGGGTTTGAGCTGAAACTCCACAGGTCGCTGACCGCACCGAGAGTGAAATCAAAAGCGCCTCCGCTTTTTTTGCATACATCAAAAAGAACATTGAGATAATCCGATATTTTCTCCGCGTTTCCTCCGCCGTTTTTATTGAGAACCGATACAACGGATTTGCTGCTTGTTCTCGAAAGAATTTCCGTGTCAAGTTTCTCGGTTAAACTCCTTATTTCTTCCGCAGCTTCGTCAGATTCCGCGCCTTTGAGTTTAACTGTTGAGTAGGTGTTCATAGAAAAGAAATCGGAGGTGATTTCTTTATTGACTGTGCCGTCATATGCGAGAAAAGCAACAAGTGCCGCCGCAATTATTATCACGATTGCAACCGCCGTTTTCTTCAATACACACACCTGCCCATATTAAAATATTATTTAACTTATATATAATACACCTAAAAAGAAAACATTTCAACCTTAAATGTTACATTTTCAACTAAATATATTTGAAATTCGCGAAAAATATGGTAATATTAATACAGAATTTTTAAAAGGAGTAAATTTATGTCCGATTCAATATATATGCCCGCAAAATGCATATGGGGTGAAAATGCGGTTGCGGAAAATTCCGCCGCACTCAAAGCACTCGGAACAAAATGCCTGATTTTAACGGGCAAATCGGGTGCAATAAAAAGCGGCGCACTTGATGACACAAAATCCGCACTTGAAAAAGAGGATATTTCTTATGAAATATTTGATGAAATAGGCGAGAATCCGCTGATTTCCGTCTGTCACAAAGCAGGCATCGCTGCAAGAGAGACAAAAGCAGATTTCCTTCTCGGCATAGGCGGAGGGTCTGTGCTTGATGCGGCAAAAGCAATTGCGATTTATGCCGCAAATCCCGACCTTTCACCGATTGACATTTATAAAAGGAAATATGATAATTCTCCTCTGCCCGTTGCACTTATCGGCACAACAGCAGGCACGGGAAGCGAGGTTACCGCCGTTGCCGTTCTGACAAATGATGAAACAGGTATCAAAAAGAGCATTTCGGGACCCGACTGCTATTCCGCGGTTTCGTTCTGCGACCCGAAATATACATACTCTCTCCCTTATAAATCAACGGTTTCAACCGCACTTGATGCTTTTGCCCATGCAATTGAAGGATATTTCACTCCGAAGGGAAAAGGTGTAATAAATCTCTGGGCAGAAAAATGCATTCCCGAGCTTTACCGCTGTCTTAAGGCTCTTTCGCAGACAGATACCGTTGCGGATAATCTGCGTGACCCTCTCTACTATTCGTCGATATACGCAGGTCTTGTCATAAACACCTGCGGCACGGCATTCCCCCACCCTCTCGGCTATGTTCTGACCGAAAACTACGGAATTCCTCACGGAATGGCTTGTGCGGCATTCTTTGCTTCGTTCATTGACCGATGCAAAGAGTTTTCTCCCGAAAAATATGTAAAATTCATTGAAATGACGGAGGATATCGAAACCGTAAAATCGGTTATCGCATCCCTTACCGACCTTGAAGGAGTTAAAATTTCCGAACAAGAAGCAAAAAAATATGCCCTGCGTTGGCAGAGCATAATTCCGAGAAATTTTGCCGCCTCCCCCGGCGGATTAACCATGGAAGAGGCGGCAGGTTTTCTTGCTACCTGTTAGCAGCCGCAACCGCAGCCGCAGTCATTGCTTCTCTGTGCTACACCGCAACCGCAACCGCAGCCGTAGCTGTTGCTGTTGCCGCAATCGCCGTTACAGAAGAGAAGAATGAGGATGATGAAAAGGCACCAGTTGTTATTGCATCCGCAACCCATAATCTGACCTCCCTGTTCTGATTTGAAGCGTTGTTTCCAACCGCTTACATTCACAGATTATGTCAACATTGCCGAATGTGTTACGCCCTGCAGAAAAAATTTTCCGCAGGGCGTTTTTTAATTTAATCCAAATGCATTTTATAGAATTTTGCCTTAAAGGTATGTTTGCCGTCAAATGTGCAGTATTCGTCGTAGCGGTCAAAAACAAGACCGCATTTTTCCAGAACCCTTCCGGATGCAGGGTTATCTGTTGCATGTGTGGCACAAAAATCTCTTGCTCCGAGTTCTTCATATGCATATTCTATCATTCGTTTTGCTGCCTCGGTAGCATAACCGTTACCCCAATAATCAAAATTAAGATTATAACCGAAATTCCACGCGTTATATTTCTCTTTGAATCGAATACTTCCGCTGCCGATAAGAACATTGTTTTCTTTGAGAGCCAAGCCCCAACTGAAGTCTTTTGTTTTGGGAAGCGAAACATTTATCCAGTACAAAACCTCATCTGTATTTTTGTATAAATTATACGGCATGAATTTGTTGACTCTTTCGTCGCTGAGCCATACAAATGCCGCTTCGGCATCTTCGGGAGTTATCGGTCTTAAAATCAGTCGTTCTGTTTCAAGAACAGGTGTGCGTTTATAATATTTTCTTTGTTTTATCCACCTTAAAATGCTCATGATTTACTCCTTTCTCAACACATCAAGCGTATGATGCGAAATGCCTGCCAAACCCTGTCTTTCACAGGTTTTAAGATAATATTTCAGATAAAGCTCACAGATTTCGTCATCCATTTTTCAATAAGCTCAACAACTCTTTCGGTTGATTTTCCGTCACAGGCGGAAAGCTGTTCGTTTCTGAATTTCAATATCTTTTCCGCAGGGGGATTATCTGCCGTTCTTCTGATGCAATCAAGCAAAGCCGCACTTTCCGTTATCATTTCTCCGGGCAAACCGTCCGGAAAATCAAGATAAAATCCTCTTTCGTATTTTTCATAATCGGGACAATAGAATACCGCAGGCACATCAAGCAATACCGCATCATAAATAACCGAAGAATAATCGGTTATAATAACCTTGCTGACGGAAGTCAGCTCAAGCGTTGATTCGTTTGACAAATCAAGAATATTCGGATATTTACCGTTTTCAAAACGGTAATCCATAAGCGGATGGCGGCGGATAATGAACAACTCGTCATCATCCATGGAATTGCTGAGCTTTTTCCAGTCAATTCCGGGGTTATACTCAACTCTTTTCCCGTCTTCTTCTCTGAATGTAGGACAATAAAGATAAATTGTTTTGTTTCTTAATTCAGGATGCTTTAGCAGAATTCTCTCACGCATTTCGGGTGCGGATTTGATAATATTATCCGTTCTCGGCAGTCCGAGAGGAAGACAGATTTCCTTGCTGATTCCGAATGCATTTGCATAGCTTTCACGGCATTTTTCCGAAGTAACGGCAACCGCCGAATACTGCGAGTGGGTTGCCTTTTCCTCCTCGGGAGTAAGCTGTGACGGCGCATCAAGACCGAATTTCTTGAATGCACCGCAGGCATGCCATATCTGAATGAGCTTCTGCCCTTCTCGGAGCTTTATAACTCTCATATATCTCACATAGTCATCCGTCACGATAACCCTGCTTGTCATAAGATAAAAATAGGCAAGAGGCTTGATTCTCACGGAATGGGGCAATTTATGTGCAAAGATAATTTTTTTTGCATCAAGAGCATCATAAACAGCCACGGCGTTTTCGAGAAGCTTGCCGTCCGCCCTGACTGAATAGAACAAAACAACGTTGCGAAGCGGCAGAATTGAACAGAATGCCCGCCACTTTTTATTGAGAAATCTGAGTATCTTCCGTCTGTTTCGGACACTCAGAAGCTTTTTAATCAGATTTTTCATCGAATTCCTCCGAAAATTTCCTTTCATATATTTTAATATAAACGGTGTTTTTTTACAATAGGGAAATTGCAAAATCGCCCGAAGAAAAAACTTGAAAAAAATTGAAATTTTCTTTAAAAAAGTGTTGACTTTTCCATTTGATTGTGTATAATATATATCCGTAGCCCAGTTGCGAGTTACATTGGGGAATAGTGTAACGGTAGCACGACAGACTCTGACTCTGTTTGTTGGGGTTCAAATCCCTATTCCCCAGCCAATAAAAACCTTTGTCTTTTGACAAAGGTTTTTTTATTTATAAAAGCTGCAGGTTTCACATAAAAAGTCCTCCGTACATCTGCACAGAGGACTTTTTGTTAATATTTGAATTCTGTATATTTAATCGTTGTTTCAAGGTCGGCTGTAGCCGTTTTAACCTTTGCGATTGAATATTTTACGTCGTTGAGGGTTGCCGACATTTTAATGTTTTGTGTAAGGGTCGCAAAACGCTTGTTTGAAACGTTGATTTTTGCCTTGATTGTTACGCTTGTTGTTTTAACCGTAATATCACCGACGCCTGCACCTGCTTCGGAAAGACCGCTTTTGATTTCATCAACATCCTTATAATCCTTTGTGAATCTTCCGAGGGCACTGCTTCCCTTGAGAGGATTCGTTTCATTTTTGACGGTTAAGGTGATTTCGTAATACTTGCCGTCTTCACTGAGCTTGCAGGTTGCATTTGTGACATCCGATGCTTTGAGCGTGCTTTTAACAAGTTTTTTGCCATCAAAATTGCCTTTCTTTACGGTTTCGGATGTGCTTCCTTCACCAAGGAAATCGCCGACTGTTTCTCTGACGACACTTATCTTTGCAAGCGCACCCATATTGAGATTGCTCAGCTTTGTTTCCGTTGACTTCTTATAGCCCGGTTTTGAAGACGATGCTGAGGAAGCTGCAGAATTATAGAGTTTTACGATATCTTCCTTCTTTGTGGGTGCGGTCAACTTCGTTGTTGTCACTTTTTTTGTGGTGGTCACCTTCTTTGTTGTGGTTGCTTTTTTTGTTGTGGTCGGCTTTTTCGTGGTTGTGGGTTTCTTGGTTGTGGCGGTTGTCGTCGGCTTTTCGGTTGTTGTTTCTTCGGTTGTTGCCTCGGCTGTGGTTTCAACCGTTGTTTCAACAACAGTTGTTGATTCTTCGGTCGTTGCTTCGGTGCTTTCAGCAACAATCTGAGTCGTTGTTGCCGGCGACGCCGTGGTTGTCACTTCGGGTGTTTTATTATCGCCGCACGATGCAAAAGCAAAGAGCATTGCAAACACCGAAATAATCGCTGTTATCTTTTTAAAAGAATTCATATAATTCCCTCCTGTTCGGCTTTTGTCGGTTATATTTTAGCATATATTTCATATTTTTTCAATTATGACGTTATTTTTATATTTCTTTTTATTGATTTCAGACTATATAAATGGTATAATTTTGAACACAATCACTTGATTTTATCTTTAAGGAGATGTTGATATGAAAAAAATCATAAGCGTTCTTCTTTGTGCGGCACTTATTATTTCAAGCTGCGGCATCATTGCGCTCGCTAAAGAAAAAGAAGAAACTCCTGTTATTTTTGTTCCCGGTTTTCTTCAGCCATATATGTATATTGAAGGCGAAAACGGTGCGGAAGACGAATATCTCTGGCTTCCGAAAAAAGAAAAACTTTTTGACAGAATCCTTGACGATATGCCGAATTTCCTTTTATCCATTTTCGGACTTCTTTTAGGCGATGTTGAAAACTTCGGCGAAACCCTCGGCGGCGGTGCGTATGCAATTGCAGAAAAAATGCGCTGCAATCCCGACGGTTCATCAGTTTTTCCGGTTGTTCACTATAAGAATGACCCTGCGGAATCAAATGCCGCAAATCTCAAAAAGATTGTCAGCAAAGAAGCCGAAAGAAAGAATATTCTTTTTGAGAACTTCATGGATTATATTGATGCAAACGGATACGCAGACCTCAAAAACGTTTTTGTTTTTGAATATGACTCACGCCACGATGCAATTCAGATTGCCGAAGAACTCCGCACATTCATAAAAGCTGTCAAAGAATACACGGGTTCTGACAAGGTCAATCTTTTCACGGTCAGCTACGGCGGACTTATCACTGCAACATATTTCTATTACTATATGAACGACAAGGACGTCAACAAAGCGGTACTCAACGTTCCTCCTCTTCAGGGTACGGATTTTACAGACCACCTTTTCCGCAAGAAAGTTGACCTTCCCCTCGAAACTCTTGTCGATTTTGTCGAAAGCGTGCTCGGAGTCGGAACGGAAATTGCCGCAATCTTTGAAGCGAACGACGGCGATTTTCTCAACAGAACACTCAACAGTGCAAGCGACGGAATGCTCGATGTTGTCCGTTACTGGAGCTCGATTTATACCATCACTTCTCCCGACTATTATGACGCACTCAAGCGCGATTTCCTTGACCCCGTTGAAAGCAAAGACATCATCAGAAGAAACGACATCATACATTATGACATCATGCCTTCCATGACCGAAATTTTCGACAAATGCGAAAACAAAGGCATTGACGTTTCCATAATCACCTGCAGCGGCATCAATATGTGCTTCGGCAACACTCTCAACGGCGATATTCTTGTTCCCACTTACAGCGCATCCGGCGCAAAGGTTGCCAAATTGGGCGAACGCTTTGCAGACGGCTATACGGGCGTTAAGACAACCTGTTCAAATTCCAAGCACAACCATATCTCTCCCTCAATGGAAATTGATGCAACAAGCGCATATCTCCCCGAAAAAACATGGTTTATTGAAGACTCATACCATGCACAGTTTGAACTTGAAGATTATCTGATTTCTCTTTGCGCAAAGCTTCTTTTCACCGATGAACTCAAGGATGTTCATTCCGACCCCGCATATCCCCAGTTTGAATATTCTGACAATCCCCATCAGGGTGTTCACGCAAAATTCAACAACAGCCTCACCGGTTATGTTTCTTCCGAAGACACATCTCTTATCGTCAGAAATGTTTATAAAGACACCGCAATAAAGATTGTATCGGTTATTACAAACGGAATGGAAATTGATTTTGATGTTCTTGATTCGGGAATAATCAAAGCAGGCGAAAAGATTGAAATTCCTTTCAGCGGCAGCATCCCCGAAGTGAGCGCAACAAGAACCGGCATTACAATCAACTATGTAAAAATCGGTACGGTAAGCGGTCTTTGCTCAAAGGTTTTTGATATGACAATCAACAACGGTCCCGCGCCCGAATACAAGGGCGGTATGGCAGAAGCGGAATTTGACACAATGCTCGAAAAAGCCATACCCGAAACACTCTATACCTTCCTTGTCAAAACCACAACAAGAAGGGCTGTTGAATGCATATTTGACACCGCAGCACTTTTCTTCATTTAACATTTATCAACATACCCCCGATAAAAAGGATTCACCTTCTTATCGGGGGTATGTTACGCTTTAAGAAAGACCTGCTTTCTTCAGATTTTCCTGATGTTCTTCAAACGTTTCGGCATAATAGTAATTTGCGTTTTCATCGTGGCAGAAATAGAGATAATCAACATCGGCAGGATTGAGTGCGGCATTGATTGTTCTCATTCCCGGATTTGAAATCGGTCCTGCGGGAAGTGCGGAGCATTTATAGGTGTTGTAATGACTGTTGTAGCGGTTGATATCGCCCGAAAGATAGGGCTTCACATGGCGTTCTATGTAGTAAATGGTTGAATCCATCTGCAGCTTCATGCCTGCTTCAAGGCGGTTATAAATAACTGCCGCAATCTTTGAAACCTCAGAGGATTTTGCACCTTCTTTTTCGATTATCGAAGCAACGGTGAGAATTTCATACATGCTGTAACCGAGAGAAGATGCCTGCGATTTCATCGAATCGGTTATTTTTGCCTTGCCGTTGCGAAGGAATTTTCCGATGGCATCCTGAGGTTTCTGATTCAGATAGAATTCATATGTATCGGGGAAAAGATATCCTTCAAGTCTGAAACAACGGTTCGGGTTTGACGGAATTTCCGCAACAAGAGGATAATAGCTGTAGTCGTAACTCTGTGCGGTTTCCATGAGTGCATCAAAATCCGCAACTCCGTTTTCGTCAAGCTTTTTGAATATCTGAGTAAGGCTGTCACCCTCATTGACCGTTACCTTTACAGTCTGTTTTGCCGTGGGTACGGCGGTTGTTGTCATAAGCTTTGTTGTGGTTGGTTTTGCTGCGGTTGTGACGGTTGTTTTTTCGGTTTCTTTTTCCTGAAACAAATTCTTTCGGGTTGATGTTTCAAATCTTTCCGTTATTTTCTCGAAAACTTTTGTTGTAATCTCCGCAAAATCCGTTTCGGGTTCATCTTTTTCCGTTATCGGATTAAACGCGTTCACCGCCTGCGACATATCGTATTCGGTCATCACGGTTGTTGTTTCGGCTGCAGGTGTTTCGTTGTTTTTACACCCGGCAAAAACAGCAATAAGAGTTACAAGGGCGAAAACAGCCCCTGTTTTTATCATTTTCATTATAGTTCCCCCGTATTTTTGTTTTGGACATTATAGCACAGACACATTCAATTGTAAAGTGACAATATGCTCACTTCGTTTCTCGTTTTACGAGAGTCTTCTCTCTGTAAAAGTGGTGGAATTATCTCGGAAGGTAAGATATAATACAGACATCAGCTGATGAATTACTGACAAAAAGGTGATAGATATGACATTCAGTTTCGGTAATAACTTAAAAAGACTCAGACTCGCCAAGAAACTCACTCAGGAACAAGCTTCAGAAAAGCTCGGTGTTTCAGCAAAATCAATTTCTCGCTGGGAATGCGGAAACGCAATGCCCGACGTTATGCTTCTCCCTGAAATTGCCCGTCTTTACTGCGTAACGGTTGACGAGCTTTACAAAGAAAAATCAATTGCTTATGAAAACTATGCGCAAAAGCTTATGTCCGTTTACGAATCCACACATAATCAAAAGGATTTTATAGAAGCGGACAAAGAATTTTCGGAACTTATCAAAAGCGGAAATTACACCATGAATGATGTTTGCATCTATGCAATTCTCTATCAGTACCACATGGAATATTGTAAAAACAAGGCACTTGAGCTTTTCAAAAAAGGGCTTGATATGGGCGTTGAAACCGATCCTGACACTTATCATTGGATTGAACGGCAGCGTATGTGTCTTTATTCAAGCATCGGCGAAAAAGAAAAATGTATTGCAGACCAGATTGAAATTTATAAAAAGAATCCCTCTGATGCCTTCAGCAACATTAATCTTCTTTTTGCGTATTTCATTGCAGGTCAAAATGAAAATGCTCTCAAATGCTTTGAAAAAGCAAAAGAAAAATTTCCCGACAGTCCTCTTCTTTTTGCACTCGGAGGGGATATTTACAGAAGATTCAAACAATATGATGAGGCATTTTACTGCTGGAACAAAGCAATCGGGCTTGACCTGAGCTTTACAGCCGCGCTCCATTCAAAAGCAAGCTGCTATGAGGAATTGGGCGATTATGAAAATGCTTACAAAACATGGTGTGAAACCCTTGAATGGTATGAAAAAAGGGGCTATGAAATCGAAGCGGAGTTTCCGCGCAGGCGCGCAGAGGAATGCAGAAAAAAGCTATAAAAAAACGGGGCTGTCTCAACAGTGAGACAGCCCCAAACTTTTTTAGTCGAGCTTTGCCTTGAGATAGTTATCGTAGAAATCCTTAACGCCTGCGTAGAAATCGTCAACGGTGCCGTCATTCTTCATGATGTAGTCAGCCATTTTTTCGCTTTCGCTGGTGTGGAAGATTTCTTCTTCGTGAATATCGTTTTCACGGAGCTTTTCAATGCTCTTGCCGTCTCTTTCGGAGCCTCTTGCAAGCATTCTCTGATAACGAACCTCGTCATCGCTGATAACAACGTCAACAAGAACAAACTTGTCGCCGAATGCCTTTTTGAAAACTTCGATGTCTGAAGGAGGACGAATGCCCGAAACAAGGAAGTTGGGTGCATCCGATTCCTTAATCTTCTTAACAATCATCTCGGGGAAGAAGGTCTGTCCGTTTTCGGACATATACTTCTTTGAGGTTGCATGAAGATTGTCACGAGTGAGTTCAAGACCGTCCTTTGCAGCGAGTTCTCTTACAACGTCACCAATTGAAATCATGGGAAAATCGTAAGTTTTTGCAACATATTCAAGGAAGAAATCCTTGCCTGTGCCGTTTTTGCCGACAGCAGCTAAAACCATGGTTATTACCTCCAAAATTTTGATAGTAAAATTTTACATTATATTGCGTCTTTTGTCAACGGGTTTTATGTCGAAAAAGGGGTGAAGCCGCATCCTTGCGGACACGGCTTCGTTTGAGGAGTTGTATATAAGAGGGTAAGTAGTGGTTAAAATTATTCAATATCAAGAAGCTCATTAACAGTCATACCGAGAACTTCAGAAAGAGCCTTAAGCTCAAAATCGGTTACATATCTGAGCTGACCTTCAAGCTTTGAAAGACCGGATGCATTGAGGTCTATACCCTTAATCTGAAGCTGAGTGAGAAGATCCTTCTGCTTCATGTTGATTTCCTTGCGTCTTGCTTCGATTTTTGCACCTACAATGTTTCTGTCACCGAGTGACTGCTTTCTTATTCTCATGATTTCTGTCCTCCGACCGATTAATTTTCGCCCGAGAAATTATACAATCAGTATAATTGCAGCGTCGTTCTGTTGTTTTTTACATAATTCATGTCTATATCGGTGATTTTAGCACATATTTTCAAAAAAATCAACACTTTTTTTATTATGTTATTATTTTGTTAATCAAAGTATTTTAAATTTAAAAAATGCGTTTCGTATCATTTTAAATACCCAACCAACACCATAATATAATGATATATAACCGGAAGAATCAATGCAGGCACCATGTTGAGTGTTTTAAATTTTTTCTCAATGAAGAAATTGAAGCCAATCGCAATGATTATTGCATATCCGACCATACAAATATGAGTAAGAAGCTCTCCCTGAAGAATACCGCTGAGTGAACCCGCAAGAAGACTTATTCCGCCTTGATAAATCAGCATGGGAATGCAGGTGAAGATAACTCCGAAGCCGAGAGTTGCACCAAATATTACTGCATTGACAAAGTCAAGGGCACTTTTAACAAAAAGCACAGAACTGTCTCCTGTCAGACCGTCGTTGAGCGAACCTATAATTGACATTGCACCAACGCAGAAAAGAATTGTGCCGTTTACAAATCCCGAAGCAAAACCGCCGCTGCTGAATTTCGACTCAATCTTTTGGCTGAATGAATTGAAGCGGTTATCAAGCTTCAGAAGCTCACCGATAAGCGTACCCAGAACAAGAAAAACCACAAGCAGCAATTCTCCGCTGCTTTTGAGAGAGCCGTTTTCAACGGTGAACATATTTGAAACAACGCCGTTCAAGCCGATAACAAGAACGGCAATTCCAAGCGATTTATTTATTCCCTGTGCATAGGTTTCTTTTATTCCTTTTTTCAGAAGCAGACCAATCAGTCCGCCGATTATAACCGCAACGCAGTTAACAAGTGTACCTGTCATAAACATTCCTCCGAAATTTACGGGAACAGTTTACCACGCTAACGAACAAAAGTCAATGCATAAAAAACAACTCCCGATAATTTTTTCGGGAGTTGTTTATATAATACATTAATCAATTATATATGCATCTATTTCCGCCTGAACCTCTTTGAGAAGACTATTGATTGCGGTCTGCTTTGAACCGTACAGCGTACATCCTGCGGCACCCATATGTCCGCCGCCGCCGAGTCTTTTGCAGATAGCGGAAGCATCTATATCGCCGTGAGTTCTTACGGAAGCCTTGAAATTGCCATCTTTAAGCTCACGCATCGTGACTCCTACAAGCACACCTTCAACCTGACGCGGAAGGTTTGCAAGGCGGTCAACCTCGCTTTCATCCGAGCCTGCTTTTCTGAACATATCCTGCGTTACACATATAAGGGCGCATTTGTCGGAAAAATAAAATCTCATGCTGTCGAGTGCAAGACGTTCAAGCGCCGCATAGGTTTTGGTTTTTGTTTCAAAGAAAACCTGAATGATATTATAGGTATCCGCACCGAGCTTTGCAAGCTGAGCCGCAATTTCAAAGGTTCTCACCGTTGTATTTGAAAAACGGAAACACCCCGTATCGGTTGAGACACCCGTAAACAGGCACGAAGCGATTTCGGGAGTTATTTCAACATTCATGATGCCGAGAAGAAGATAAATCATCTCCGCCGCCGATGCAGAATCGGGTTCAAGGCAGACCTTATCGGCATAGAGCACATTTGAACCGTGATGGTCTATGCACAAATCAATCTTACCGGTATATTTACCCTCGTATTCCTTACCGAGAAGCTTCAGGTCGGCAACATCCACGGCAACAATTAGTTCGGGTTCAAATTCTTCAAATTCAATTCCCTTAAACATAAACGAAAAGTCCTTGGGAATTTCATCCGAACAGTCAACCTTCACCTTTTTGCCCTTCTGCAGGAGACCTCTTGCAAGTGCGGTTGCACTTCCGAGAGTATCCCCATCGGGATGAGTATGGCAAAGAAGCAGAATCTTATCTGAATTTTCAAGGAGCTTTGCGGTTTCATGCAGGTCAATTCTCATTGACTGACACCCCTTCATTCTTCATTGGTTTCTTTCATATTTCCGAGCATACCTGCAATTTTCATTCCTCTTTCGATGGAATCGTCTGCAACGAATTTTAGCTCGGGAGTTTTGCGCAGACGAAGTCTTTTACCGACTTCTCTGCGTATATAACCCGTTGCCGCAGTGAGACCCTTAACGGCAAGTGCGGCAGTTTCAATGCCCTCCATTGCGCTGATATACACCTTTGCAAAGGACGCATCGGAGCTTACTTCAACGTTGACAACCGTAAGCAAGCCCTGAATTCTCGGGTCCTTGAGCTCACGCATAATTGCGGCAATTTCACGCTTTATATCTTCCGATACTCTGTCTATTCTGTATCCTGACATATATTCACCTTAATCTCTGTATTCCTCTGTGATGAATGCTTCAAAGATATCGCCTTCCTTGATATCATTGAACTTGTTGAGACCGATACCGCAGTCATAACCGGATGCAACTTCCTTGACGTCATCCTTGAAGCGGCGGAGCGATGCCATTTCGTCTTCGGCAACAACAATACCGTCTCTGACTACGCGGATTTTTGCGCCTCTTGTAATTTTACCGTTTGTAACATGGCAACCTGCGATGTTACCGACGGATGAAATCTTGACAACCTGACGCACCTCTGCCTTACCGATATCAACATCTCTGAACTTGGGAGCAAGCATACCCTTGATAGCCGCTTCAACTTCTTCGATGCAGTCATAAATAACTCTGTAGCATCTGATTTCAACGCCGTCACGCTCTGCACTTTCGCTTGCAACGTTGTCGGGTCTTACGTTAAATCCGACGATAATTGCATTTGATGCATTCGCAAGCATAACATCGCTTTCGGTAACGGCACCTACTGCACTGTGAATAACCTTAACTCTTACTTCTTCGTTTGAAAGCTTCACGAGACTCTGCTTGACTGCTTCTGCAGAACCCTGAACGTCAGCCTTGATGATGATGTTGAGGTCTTTGAGCTGACCTTCCTGAATCGAAGCAAAGAGATTATCAAGAGTAACCTTCTGGAATTCCTTGAACTGTTCTTCCTTGGCCTTTGCCTTTCTCTGTTCAACAAGCTCTCTTGCAAGCCTTTCATCGTTAACCGCATCAAAGCCGTCGCCTGCCTGGGGAACTTCTGCAAGGCCCATGATTTCAACGGGAACGGAGGGACCCGCTTCGTTAACCTTTCTGCCCTTGTCGTCCGTCATAACTCTTACTCTGCCGACGGCAGTACCTGCAACAATGATATCACCCGATTTAAGAGTACCGTTCTGAACAAGAAGAGTCGAAACGGGACCTCTGCCCTTATCAAGTCTTGCTTCAATAACAACACCCTTTGCGGAACGGTTGGGATTAG
Source organism: Acutalibacteraceae bacterium (assembly GCA_045536515.1). GTDB lineage: Bacteria > Bacillota > Clostridia > Oscillospirales > Acutalibacteraceae > CAG-177. The sequence goes on along the minus strand of JAZSNQ010000050.1, from coordinate 3,735 downwards.
CCTTGAGTTCCTGCATTTCGGCAACAAGAAGAACGGACTCAAGAAGATTATCAATACCGTTTCTTGTGAGTGCGGAAACAGGAACGCAGATTGTATCGCCGCCCCATTCTTCGGGAACAAGCTCATATTCCGTGAGCTGCTGAAGAACTCTGTCGGGATTTGCGGCGGGTTTATCCATCTTGTTGATGGCAACAATAATCTGAACGCCGGCAGCCTTTGCATGGTTGATAGCTTCAATTGTCTGAGGCATGATACCGTCATCTGCGGCAACAACAAGAATAGCTATATCCGTAGCCATTGCACCTCTCAGACGCATCGATGTGAAAGCTGCGTGACCGGGAGTGTCAAGGAAAGTGATTTTCTGACCGTTGAGGTCAACTCTGTAAGCACCGATATGCTGTGTGATACCGCCTGCTTCGGTTGCTGTAACAGATGTGTTTCTGATAGCATCAAGAAGCGATGTTTTACCGTGGTCAACGTGACCCATAACAACAACAACGGGGTCTCTCGTGATAAGCTCGCTCTCATCGTCAACATGGTCGTCGATGATTCTGTCTTCGATTGTGATAACAACTTCTTTTTCAACCTTTGCGCCGAGCTCCTCGGCAACAATTGCGGCAGTTTCGTAGTCAAGCACTTCGTTGACGGTTGCCATCTGACCGAGAGTGAAGAGCTTTTTGATAACCTCTGCAGCAGTCATTTTAAGCATTGCCGCAAGCTCGCCGACCGTAATTTCTTCGGGAAGCTTGAGAAGCATCTGAGGCTTCTTTGCTCTTTCGGCAGCAATTCTCTTGAGTCTTTCCGCCTCAGTTTCACGGCGTGAAGAACGCATACCGCCCTGCTTTCTGTACTGCTGGCTCTTCTGCTTAATCTTCTGCTTGCTTACGGAATTTGCGTGCTGCTTTGTCTTATTTTCGGGAGCAATGTTTTCATATCTCTCGTTATACTTTTCGAGGTCAACGTTATCTGCTCTTGTGTCGATTGTTCTCATTTCGCCCTTTGTTCTTGACTGCATGGGCTTATCTTCTTTTTCTTTCTTTTCAACGGATTTCTGCTTCTGAGGCATGGGAGGAAGCTTGCCGGGTTTCTGGGAAGCCTGTACTGGTTTCTTTTCCGCAGGCTTTGCATCCTTCTTTTCGTTTGCTTCCTTCTTGTCGTCTCTCTTCTGCTCCTTCTTCTGTTCTTTCTTTTCGGGAGCTGCAGAAGCTTTTTCTTCCTTTTTCTTTTCGGGAACAGGCTCGGATTTGACTTCTTCCTTTACCTCTTCCTTTGTTTCCTCTGCCTTTTCTTCGGCAGGAGCATCCTTTGCCTTCTTGGGCGCGGGAGCGAATTCAAAATATTCGTTTAAATCCGAAACCTCATATTCCTTTGTGAAGGTTTCAAATATCATATCAAGTTCATCCTCTTCGAGAACCGTCATATGCTTTTTCTGACCGTCGAAATACTTTCCGAGCAAATCGACGACTATATTGCTTTTGATGTTAAAATCTTTAGCAACCTCATGTACTCTGTATTTATTAATCATAGGTTAACCTCCCCTGTTGTGTTCAGAAGCCCAAGCATAGATTTTGCAAAGCCTTCGTCATTGACTGTTACCACGGCGGATTTGAGACCCGTGGCTCTGCCTATTTCTTCCATTGTTGAAAACAATTCGCGGACGGGAACATCCCTTCCGTCAAAATTTGCTTCACGCTCGATTTCTTTTCTCAGTCTTTGAGAAGCGTCGCTGCTAATCAAACATAGCCTTGCGCTTTTGCTTCTGACCGAACCAACTGCGGCGTCATGTCCGCAACTGAGCTTTCCTGCTCTGCGGCACATACCGAGAAGAGAAAGAAGCTTCGGATTATCCGTCATTTTTGAGTTCTTCCTCCATTCTCTCGTAAACTCCGTCCGGAATCGCACAGGAGAAAGCCTTTTCAAGCCTCTTTGCCTTCCTTGCCTTGGCAAGACATTCCGCATCATGGCACACATAAGCGCCTCTGCCCGGTTTCTTGCCCGTTAAGTCAAGCGATATTTCGCCTTCGGGGCTTTTAACAACCCTTACAAGCTCTTTTTTTGGTTTCATTTCGTTGCAGCCTGTGCATTTTCTTAAAGGTATCCGGCGGGTTTGCATCGGTTCAGCTCCTTGCTGTAATATTTTATGGATTATTCGTCGAAGTTGATAACTTCTTCCTCTGTTTCGGGATTGATGTCAATTTTCCAGCCTGTAAGCTTTGCGGCAAGACGTGCATTCTGACCCTTGTTGCCGATTGCAAGAGAAAGCTGGTCGTTGGGAACTACAACTCTGCATGAGCGTTCTTCCTCGCTGATGACGGTAACGGAAATAACGTCCGAGGGTGCAAGTGCCTGAGCAACATACTCTGCAGGGTCTTCGCTGTAGCGGATAAGGTCGAGCTTCTCGCCTCCGAGGAAGTCGATAACCTTGCCGATTCTTGCGCCTCTCTGACCGATACAAGCTCCGATGGGGTCAACGTTTTCGTCTGCACTGTAAACGGCAATCTTGCTTCTTGAGCCTGCTTCACGGGATACGGACTTGATTTCAACCGTACCGTCGAAGATTTCGGGAACTTCGCTTTCAAGAAGACGTCTTACAAGGCCGGGATGTGTTCTTGAAATAAGAATCTTGGGACCCTTTGTTGCTTCTCTGATTTCAGCGATATAAACCTTAACGATATCGCCCTCTTTGAAGTTATCTGTGGGAAGCTGCTCGCTTCTGGGAAGTCTCTCTGTTACTTTGCCGATTTCAACAATTGCATCAAGAGTTGAGGGATCAACCTTTGAAATTTTTGCGGTAACGATTTCCTGAGTCTTGCTCTGGAATTCTTCTCTTATCTGTCCGTGTTCAGCCTCGCGGATTGCCTGGCGGAGAATATGTTTGCCTTTTTCTGCGGCAATACGGCTCACTTCCTTTGTTTCAAGGTCGATTTCAATGATGTCACCAGCCATTGCGTTCTTCTTGAAACGCTGTGCCTGCTCAACCGTCATATCCTCATCGGGGTCAACGATTTCGGTAACAACGTTCTTACGGACAAATACTCTCAGATCCTTTTTGTCTGCATCTATTTCGCAGAAAACGATATCCTTATTGTTGAAATCTCTCTTTATTGATGCCACAAGAGCCTTCTGGATGCTTTCAAGAAGAAGCTCCTCCGAAATTTTCTTTTCCTTGCCGAGGAGTCTGACTGCCTCGAAAAATTCATTGTTGCCCATTTTTCTGACCATTCCTTTCAAAATTAGAAATTAAAATCATCGAGTTTTATATAGCTTGTTTCTTTCTTTTCGATATTCATCGCACTGCCGTCTTCAAGACGAAGAACAATGCTCATGCCCTCGCTGCTTTCGAGTATTCCCGAAAACTCACGTACTCCGTCAATTGCTCTTATCATCTTGACCTTGATTTTTTCGCCCTTGCAAACCTCAAAATGAGCTTCACGGGTAAGCTCTCTTTCAAGACCGGGTGAAGAAACCTCAAGGCAGTAGCTCTGCTCAATGGGGTCCGCCTCATCAAGAGGCTTGTCAATTGCCCTGCTCATGTTTTCGCAGTCGGTGATACCTACACCGCCGTCTTTATCGATGAATATACGGAGAAACCAGTCTGCGCCTTCCTTAACAAAACGGATATCCCAGATAACAAGACCAAGTTCTTCGGCGATAGGCTCTGCGATTTCCCATACAGCGGCTACGGTGTTGCCGCCCTTTCCTTTTGCCATGAGTGAACTCTCCTTTTTTCTGAAT
>JAZSNQ010000140.1:0-7225 GCA_045536515.1 Acutalibacteraceae bacterium | reverse complement strand
CTCGGCAGAGCAGAGGCTTTTGCAGGCAAGAATTCCGTTATCGCTTCTGCGGTTGACGGTCTCGGCATGGGTGTTGGTTTCACCGTTGCACTTTGCCTTATGGCATCGGTCAGAGAAATTCTCGGTGCAGGCACATTCCTTGCAGGCGCACAGAATCTTCTTGTTCTCTTCGGTGACAACGTTCTCGGCGGCTTCAACGGTTTCACTCTTCCCTGGACAGAGTATCTCAGCCCCATGACCGTGTTTATTCTTGCACCCGGCGGATTCCTTACATTCGGACTTCTCATGGCTTGCGCAAACAAGCTTGCCGAAAAGAAAGGCAAGCCCAAGGCTGGTCTTGGCGGCTGTCAGGCTTGTCCCATGGCTAAAAATTGTGCACTTCTTGCGGAAGGCAAGGAATGCAAAGAAGAAAAAAAGGAGGGTGAAACAGCATGAAAATAGCTTTGTCGATTCTCCTTACCGCAATTCTTACCGAAAACTTCGTTCTCTGTAAGTTCCTCGGTATCTGCCCCTTCCTCGGTGTTTCCAAGAAACTCAATACTGCCGTTGGTATGTCGGGTGCGGTTATCTTCGTTATGGCTCTTGCAACAGCCGTAACCTATCCCATCAACAAATATCTTCTTGTTGCAAACGGTCTTGATTATCTCCAGACAATCGTTTTTATTCTTGTTATTGCGGCACTTGTTCAGCTTGTTGAGCTTATCCTCAAAAAGTTTATGCCGCCTCTTTATGAAGCACTCGGAATTTATCTTCCTCTTATCACAACAAACTGCGCTGTCCTCGGCGTTGTTCTTCTCAACATCACCAAGGAATTTAATTTTGTTCAGTCGATGCTCAACAGCGTCGGCGCAGGCATCGGTTTCATGCTTGCGATGGTTATTTTCTCGGGCGTAAGAAGCAGACTTGAGGGTGCAGATATTCCCAAATTCCTTCAGGGACTTCCCATTGTTCTTATTGCCGCATCAATAGTTTCACTTTCGTTCATGGGCTTCACAGGTCTTGTTGACGGAATTTTCGGTTAAGGAGGTAACGGAATGAATCCTATTTTATTGGCAGTAATTATCGTTGCCGCTATCGGACTTATTGCGGGTCTCGGTCTTTCAATTGCATCAAAGGTTTTTGCCGTACCCGTTGACGAAAAAGCAGAAAAAATCAGAGAATGTCTCCCCGGTGCAAACTGCGGTGCCTGCGGTTTCTCGGGTTGCGACGGTTATGCTGCTGCACTTTCAAAGGGCGAAACAACAGACACGGCTCTTTGTGCACCCGGCGGAAACGATACCGCAAAGGCTATCGGCGAAATCACGGGTCTTGCTGCAGGCGAAGTCAAACCTACGGCAGCTGTTGTTCTCTGTCAGGGACATAATGTAAACGCAACGACAAAGCTCGAATATCAGGGCGTGCACAGCTGCAGAATGGCATCGCAGATTTTCGGCGGTCCCAAGGACTGCATTTACGGCTGTATTGGCTTCGGCGACTGTGTTGAAGCTTGTCAGTATGATGCAATCAGTATATGCGACGGTATTGCAAGAATCAATCCCGTTCTCTGCAAGGCTTGCAAGATGTGTGTAAAGACTTGCCCCAAGGGTCTTATTGAAATGATGCCCCTTGAAGAAATCAAGGCGGCTGTTCTTTGCAAAAACCACGACAAAGGCGCAGTCACCCGCAAGGAATGCACGGCAGGCTGTATCGGCTGCATGAAGTGTGTCAAGGAATGCGAAGCGGGTGCGGTAACAATTGACCGTTTCTGCGCAAAGGTTGACTACGATAAGTGTACGGGCTGCGGCAAATGTCATGAGGTTTGCCCCGTTGGCGCAATTGACCTTGTTCAGCTTCATAAAGTATAAAAAATCAGCGGTATATTCTGAATATACCGCTTTTTGAATTGGAGAGGTGTTTATGAAAATCACAAAAAAGATACTTGCCGTTCTGCTTGCGTTTGCTATGCTTTTCGGTGCAACGGTAACGGTAAATGCATGGAATAATGAATATCTTGATAACAGCAACTTCATTGATATTACATCGGCACAGGTTGACAGCAAAATTTCCAACGGTGATACATTTATTGTTATGCTTTATCTTCCTAACTGTACAAACTGCGTGGTGTTAGGCAATAATGTTGTCAATAAATGGATGACGGATTATGATGAGACCGTTTACGGCGTTGATTTGACAGATGACGGTTTCCCTGCTTTTGTTATTGAAAAATACGGATATTCCGTAGGAACGCCCGTTATTGCCTTTGTTGAGGACGGAGTTGTTACCGATTCATTCATGGGTAAATCTTCGGACTCTGAAGCAAACCTCAATGCGGCTTTCTATGAGTACATTATGAATGATGCTTCGTCAGTGAGGGTTCAGGGTGTCAATATCGCTTCTTCCGCGAATTTCTTTAGCGGACAGAACTATTATCTGACTGCAACGGTTTCTCCGTCGAATGCAACAAACAAAGCGCTTGAATGGTCATCGTCAAATGAAAGCGTTGCATCCGTAAACTATAACGGAAGAGTTTATGCGCATTCTCCCGGAACGGCAGTTATCACGGTCAAAACGGTTGATGGCGGATATACCGACTCTTGTGTTGTAACGGTAAGCGATTTATATGTTACATCTCTTGTTATTACGAGATTGCCGGACAAAACGGTTTATCAGGTCGGCGAAACCCACACCAATGACGGACTTCTTCTTGAAGTAACATATTCAAACGGAGAAGTCAAGACTCTGGATTGCGGATACAGCTGGTATCCTCCCTACATGGATAACCCGGGACAGAAGAAAGTTGAAATCGGCTACGGCGGTAAGTGGACATATTATTATATAACGGTTGAAGGCGGAAGCGAACCCGATGAACCTGTATCTCCCACCTATAAAAACGCAACTTCGGTTGATATTATTGTTGACAGAGATTTTGGTGACACAAACACCGCACAGCTTTCGGCAAAAATCAATCCGTCGGATGCCGAATACAGCCGTATTGATTGGCTTTCCTCGAATATTTCTGTTGCAAACGTCAATGCTTACGGTCTTGTGACTCTCAACGGTTCGGAAGGTTCTGCCGTAATCACTGCAAGAGTAACAAATAAAGACGGTTCAACCGTAACTGACAGCATTACGGTTAACTATACAAATCCCGGCGACGGTGATGAAGGCAGCAGCGAAATCGAAGACGGAGACGGCACTCAGCCCGAAAACAGCGGCGGTATTTTAGGTGCGATTTTCGGATTCTTCCTCTCAATGTTTGATTTGTTTATGGCCTTCATTTCAATTATATTTGCGTTTGCATAAAAATAATGACAGCTTCGGAATAACCGAGGCTGTCATTTATTATATATACCTTATATATATGTGTTACTTGCCGAGGAGTTCATCAAACTTTTTCTTAAGCTTGTTTTTGAAGAGTTTATCTTCAAAAGGTGTTGCGGGTTCGCCTGCGTTTTCGGCAGTCAGAGGAACCATGGTTTCGTCTTCGGTTGCAATCATAAACTGCGGGTAATCCTCATAATCCCAGACGGTTTTCTGTTCGTCGCTGTAGATGATGAGATTTGCCCAGTCTGCAAGATATTCTTCGGCACATGTGTGGCGCATAAACTTGCCGAACCATGTGATGTCGGGAAATTTGCAGGTTGAAGCATCAATCTGGTTATCTGCGGAAACATGGCTTTTGCCGCAAATACACTCCTTTGCCTGAACATAACCCTCACCGAGTGTGCCGTCAACCTCTGCACAGGTTGCGCCGAAGCTTTCGCAATAGGTTGATATTATGCCGTCGGTCATTCTGTCATTATCCGAAGTGAGAGGAATCATTGTATAGCCGTATTCGGCAAAAATAGCGGTGTTGATTCCGTCATCAAGAAGTGACTGAATAACATCGGCGTTTGTTGCCTGAACGGAATAATGATAATAGTCGCTCATTTCGATAAGCTTTGCGTGCTTTGCGCGTTTTTCGGGAGTATCGAAAATAAAATCCCTTGCTTCTTCGTATCTTTCTTTGCCCATGAGCGCATAGAATCCGGGGATGGTTGCGATTGAATCAATAACACTTTCGTTAAAACCGTGGTCAAGGAGTTCTGCTGTGAGATTGTCGGCAAATTCAACAAGAGGATCAACCATTCCGAGGTGATAAAGAACATCAAAAAGAATATAAAGTCCTTCGCCGTCAAAAATCTCATAGAGCATACGCATGAGTGAGATGGAGTCAACCTTGATATTACCTGAGAACGGATCTTCGCAAACATTAACGCCATTCATTGCGCCTGCAATATAAAGAACTGAATCAATGTGATTTCTTTCGGAGTAGTTTTCGTCGGTGTAGTAGTATTCGTAGAGATAAGTTGTGAGAACGCTGTTACCCATGCTCATTGCTGCAAGTGCAACCTTATCGGAACCTGTAAGCTCCATAACATAGTTAATGTATTCATCAAGCTGTGCAGCGATGCTGCTCATATCCAGGCGCCAGTCATAAACAAATTTATATGAGTTTTCGTAGCCGTATCCGTCCTGAAGTTCATAATCGCTGATATCTTTTTTGCCGGTATCGGGGTCGGGTTTGCCGTTTGTGTCACAGGAAATCGGACCGAAAAGCTCGTTTGCGGCAGTGCCGAGAAGCTTTGCGATTGCATCGTAATCTTTAATAATAAGATTCCATATGAGTGCACCGATGTTTTCCGTGATAACCTTAACAATTGTTTCTGCAGGGAATCCCCATACCCTCAAGTCATCATCCTCGGTTTCGGTTGAAAGACCTTTATAGAAATCGCCTTCAAGACCGATTATATAAATAACGGGAACATCAAGCTCAAGATTTTTTAAATCTTCTTTGCCTGAAACAGGCTTTGAATCTGTTGCACCCGCACCTGTAAAGCATAATGACATTGTCATGCAGATACAGAGGATGACGGCAACGGATTTTTTCAGAATTTTCATTTTTATCTGCCTCCGATTTCATAATATAAATAATTTTACCATAGAAATTATAAAAGTGTCAATAAAAACGAAAGAAATAGTCTGTAAAAGAAATATCTTTACACAGCATGAATTCAATTATAAAAGGACAGAAGAATTTGTCGGCTCCGTAAAGTTATTCACTTCACAGGCGCAAATAGTGGATAAAATCAACATCTGTAAAGAAACCTAAGAATTTCAATGTAAAAACACAAGGTCTTGAATAGAAAATTAATTTATAGCAGGCATATTTCGGAGTGTAAAGTCAGATTACTTTACAAAAATCAGCGATTTATACAAGAGAATTCCGATAAAACCGGACATATAGTAATGTATAAAGTTTATGTTACAATAATAAATATTACAAAAAATGCAGTTCTGATGATGAACGGTATAACCAACGGCATTTTCAACCGCAGAAACCCTGTTTCCGGAAATACATAATATAATGTAATAAATATAAATAAAAAAATCGGAATATGTATAAAAAGAGGATAATTTGCAGAAGTTTTATTGTTGTTTGGGCAAAATAAACATATTTATTAAGGTCAAATTTGCCAATTATACAAATTTTTAACCAATTATACAAATCTTGTTGACAAATCCAAAAAAAAGAGTTAATATAACTCTGTCATATCCTCTTTTGCGGCATAAGTGCGTGCAAAAACGGATATGAACCTCATACAAAGTGCCTTTGCGGCTTTGTAAATAAATCAAATGGAGGAATTCAAATGAACGCAAAATCAAAGCTCATCAAGCGCGTACTCAGCGTTATGATGGCAGCAGTTCTCGTATTCGGCGCTATTCCCTTTGCCGGTATGGGACTTGCAAACCTTGCTTCTGCTGAAGAAGCAGAATGCACACATCCCAACATGACTTACACAGAGATTCCTGCTTGGGGTATGTACCGTGCGGAATGTCCCGATTGCGACTATGCAGGCTGGGACGAAGATGGCATCCCTGATGCCGAAACACCCGCAGATCCCGAAGAATGCGAACACGTATGGGTTAACAAAGGACAGGTTTTCGGTGACGGCGCAGATCTTATTCAGTGCGACCTTTGCGGTGCTATCAGATGGGAAAACCCCGTAGAACCCGAAGAACCCGTAGTTGAACCCTGCACAAACCACGTTCCCGCATGGGATTGGGCTATTGATGTAGAACCCACTTGCACAGAACCCGGCAAGAAGCACAACTACTGCGGCAACGTTCTTTCAGACGGCACAAAGTGCGGCGCTTACATGGAAGAAGTTATCCCCGCACTTGGACACTCCTATGAGCTTCCCATGGCATCAAACAGACCTGCTACCTGCACAACAAACGGTTGGCACATTTATAAGTGTAAGGTATGTGGTGACAAGCAGAGCGAAACAATTCCCGCTACAGGTCATGTAGGCGGTGAACCCGTTATCGTTCCCGCAACATGCACAACAGAAGGCAGCATCACAGTTACTTGCCAGAATGTTAACCATGTTCCTAACGCAGACCGCCAGGAAGGCGAACCTTACTGGGAAGATATCGCTTGTGAAGAAGTTCTCTTTACAGAAACTATCCCTGTTGTTCCTCACGATTTCTCAATTGAAATTGCAAGAGTTGAAACAACATGCACAGAAGCCGGTTCAGTTGTTTACAAGTGCTCAGGCTGCGATGCAACAAAGACAATCGCTCTTTCAGAAGATTCATATGCACATGCATGGGGCGAATGGACAGTTGAAACTGCTCCCGCTTGCGAAGTTGAAGGCGTAGAAGTACGTGTTTGCGCTCGCTGCGAAGCAGAAGAAACAAGAGCAATTGCTGCTCTTGAACATGTTGACACAGGTAAGGGCTACACATTCCAGGCAGCTACTTGCGAAGAAGATGGCAAGTTTGCTGTAACTTGCGATGTATGCGGTAAGTTCCAGAGATTTGTAGCTATCCCCGCTATCGGTCACGCTGATGGTCTCAAGTACACATATGAAGTTCCCACCTGCACTGAAGAAGGCAAGCTCGCTGTATTCTGCGCTAACTGCACAGAATTCCTCAGATACGATGCTATCCCCGCTAAGGGTCACAACTATGACGGCGAATGGGTTGTAACCGTTCCCTCAACATGCACAGTTCAGGGCGTTGAAACTCTCTTCTGCGCTGACTGCGGCGAAGAACTTGACAACAGACCCGCTCCTCTTGCTCCTCACGAAGAAAGCAACTGGATCGTTATTCAGGCTCCCACTTGCCTTGAAGCTGGTTTCCAGATCACAATCTGCGTAAACTGCGACCTCGTTATGGATGTTGCTATCCTTGCAGCAGG
>JAZSNQ010000265.1:0-11477 GCA_045536515.1 Acutalibacteraceae bacterium | reverse complement strand
AGAATACACCGACCCGTTTACGGGTAGCAAGTAACAAGCCTTTGCGGTTGGTAGCCGCAGAGTACGCCTTAAGGCGATGCCAGTAACATAGGGCTTTGCCCGCATATGAAGAACCCCCGGCTTAGCCGGGGGGTTACTATTCTTATTCATCGGTATAATTCAGGTCTGTTCCGATAAATCCGACCTCTTTGAAATCTTCAAAATTATGGCGGATAATATAGTCAATGTATGCCGCAACCATGTGTGCCGTGAGAACATAACCCATGGGATTGAGATGTCCGCCCATATAGAATTTTTTGCGGAATTCTTCATCGTAATCGGGTCCGTATGTGAAAAAATCCAAAACATAGGTGTTGTCAAAATATTCAGCCATTTCAAAAAGTGCTTTTCTGTGAAGCTCTGTTTTTTCACGCACGCGGTGGTTTCCGCTTTCTCTCATCATGGTCATGAGAAAGAATTTTGCCCTTGGCTGTATTTTCTTTAAATGCTGGATAATCTGTGCATAATAACCCATGAAGGTTTTGCCGTTTTTGGTATAGTCATCGGGGTTTATATCTTTAACTGAACCGATTTCCTGACCCATATTCTGGATGTCATTGACACCGAGTGCGATGATATAGCATTGGCAGGCATACTGAGGGTCCCAGAAACGCATATTATCGGCAAAGTTTTCGCAATATTCCCTTGCAGTCATACCGCCTCTTGAAAAATTATAGCAGGTGCTTCCGCACAGACGGGCGAGATTCTGTCCCCATGAATATTCAAAATAATCGTGATAACCCTTGTTGCCGTCTTTATCACGGCTTTCAAATTCTCCGGAAGAAAGGCTGTCGCCCACAACACCGATTTTTCTGAAAATTGCCGTGTATCCTCCGTTTTCGGGCATTATGTCAAGCGGGTTTTCGTCGGTTGCAAATATCATATCATTCAGGTTCATTAATTATCACCTCACGGAAATTCTAACACTCTTTTGACCGACTATCAATACTTTTTGACAATTTCAAACATTTTATATAAAAAATTTATATAAATACTTGTAAATTATTTATGAATATGAGATAATAACAATCTATTACTGACTTTGAAAAAAGTCAAGCAGGAGGTTTTTTATGAGCGAAAAAAGAAGCAGCTTTACCGGGAAAATCGGATTTGTTCTTGCTGCGGCAGGTTCTGCGGTAGGTCTGGGCAATATCTGGCGTTTCCCTTATCTTGCGGCAAAATACGGCGGAGGAATTTTCCTTCTTGTTTATCTTATTCTTGCCGTAACATTCGGATTTGCACTTATGTGCGGTGAGATAGCACTCGGAAGAAAAACAGGCAAGAGTGCAATCGGTGCGTTTGCCGACCTGAATAAGAAATACTCATTTATCGGCGTTATTGCAGCTCTTATTCCCGCACTTATTCTGCCTTACTATTCGGTAATCGGCGGCTGGGTAACGAAATATCTGGTGGTTTTTGCAACCGGCGGAATTCATGAAGCGGCTGCAGACGGCTATTTTGAAGGCTTTATTTCAAAACCCGTTGAACCTATCGGCTGGTTCCTTCTCTTCATCGGACTTACGGCGCTTGTAGTTCTTTTGGGTGTTGAAAAGGGTGTTGAAAAGGTCAGCAAGATAATGATGCCCGTGCTTGTTGTGCTTACCCTTGTAATTGCCGGTTATTCGGTGTTTATGCCCGGTGCATGGGAAGGTGTCAAGTATTATCTCACACCCGATTTCAGTAAGTTCTCTGCAACAACGGTTCTTTCCGCAATGGGTCAGCTTTTCTATTCGATGTCACTCGCCATGGGTATCATGATTACCTACGGTTCATACATGAAAAAGGATGTTAACCTTGAAAAATCCGTAAGACAGATTGAGATTTTTGACACAGGTATTGCTTTCCTTGCGGGTCTTATGATCATACCTGCTGTTTTTGCATTCTCGGGCGGAGATGAATCCGCACTCGGCAAGGGTCCCGGACTTATGTTCATCACACTTCCCAAGGTTTTTGAAAGCATGAAGGGCGGCACATTTATAGGAGCGCTTTTCTTCCTTCTTGTTCTTTTTGCAGCTCTCACATCCTCGATTTCTCTTATGGAAACCGTTGTTTCAATCGTAAGAGACAAATTCGGATGGAACAGAAAAGCAACCTGCATTGCAGTTCTTATTTTCAGCGTTGTTCTCGGTCTGCCTTCGTCTCTCGGATTCGGGGTGTGGAGCAATATTTCACTTGGCGGAATGTCAATTCTTGATATGTTTGACTTTGCAAGCAACAGCGTACTCATGCCCATCGTTGCATTGCTTACCTGCATTTTTATCGGCTATGTCATCAAGCCCAAGTGCCTTATCGAAGAAATTGAGCTTACGGGTGAATTCAAGAGCAAGACCCTTTTCACAATCGTAATCAAGTATGTTGCACCCGTGTGCATCGTTCTTATACTTCTTTCTTCGATTCTTGATGCTCTGGGTATAATGAAAATATAATTGTGAGGTGCAAAAATGAAAAAGATTTTATGTTTCGTTCTCTCGGCACTTATCCTCGTTTCATCGGTTTCGGTTGCAATGGCGGCTGAAAACGATGACACATTGAAATTTGCCGTAGCATCCGACCTTCATTACAATGTTCCCGAAGAGGAGCTCACCGCAAGCGGCGAAATTGACGATGAAATTTATTGGTATGCAAACCGCCGTGCCGCAATGGAAAACGAAAGCGGCTGGATTATTGATGAATTCCTTAATCAGTGTGCGGAAGATGATAATATTGAGTTTGTTCTTATCTCAGGCGACCTTGCCGATAACGGCAAGAGCATCGCTCAGGAGCATCTTGACGTTGCCGCAAAATTCAAGGAGTTTGAAGAAAAAACAGGCAAGCAGATTTATGTTACCGTCGGCAACCACGATGCAGGTCTTGACTGCGCAACAACCATGGATGATTTCAAGAGAATATACCATGATTTCGGTTATGCGGAAGCCCTCACCGTTGTTGAAGATAACTGTTCATACACCGCAAATCTCGGCGATAAATACAGACTCATTTCTCTTGACAGCTGTGACCCGGACAAATCAACGGGCGACGGTATGTCCGCAGAGAAAATGGATTGGGTCAGAAAGCAGGCTCAACAGGCAAAGAAAGACGGCAGACAGCCTATTCTTATGATGCACCATAACCTTCTTGACCATATGCCTGTTCAGAGTATTTTCAGCAAGGATTTCATTGTTCAGTTTCATTACTCAACAGCCGATCTTTTTGCAAACTGGGGAATAAAGCTTGTGTTTACAGGTCACGAGCATTGCAGCGATGCCGCAACATATACAAGCACTCTCGGCAATGTTATCTATGACTTTGCAACAACATCTCTCACCATGTATCCTCTTCAGTACAGATATTTTGAAATCACGGATGACGAAATAAAGTATGAAGCAAAGACCGTTGATAAGCTTGACACAGCAGCTCTTTCTGCAGCAGTCAGAGGTTATTCACAGGAACAGCTTGACCTTATGAATGCGGGTCTCAACGCTTATTCAAAGGGATTTCTCAAAGCAGGTGTTCAGTGGAGACTTACCCGTTCTCTTAAAATGGAGCAGATGGGTATTGCGGAGGATTCGATTTTCTATGACCTTGTAAATACAGCAGTCGGCGGTCTGAGAAAGATTCTCGAACAGCCTCTTTACGGTGAAGGCGGAATTCAGCAGCTTGCGGCTGAATATAACATTGAAATTCCCGACAGCAGCTACAAAACAGGCTGGGATGTTGCGCTTGAACTTGTTGCGGCACACTATGAGGGAAGTGAAAGCTTTGATTTCAACACAACCGAAGTCACAATATTCCTTCGTCTTGTTGCTCTTGTTCTCCGCGATGACCTTGCAACTCTTGCCGATGAAGTATTCTTTGAAGCTGCTAATGAAATCTTCAAGAATTTCGGAACAGACTCGTTCATAACCGATATCACAAAGCTTGCAACGAAGGTTCTCGGCGGCGTAACTCCCGTTGAATATCTCCTTCTTGCAATTGTTTCACCCCTTGTTTATTCATTTGCCGTTGACCATGACGGTGTTGACGACAATAACGGTGTTCTTCCCGGTTACGGAACGGTTGAAACAAAACAGAATGTTCAGAATATTTTTGATAATATCTCCGGAATCTTCAATGATATTATAAAATATATCTCACTTTTCTTTATGGTTATCTATAATATGATATTCTGATTTACGGCAAAAGACCTGTGCAACTAACTGCACAGGTCTTTTTGTATATTAAAATCAATACCAAAGAAATCCGAGGAAAAGAATTCTGATAATCCACTGCCACCATGCATAGGTAATATTTATGTTGAAAGCAAAATATTCTCCTCTGCATTTAACAACAACAGTCTGTTCACCGATTTCGGAAGTGTTAAGGCTTATAATTTCCATTTCGGAGGTATCTGTAACGGTTGTGTATGTGCCGTCATCATTTGCGATTTTAAGCTCAATTCCATCAAGATTAACGGAATTTGCTTTGTAAGAATATGAGGTTTTTCGGGGAAGCTTTGAAATTTTATTTTCGGATTTTACGCAAACTTCAAACTCGCTGAAATGTGAGGTTTCAAAAACAATATAACCGTTTTCGATTTTTAATGTACCGTCTGCTGTTGAAAACATTTCTCTTCCTTCATCGGAGAAGCGATGAAGAACAAGGAAATCTTCTTTGTCTGCGAATTCTTCCGGAACGGGAATTCTGATTTTTACTGTTTTGCCTTCTTGGGGCTGGATGGGTTTTCCTTCCCAATCAAGCATTCTGATGTTATAGAGTGCTGTCTGATAATAGGTTTCGTTTTCAACACAGTATACACCGCCGAGAGATTGTTCTTCTGTTATTTCCGTTACATCGAGTTTAATAGATTCGTAGTAAATATCGAAGCAATTTTCATCAAAAGAAGCAATAACGCCGTGGTTTTCTGATGTGGTTATGTGCTTATAAACAGCTCTGAAAAACAGGTCTGTATCGGGCATTGAATCATAGGTTTTTATAG
Source organism: Acutalibacteraceae bacterium (assembly GCA_045536515.1). Lineage (GTDB taxonomy): Bacteria > Bacillota > Clostridia > Oscillospirales > Acutalibacteraceae > CAG-177. Next base: position 6,484 of record JAZSNQ010000265.1, on the reverse strand, counting down.
AGTTTCCGTAATTGTCAACCCAGTCAATGATTTCGTAATCTCCGATTTCATCTGCGGTCGGAAGTGGGATTTCCTCTGTGAATCTTACTGATTTGCCTATGGTTTTATCGTTTATTCCGAACCATACAGAATGCATATTCAGTATCCAGTGAGCGGTGTATGTTATATCGCGCCATGGCATTGTTTCCTTAAAAAGACCCGGATATGTATCGTAACTTGTCGCATCTATATGGTTTCCTTCGTCATCAATCCAATAGTCAAGGGTGTAACCGTCTTTTTCAGGACGCTCACTTGAAAAGTAGTCATTAACATAATATTGCTTGCTTACGGGTTCGGTTGAGCCGTCTTCAAAAACACCGCCGTTCGGGTCGAATGTTGCAGTAAAAATAAGTTGTTGGGGATGTTCGCCGTTGCATACTTTAAATTCGACACCTTTTGATTCTGCAAAAGTTTTTGCATAACAGTTTTCCGTATCTGAACATATATAATCGGGAGGCGTAGTATAACCAAATTGGGAGTGCCAGAGATCATTGTCTATTTCGGTAACACTTGCAGGAATATGCATATAAATGATGCTTATACAACCTTCAAAAATACCGTTGGGAAGAGAAGTTACACCGTCGGGAATTTTGACGCACTTAAGCGGACAGCCTTTGAATGCGCCTGCACCGATTTCCGTTACCGTATCGGGTATATTGATTTCTTTGGTTTTTAAACCCGAAAGCGCACGTACACCGATTTTTTTGAGATTGTCAGGAAGGACAATTTCAGTTACTGAATTGCAACCGTCAAAGCAGTAATCGCTTAAAACCTCAAGCTTTGAGTTTTCTTCAAAATAAATATGTTCCAGGTTATTAACATCATTAAATGCTCCTTCTTCTATTGATGTTACGGAAGCGGGAATTGTGTATTCGGTTTCGGGCTTTGCATCCAGATAAAGATAAAGTTTTGATTTATCCTTATTGAATATAACACCGTGTTCATCCGTGCTGTAATATTTATGGTTTTCGGAAATATTTATTTTTGTGAGGTAGGGGCAGACATCGAATGCCGAATGATAGAAAACAGCACCGTCGGGCAAATCAATTTCGGAAATCTGAGTTCTGTAGAATGCCATGCTCCATATTGAAACAACAGAGTCGGGTATGTCTATTTCTTTAAGATTGGGTATTGAAAGAGCGAGATGACCGATTTCACGAAGCTTACTGTTTTCTTCAAATGTCACGGTTTCAATATCATCGCAGAAGACAAATGAAAAATGTCCGAGAGTTTCAACTTCGCTTCCGATTGTTACGGATTTGATTTCAGGCAATCCGTTATATGTCCACTTCGGACGGTAGAGGTCTTCATAGTTTTCCATATCTCCTGTGCCGTCAATATGTAGGTTGCCTGTTTCGGGATTTATTTCCCATGTCAGGTTTTCGCCGCACGTTCCGGAAAGTGCAGGAGATTCGGCGTTGGCGGAAATCAGCGATGCAATTCCGAAAAGCATTGTAAGGCATAGGGTGAGAGAGATGATTTTTTTGACTGTTTTTTTCATGTTTATCAACCTTCCTTTTGGGTTTTCATTTATAAGACGAATGAAATTACTTGCCGGTTTAAAGTTTTCACAAAATTATTTTACATTTTTTATATTTTTTAGTCAAGACCAGTGAATGTTTATAGTTTGTTATCAATTTAGTAATCATTTATATCTTTAATTGGTGTTGACGATTTGATTATAATATTATATAATATTATGCTAAGATAGTATAATTATAGCTTGAAATCAGCAAATACCCAGAAGGAGATAAATATGACCAGAGAAGAAAAAATAAGAATAATGCCTGCGGTTGCGCTTCGCGGACTTGTTGTTTTTCCCGATATGTTCATTCATTTTGATGTGGGCAGGGAAAAATCAATAAATGCGCTCCGTAAGGCTATGGATACAGATCAGGAGATTTTTCTTGTTACACAGAAGGATATCTCCGTTGATGATCCCGATTACAATGAGCTTTATGAAATCGGTGTTGTTGCAAACGTAAAGCAGGTTCTTAAGCTTCCCGGAAAAAGCGGCAATGTGAGAGTTGCCGTTGAAGGTCTTTACAGAGCAAGACTTGTTGAAGGTGTGGGTGCGGGAAAAAATTATCTTAAGGCTATGATTTTTCCCATTGATGAACCCGATGTGAAGCTTGAAGATATCGATTATGCCAAGGCACTTGTCCGCCACACCAAGGATGTGTTTGCCGATTATTCCGACTGCGCACCCCAGATGCCTGCCGACCTTATGACAGGCGTTATGCAGAAAACCGAACCCGGTGAGCTTGCGGACTATATTGCAGGCAACATCATGCTTGAATATGAGGACAGACAAACCGTTCTTTCAACAATAAATCCCGTCAGAAGACTCGAAGAAATGTGTGTTCTTCTTGCAAATGAAAGCAATCTTCTTACTCTTGAAGCGGATATCAGCGATAAGGTTCAGGAGCAGATTGACAAGAATCAGCGTGAATATTATCTTCGAGAACAGATGAAGGTTATTTCCGACGAACTCGGCGGCGGTGCATCGCAAGAGGAAGAACTGAGCTCGTTCAGAGAAGCAATATTCAATCTCAGAGCCTCTGATGAAGTCAAGGAAAAGCTTTTCAAGGAATGCGACAGACTTGAAAAATATTCTTCTCATTCACCAGAAGCGGCGGTAAGCAGAAATTATATTGAAACCTGCATTTCGCTTCCGTGGGACAACATGAAAGAAGAAAATACGGATATTTCAAAATCAAGAAAAATCCTTGAAAACGACCATTACGGTCTTGATAAAATCAAAAAGAGAATTCTTGAATATCTTTCCGTCAGAGTACTTGCTCCCGATATCAAAGGGCAGATTATCTGCCTTGTCGGACCTCCGGGAGTAGGCAAAACCTCAATTGCACGTTCAATTGCAAGCGCAACGGGCAGGGATTATGTGAGAATTTCTCTCGGCGGTGTAAAAGACGAGGCTGAAATAAGAGGCCACAGAAAAACATATATCGGTTCAATGCCGGGCAGAATCATCAATGCCATGCAACAGGCAGGTTCAAGCAATCCTCTCATGCTTCTTGATGAGGTTGACAAGCTTTCGTCGGACTATAAGGGTGATCCCACTTCGGCACTCCTGGAGGTTCTTGACCCCGAACAGAATTCAACCTTCAGAGACCACTATATTGAGCTTCCGTTTGATTTGAGCAAGGTTATGTTCATAACAACCGCAAATGTTGAAGCGAATATTCCCGACCCCTTGCGTGACAGAATGGAAATTATCGAACTCGGCAGCTATACGAGCGAAGAAAAATTCCATATTGCCAAAAAGCATCTTATTCCCAAGCAAATCAAGCGTCACGGACTTACCGCAAGCAAAATGAGAATAACCGATAAGGCACTCAGACTTATTATTGAGGGATATACCCGTGAAGCAGGTGTCAGAGCGCTTGAACAGAAAATTGCTGCCGTTTGCAGAAAGGCTGCAATGAAGGTTGTTGAAGACGGAGCAGAAAAAATTTCCGTTAAACCCGAGGATGTTGAAGAATATCTCGGCACACGCCGCTACAAAGCCGATACGATGATAAAAGAAAACGAAATCGGTGTTGTTAACGGTCTTGCATGGACAAGCGTGGGCGGTGATATGCTTGAAATTGAAACTGCCGTTCTTAAGGGAAGCGGCAAGCTTGAACTTACGGGCTCTCTCGGTGATGTTATGCAGGAAAGTGCAAAAGCAGCTGTGAGCTATATCCGTTCAAAGGCAGATATTTTACCGCTTAACGGAAATTTCTATAAAGAAAACGATATTCATATTCATGTTCCCGAGGGCGCAACTCCAAAAGACGGTCCTTCTGCAGGCGTAACAATTGCAACCTCTCTTGTTTCGGCACTCACGGGAATAAAGGTGCGTAAGGATGTTGCCATGACGGGCGAAATTACTCTTCGCGGCAGAGTTCTTCCCATCGGCGGACTCAAAGAAAAATCAATGGCAGCTTACAGAGCGGGCATAACAACCGTTGTTATTCCCTATGACAACATTTCCGACCTTGATGAGGTTGACGAAAAGGTAAAAGAAAAAATTACTTTTGAACCCGTCAAATCGGTTGATGAGGTATGGGAAATTGCCCTTGAAAAGAGCGAAAAAAACAAGGAGAAAAAGGTTGCTCCCGTTGAGGTTGCAAAGTCTTCACGTGCATCGATAACACAGTAAAGGAATTTATTATGAGATTTGATAAAACAGAATTTGCGGCAGCTTACGGCACATCGAAACAGCTTCCTCCCTCGAAAGAAGCGGAAATTGTTTTTTCGGGACGTTCAAATGTAGGCAAGTCGTCGCTGATAAATAAACTCTTCAACAGAAAAAACCTTGCAAGAGTCAGTTCGGTGCCGGGTAAAACGATAACGGTTAACTTCTTTAAGGGCGACGGCGTTTTTTTCGTTGACCTTCCGGGCTACGGCTATGCAAAGCGTGAGCAGTCAGAAAAGAAAAGATGGGCAGAGCTTATGGAAGGCTATTTTCAGTCGGGCAGAAATATTGCTCTTGTAATTCAGCTTATTGATATGCGCCATGCGCCGTCTGCCGATGATATGATAATGCTTAACTTCCTTAAGGAATCGGGAATTCCTTTTGTCATCGCTCTCACAAAATGCGATAAGCTCAACAAAACGGAAACCGAAAAGAGAAGAGAAGCTCTTGAAACCGAGCTTGCCGATTATTCCGATATAAAACGTATTGAATTTTCGGCAATAAAAGGCACGGGTGTTGAAGAAATGAAGGCAGTTATTGAAAAAGCTGTCTGAGGAGGAATAAAAATGTTTGTTTCGGATTGCATCTCGGTCAACGAAAAAGGTCATCTGACCGTCGGTGGCTGTGATACAGTTGAAATATCAAAGGAATTCGGAACTCCCGCATATGTTTATGATGAAAATGAAATCAGAAAGAATATCAGGGAATTCAGAAATTCGATAGATGAAAATTACGGCGGCAGAGGCATGGTGCATTATGCAAGCAAGGCTTTCAGCTGCAAAGAAATTTACCGCATATGTGCCTCGGAGGGCATAGGTGTTGACGTTGTTTCGGGCGGAGAGCTTTATACTGCTCTTTCCGTGGATTTTCCCGCCGAAAAAATTGCTTTCCACGGTAACAACAAAACCTATGCAGAGCTTGAATATGCGGTTGAGAGTAACGTGGGCAGAATTATTGTTGATAATATAACAGAACTTGAAACCCTGAACGCAATTGCCGCAAAACACGGAAAAACCGTCGGTATCATGTTCAGAATAAAGCCGGGTATTGACGCGCATACCCACGATTTCGTGAAAACGGGTCAGATTGATTCCAAATTCGGTTTTGCTCTTGAAACTGGCGAAGCGATGGAAGCGGTCAAAACCGCACTCGGAATGTCAAATATAAAGCTTTGCGGACTTCATTGCCACATCGGTTCGCAGATTTTTGATATCGACCCGTTTGAGCTTGCGGCAAAAGTAATGCTTGAACTTTTTGCGGATGTGAAATCACAGACAGGTGTTGAGCTTGAAGAACTCAATCTCGGCGGCGGATTCGGTATCAGATATCTTGAAAGCGATAATCCCAAACCGTTCGGAGCCTATATGAAAACGGTTTCAAAAACTGTTCATGAATATTGCGAAAAACTTGGACTTGCCGTTCCGTTTATTCATATTGAACCCGGCAGGTCGATAGTCGGTGCGGCGGGCATAACCCTTTATACTGTCGGTGCAGTCAAAGAAATTCCTGATATCCGCACTTATGTTTCAATTGACGGCGGTATGGCGGATAACCCGAGATATGCTCTCTACAAGTCGGATTATCAGGCTGTTTGTGCAAATAAGGCAAACGAAGAAAGAACCGAGATTGTAACGATTGCAGGCAAGTGCTGCGAAAGCGGAGACCTTATTCAGGAAAACACAAAGATTCAGAAGGTTCAGCCGGGTGATATTCTTGCGGTTCTTTCAACGGGTGCATATAACTATTCCATGGCGTCAAATTACAACAGAATTCCCAAACCTCCCGTTGTTATGATTAAAGACGGCGAAGCAAGAATTGTTGTAAGAAGAGAAACTTACGAAGATGTTGCGGTATGCGACATCTGATTTTGAGGAATAATATCTAATAAAAATATAAGGAAGTGACACAATGCCTCAGGTCAGAATATTGGCAGAGCAGGTGCGTTTTGTTTCTGTTGAAACAGACAGCTTTAAAACGGGCAGAATTTCGGTTTCCATGGCATTGCCCGTGGATGAAAAAATGGCGGCGAATTCGTTGCTTATATATCTTCTCAAGCGTTCATGCAAGGAATATCCCGATTTCTCGCTTCTCAACGGCAAGCTTGATGAGCTTTACGGTGCGAGTCTTTCCGCCGGAGTAACCAAAATAGGTGAATCGCAGGTGCTTTCACTTTCGCTTACTTGTCTTGACGACCGTTTTGCCTTGACCGAAGAGAGCATTGCGGAACAGTGTGCAGAGCTTCTT
>JAZSNQ010000118.1:0-18884 GCA_045536515.1 Acutalibacteraceae bacterium | reverse complement strand
TGTCCCACGATACACCCGAACAGCCTGCAAAATTGTCGTACCCGCCGCCGTGCGGATGGTGCCAGTCCAGCTCCTGCGAATAATAAAGTCCGAATTTCAGCCCGTGCTTATAGCAGGCTTCACCGAGCTCGGCAACCACATCACGTCCGAACGGCGTGGCATCCACAACGTTATAGGGATCCGCTTTGGAGTGAAACATTGCAAAACCGTCGTGATGCTTGGATGTAAACACAAAATACTGCATTCCGCTTTCTTTCGCAAGACGGATCCATTCGTCGGCATCAAAAAAGATCGGAATGAAAATCCCCGCAAGTTTTTCGTATTCCGCATTGGTAACGGGCATATAGCTTTGTATCCATTCCGCATAATCACGCACGCGTCTGCCTTTATATTCACCGCCGAGCAGCGAATACAGCCCCCAATGCGCCATCATACCGTAACCTGCATTTTTGAACCATTCCCTGTTCGTCAAAACAATCCCACCTTTCCGCTTCCATTATGCCACAATGCAAACTTGCCGTCAATGCATATTTGAAAGACAAAAACACTGCTCCGCAGGCAGACTGCGCCTACCGGCCGTTCATTCACTATCGATGTACATCATGTCTCTTTCTTCGAAAAAGAAAAAAGTGAACAGGATCAGGCGGACTCACATAATTTCGATCGCTTCGGTATCACCACCTCGCTTTATTGTCCACCCGACGCGTTTCGGTGGCAACACCCGCCCCCCTCACAGCTGCATCGGATCAGCCAAAGGACATAGGATAAAATCTGTCAATCTGACAAAAAAACAGACACCATCTAAAGATGATGCCTGTCTTATTTGGTCGGAGTGACGGGACTTGAACCCATGGCCTCTTGGTCCCGAAGAATATTACTGGTTTATTGGGTTGCTTTATGATGTTTCATAAAGCCCGATATATAACGGTTTGCGGAAATGAATGGAAGCTTTTTTTAGTTCTAACACAAAGAAAATGTTAGAAAGATTGTTAGAACTGCAGATACAAACATTACACTTTGAATAATATGACGGAATTGTTTTTTTGTGTTGGCTAAAACTCCTCATTAGAAAAACAGATCAAGTGCAATTCTTGATTTGTATGACAGAAGAATGGTTGCATACAAAATCGGCACCAGTAACAACAATCAACTTCCGTTCACAACCTTTGATGATGTGGTAAACAACAACCCGAATGCACATCCGCTTTTTCACAGTGACAGAGGTTATCAGTACACAAACAAAAACTTTCATCAGAAGCTAATGGACGCAGGTATGCGACAGAGTATGTCCAGAGTCGGAAGATGCATCGCCAATGGCCCGATGGAAGGCTTTTGGGGAATTCTTAAATCCGAGATGTATTATCTAAAAAAATTTACTTCATAAAGAAGAACTCACGCAAGCTGTCGAAAACTATATTCATTTCTACAATACCATGCGTTTCTAATTAAAACTCAAATGCATGACACCGATGGAATTCTATCAACTGCATATTCTTTTGTTATTTCGCCCGTCTGCTTGACAGGGAGCACAGCAATCTGAGGAACTTTTTTAATTTAGTTTTAAACCATAAGCGGCAGATCCTTTTCGTTCTTCAAGGAAAGTAAAACCGTATTTCTTATAAAATCCGACTCCTTTTTTGTTTGAAGCGTTGACTGTGAGCATAACGCCCTTTATGTTTTTCTGTTTAAGGTGCGCTGAAAGAGCATCTGTCAATTTATGTCCGATGCCCATTCTCTGATATTCGGGCAGAACATCGATATGAAGATGTGCAGGATATTCATTTTTATATACAGCATGCAGCTCTGTTGAAAGCGTTGCTGAAATTCTGCGAAATAAGTTGTATTTTGGGATTCTCGGCAGATATTCCCTTAAAAAAATCTCACGGAAGCGGTCGTAGTTTTCGCTACAGATTATGTATCCTGCTATATTTCCACATTCATCCTCAGCAACAAAACAGTTATGGGGTTCTTTCTCAAGATAGTAATCGCAGTATGTTGTCAGAACAAAGTGTTGTGTACTTTTTGACGATTTTGAAGGCCCTTCGCTGTTAAGGCATACAAAGCGGACACTTTCGTTATCTTTTTCTTCATAAGGTCTTATTTTCATGTTGTTCTCCTATTTTGAACTCAGAATATATCCGAGGCCTCTTATCGTGTTGATCTGAACTTGCGAATTGAGTTTTTTGAGTTTTTTTCGTAAAAATGATATGTATACTTCGGTATTGTTATATTCGGTTGCAGAATTTATTCCCCATACCTTATCAGCAAGACTATCTTTTAACACAACGTTTTTTCCTGAAGCTATGAGAATCTTCATTATCTGAAATTCCTTAACACCAAGATGTACAATGTGTTCATTGCATATCAGTTCGTTTGTATTCAGGTCAAGTGTTATGTCGCTGAATGACATTATTCCGTATTGCAGTTGCATAGGCTTTCTTCTTGAAAGTGCCCTTATTCTTGCGGAAAATTCGGCAATTGCGAAAGGTTTTGTCATACAATCATCGGCACCACTGTCAAGAGCAGTTACGCGTTCTTCAATTTCCCTTGTTTTTGTAAAATACATAATCGGTGTTGAATTCTTATTTTTGCGGATGCGTTTTATTGCAGATATACCACCGTTTTCGGGGAGAAGAGAATCAACGATCATAACATCATATATATCGAACGCAGCAAACGCAAGCAGATCATCACCGCTGAATGCTTTATCAACGGTGTATCCGCTTTTTTCAAAAAGCGAGGTTATTCTGTTTGAAAAACCGGGATCCGGTTCTGCCAGCAATATTCGCATTATTTTCTTCACCCAATATAAGATTATCATTAAAGTATACAAAAATCAATGTTGAATTAAAATAATTTTGTATTATTTTCAAGCAAACTTCAAGGTGAGTGCATTATTATTAAAATATGGAAAAATATAAACTGATTTGGAGTGAGGTTAAAAATGATAACAGCACATTGCGGTTTTGACACCTTCGGAAAGCATTTCCCTGAATTATACAGCAATGAAAGCATAGAGATTACATTTCATTTTTCGGACACGAGAGAAGTCTGTTACTGTGAAAAGACACACAAAGTTACCGGCGAAAAATACATTCTGAATGTCAGAAGTGATGATAACAAACATCTGATTACGGTTGCGTGTTCCGGAGATAAGAGCGCATTTTATGCACTTTGTGATATAAATGAGCGCATAAAGGAGAAAACACTTTCCGACGGAGAATATGTGTGTGCACCTTCTTTTAAGGTTAGAGGCTACATAGAAGGTTTTTACGGCACTCCATGGAACCACGAGAACCGTCTTCTTGTTATGGAATGCATGGCAAAACACAGAATGAATACTGTTTATTATGCACCGAAAGACGATGAATATCACCGAGACAAGTGGAGAGAATTGTATCCCCAAGAAGATTTGTGCAGGCTGAAAGAGTTGTCTGATGCGGCAAGAGCTTATTATATGGATTTCTATTGGTGCATTGCACCGGGGCTTTCCGTAAAATACTCGTCTTCGGAAGAATTTGAAATTCTTATGAAAAAAACGATGCAAGTGTGTAGTGTCGGTATCAAAAATTTCGGACTTCTTCTTGATGACATAGCAGAAGATCTTGTTTATCCGGAAGATAAAGAAGCATACAAGGAAACGGTGAATGCACATATTGACCTGATCAACAGATATTATGATGCGCTGAAAGAAATGGTTCCCGATGCGAAGCTTACCGTGTGTCCGATGCTTTATAACGGAAAAGGCGATGAGTATTATATTTCAAAACTCGGCAAGAGCATTTCTCCTTTTATCTCTGTTTTCTGGACGGGAAGAGATGTCTGTTCAAGAGATCTTACAAGCTATGAGGCCTTGAAATTTATTGAAGGAACAGACCACAAGCCTCTTTATTGGGACAATTACCCTGTTAATGACGGCTCCATGTTCAATGAAATGCATTTGTCGCCTATCATTAACCGCGATAAAGATCTCTGGAAATATTCAGAAGGTATCATTTCAAATTGCATGGAATATGCTTTATGTTCACAGATTCCACTCATTACTTTTGCCGATTATTTATGGGACAGCGAAAACTATGATTCCGAAAAATCTTACGAAAAGGCAATAAGACAGGTTATCGGTGAAGAAAAAGCAGAAATATTCACCGTTTTTGCCGATCACCTTTATACCTCTTGTCTTAAAGACAAAAACTCAAGAAGAATGATGAAGCTTTTTGATGATGTTGAAAAAGCATTTTCAGCAGGTGATCTCGGAAAAGCGCTGATGCTTGCAGCTGAATATATAGAAAAAATGAATGCCTGCAGAGATTTTCTCAATGAGAATATTCCTATTTGCAAAGAACTTAGCAAATGGGCTGAAAAATTCTCCGTTGCCTGTGATATTATCAATACACTTATGAACTTCATTACGGAATATGAAGAATCAATCCTGGAAGAAATATATGCACTGATTGATAAATACGATGCAATGCCTGCAAGACTGACATCAGATATGAACCTGAGAGAAGAACTGGGCAATCTTATGAATATCAATTTATTTTAACCGAAAGGATGAACGGTATGGGAAAGCTCAAAGCGGGAATTGAAAAGTTCCGATACAACTGGAATCGCCCGTCAACAGACGATAATCTTTCTTACAAGGAAATAGGCGGTTTTACCTTGAGTGCAATGGGACAGGATATTTTCTGGGGCCTTCGGGGAAATGTCAAGGATGTATATGTAGCCGCTTTTAATATCGATGCTGTTAAATTCGGAAAACTCGGACTTTTTTCCGGTATATGGGATGCAATCAACGATCCTATTATGGGAATCCTTATTGACAGAACCGACACGAAATGGGGAAAACTGCGTCCATACATGCTTTTTACGGCGTTCCCCATTGCTTTGTTTACAATTCTTCAATTTTTTAATCCCACATTTATCTCATCTTCCAATGCAAGATTCGTATTCCTTGCAGTAGTATATATTTTATGGGAAATGTCATATACGATTTCCGATGTCCCATTCGGGGCGTTGCCGTCGGTTATCACATCGAATACGGTACAGCGAACACGTCTCATTACGGTATCAAAATACGGTAGTGAAATTGGTCTGCTGTTACCGAGTATCATAAACTTTATCGTTCAGATCGTTGGTATGCAGTACCTCGGAACCACTTTTTTTATTGCATCCATCTTTTTATCAACGCTTGGGGCTGTCCTGTTTTCAACATCATTTTTCACAACCAAAGAAAGAGTTCCGCCCAGCCCCAACAAACAGTCATTAGGCGATATATGGAAGGTGCTTAAAAGCGGCAGACCGATGATCGTTCTGATGCTGTCAGAGCTTATGACCACAATTTCGGCGGCGGCAAGTTATACTTCAAAATGGTTTTTCTATTTCCGCTTTAAAAATGGTATAGGCTGGAAAATTCTTAAAATTTTTGACAGCGAAAGTGAAGGATTGGGCTTGCAGGCTCTCATGTCCACCTTTAAAGGCGTTCCGACATTTTTGCTTATGGCGCTCACGCCTAAAGTTGCAAAACGTTTCGGTATGAAAACCCTTGTTGTCATATCAGCACTGGCAAAAGCTTTCGCATACATAAGCATCTATATTGTCGGTGTGGATTCTACGCCTAAACTTATTTACATGATTTTCATTCTTACCATCGTTGGACTTCCCGACAACATGATTTCGGTTGTAAGAAAAACTTTGTCAAGTGATGCATTGGATTATGTAGAATGGAAAACAGGCGAACGCGCGGAAGGTCTTATGGGCTCCTTGATGGGATTTGCTGTAAAACTCAAAGATGCTCTTGTTGTATTCTTCGGTGGTTATGCACTTAAATGGGTAGGTCTTGCCGGCGTTGACAATCTTGAAACAGACGGCTTCTTATCTTTGACGCCTGACATCAATAAACTTTTTATTATGTTTACGCTTGTTCCTGCACTTGCGGCGATATTGCAAGCACTTCCTTACTTGTTCTATAACTTTACCGGCGACAGACAGAAACAGATTCTTGAAGAACTTGCCGTAACCAGGGCCGAAAGAAGAGAACGGCTGATATCCGAAGGTTATGATTTTGACAGCGAACTTACCGTAAAAGACATTATAAAAAAAGGTGCTGATAAAAAATGAAAAATAAAATATATAAAATAGTTGCGATCGTCCTTGTTTTTGTTTTGCTTTTTGCGGGCAATGCAGGAGCTGCCGTTATCGGAAGCCATAATCCCCTTGAGAAAAATGAAGCAGATGTCCGTTTTTCAACGGCCCTCACGGGAGATGTTTCGGAAGATATAGAAGTTATCGGTATTACTGTGCTGCCTCATGTGAAATCAGGAAATGTTGCTTATGAATTAACAGATCCCAATTCGTCAAATGAAGCCATCGGCGCCGTCATTCATATATATATCAGAAACAAAACCAATGAAGATATTTATCCCGAAGTTTTGTTCGGCGGCAAAAAAGCAACGCAGTATCTGCAGGAATATCCGCAACAGATAAGCTGGGCGTCCACGCCCGACACAAGAGTCGACAGAAGATATGACAAGCAACTGAGTGAGGAGTTTGATTCTTTTGTTCCGCTTACAACATATATTCCGGCAGGTTCTGTGGACTGTTATTCGATTAATATTACAGACGGAAATCTGATTTATGACGGTCTGTTATTTGAAATTACAGCAAACGGAAAAAGTGGCTCGATGATGCTGTATGCAGATTATCAATATGTAAATATTGAAAGATTGCAGTGGAGTTCTTCCTATAACGATAAATGCTATCCGGATAAACTGGAATATTATCTCAACAACCGTTCCTCTGTCGAAGCAAAGATCAATTACATAAAAGTGTATGACGGAACTCAGAATTATTGGCTCCACTACTGGACTGCGTTTGAAGAAGGAAGATTTACTTCTGAAAATATTACTGTTTCCGCTTCCGATGTCGGTTTCGGTGAGATTTGTTTTTCCGGTCCGGTAATATTCAGGGAATATCTTGTGGAGTTCAATGTGACAAACGGAGATATGACCTATTCTCTGCTGTATAAAACCCGTCCGCTGATTTATGATTTTGATATTTCCGTCGGTTGGGCAGGAAGCGATGTTGAAAAAGAAAGCTACATAAAAACGATATCATCTATGCATTTCAATACTGTTATCGGGGCTTACGGCAGCAGTTATTATCTCCGTGATGAGGCTTTCAGGGAACAGTATCCGATAAAAATATTCGGCTATAACGAAAGTGCCGCCGTCAGTGATAAAATGACAGTAGAAAACGGTGTTGTCACGGTTTATGACATTGATGATATTCATGCAGCTCTTCCTTTCGGGGAGCCGCAGCTGAATGACGGTGAAGGAAGTCAGCAGCCGATGCGGGTGTATAATAAACTTTTGATGTACCGCAATTCTCCGTATGCTACCAACGTCACCCTCACACACGAGCCTGCATTTTACAGATTCGCAGGGCTGTCCGATTTCTGTCACTACGATGCCTACCGGGTAGTTGCTCCGTTTTCGGATGCATGGTATACATATTTTTCTTATGCATGGCAGAATAAATATGCCCTTTATTGGGGTGCACCGCTTGAGACCCAAGGCGATTATATGAGATCATTGTCCGCTATGAACCGACCCAATCCCGTAGCCGCCTGGACACAGGGTGCAAACACATGGGACAGTTTTCCGAGATTCACAAAAGACACCGAATATATGCGTTCCCCCAATCCATATGAATTACGCGTTCAGGCATATCTTAATGTTGCCAACGGAGCCGCTTCATTATATTGGTTCAATATAAACGGCGAGGATCTTCTTTATTACAAAGAAAGCAGCTCTGAGATGATGTATGTAAACAGGGAGTTTTCGGTTGTCGGTGATTTGCTTTCAAAACAAATTCCGTACTGGTATGAAAGAAGCGATAATATTGATCTTAATGTCAATATCGGTTCTGATTATGCGCTGCTGTTTGCAACAGATCTTAATTATACGGTTTTAGACGGGCAGTATAAGTATATAAGTTGCACTGCAAAAAAAGATTTAACATTTGAGATTCCTTCCTGGCTTGAAGAAAATGCAGAAATTGTAAAAATCACCAAAGACGGTGTTTCGCTTATTGATGCCGCTGTTTCCGATGGTAAGGTAACACTGTGCGACACTATAGACATGACGGCATTATATGTTCTGGGTGCTGATGGACTTTATGAAAAGCTGCAGCAAAAATTCATTGAAGTGACTGCAAAAGAGACTTTCAATATTTATGAAAATAATGCTTTTTATGACGAACTTCAATCGGATTACGGTTACAGCGATGAAGAACCCTTTGCGCCTGAAAACAATAAGCTTTATAGTACCCTTTATTTATTCTTCGCTCCTCTTGTGAGATTGATTGAAAGGTTTGTTTATATAATAGCGGCTATAACAGCATTGCCGTTTGAAGGTATTAAAAAAATATTCTGAGGAATTGATATGAGCAAATGGATTTTGGGGTTCAATAAAACCATTGTTACTCCGACAGATTACAAACAGTATGAATATTATTCTGCAGGATATGCGGGCGGTTGCCGCTGTACGGATGTTCTGGATGATATGTATGTGCGCTCGGTGTGGCTTGATGATAACAGCGGAAAAGGCGGAATCTTTCTTTCCGTTATCGATTGTGTCGGCATGTCAAATCATGATGTTCTTGACATAAGACAGAAGCTTGCATTCTTTCTGAAAAACATTAACTGTCGTGGGGTAAATATTATATTTACACATTGCCATTCAGCGGTTGACACGCAGGGACTTTGGGGTAAATTGCCTAAAACAGGCAGAGTAGATCACTATATGGAACTGCTGAAAAACAAGATTGCCGCAAGCATCACGCAGGCCTATGCCGCACGTCGTGAGGGCAGACTTTTTTGGGGCGACATAAAAACAGAAGGGCTTCTTGAAGATACAAGAGCCCCCATGGTTTTTGATGATAAACTCACGAAAATAACCTTTAAACCCGACGATGGCGCTGCAAGCGTAACACTTGTTCATTTTGCCGTGCATCCCGAAGTGCTCGGCGGAAACAATCCGTTGATTTCGGCAGATTTTCCTGCTTACATGGGGAAGGTGCTTGAAGAAAGAACAGGCGGTGAATTTGTTTATTTTACGGGAGCTATCGGCGGTCTTATCACCTGTCCCGGGCTTGATGATATCTTCAATAACAGGGTCGATAATGTTGAGACCTGCAAGTCCTACGGTTTCAAAGCGGCAGAATTTGCATTATCAATCGACAATGAAAAAGAGATTACTCCGTCGTTGGAGTATGTTAACAGAAATATCCGCATTCCCGTGAGCAATATCAAATTTGTTCTTGCACGCAAGGCAGGGCTTATCTCAAACGATGTCATTAAAGTCAAAGGCGAACAATACAAGTATTGCGTACCATCGGAACTCGGATATCTTTCACTCGGCAACGAAGTCAATATCATGCTTGTGCCGGGTGAACTTTACAGCGAAATTGCAATGGGTGGTTATCTTGATTCCACGCATAGTGCCACAGGTAAAGAAATGACAGGCGGCACGATATTTGAAATGATGCCGGACGGAAAAAAACTTATCTTCGGTCTTTGTAACGATGAAGTCGGCTACATCATCCCCGATAACGATTTTTTCCTGCATCCGCGACTGCCTTATATTTCAATCGGCATTGACCGATTCGGAGAAGACCATTACGAAGAAACAAATTCAATCGGCAAATATGCAGCACAGACTATTTTAAATGAGAGCAGAAATCTCTTTAACGAAAGGAGGAAAGATCGGTGAGTAAAAAATGGATTGTCGGCTTTGCAAAAACAGCCATAACACCTTCGGATTGTACAAAGAATAAATATTATCTTGCAGGCTTCGGCAGAGGTGTTCGTGCCTATGATGTGCTGGATGATATTTTTGTCCGTTCCGTGTATTTCTGTGATGATGAAAGCGGAAAAGGAGGCGTGGTTACTGCTGTTATAGACTGCATCGGTATCTGTAATAAGGATATCAATGAAATCCGTACAAGGGTACAGCGGTATCTTCCGCCCGGATCAATTTCCAGTATCAATATTATGTCCACCCATGTGCACTCTGCGCCCGATACGCAGGGATTATGGGGAAAAGGCATTTCCTGCGGTGTGAACAAGAGGTTTATGAAATATCTCAAAGAAGCTGCCGCGGAATGTATCAGAAACAGTTTCCTGAACGCAAAAAGAGGCGATCTTTTCTTCGGGAAAATACTGACACAAGGTATGATTCTCGATAATCGTCTTCCCGAAGTGCATGATGACCATCTGAACCGTCTGCGTTTTGTGCCCGAGGACGGCAGTGCCGAACTTTACATACTCAATATCGGCTGTCATCCTGAATTGCTCGGTGAAAATCATCATATGATCAGTGCCGACTGGCCCTGCTATATGGGCAGATATATTGCCGAAAAAACGGGTGCAGAATTTGCATTCTTCAACGGTGCAATCGGCGCAATTACCAATATGGGTATGGACGAGGTTTATTCGGGACGACTCAAAGGCATTGAAGCAATGCCCGCATTCGGAAAGAAGATGGGCGAATACGCACTTGCCGTCAAGGATGAAGTTGCGGTTCCTGTCAAACTTGCCGTTCATCGTGTTGAAAGACTTCTTTCCGTTGAAAACAAAACTTTTGCACTTGCCGCAAAACTGCATCTGATTACAAATGATGTCATAAATGTTGATGCGGTCAGATATAACAAGGGAATTATCACGGAAGTTTCTCTGCTTGAAATCGGAAATATCAGAATTCTTCTCGTTCCGGGGGAACTTTTTCCCGAACTTGCACTCGGCGGCTGTTTCGGTAGTGATGAATCCGCGACCGGTAAGAATTATCTTTATCCTGCCATATTTGATATGCTCGGCAACGGAGAAAAGCTGATTTTCGGTCTTGCAAACGATCAGATTGGTTATATCATCCCTGATAACGATTTTTATATTTCACCCAAAAAACCTTATGCATTCTGGGCAATTCCCGATGACTGTCACGGCAGAGCACACTATGAAGAAACAACCTGTTCCGGTCCTTTTGCGGCTGAGATGTTGCGTGATGCTACCGAACAGCTCGTGCATATGAGCGGTCAGACAGATGTCGGTTTGCAGGCTATTATATAAGAAATCGGAGGTATTTTAATTATGTCAAATGTAACAAGATTTGCATCCGCAATCTTTGCAGTTCTGCTTGGTTTGCCTTTGCTTTTTTCAGCGCTTATCCAGACCATAACAGGGTTCGGTTATGATTCGAGACCGGTTGATGAAATCAGTGCAAATTATCTCGCCGGAACGGAAACTTTTCTTGATGAAGCCGTAGCGGAAAACTGGGCTGTCGGCTTTGGCAGGAATGTGCTGACGCCCGACGACGTGGACAGTTATAAATATTTCCTCGGCGGTTATCTTAAATTCCCGGCGCAGGAAGCAACCGAAGTGCTTGATGACATCTGTGTCAGAGCCGTTGTGCTTGACGATCATTCAGGCAGGGGTGCCGTTGCTTTTGCATGGATCGACGGTGTCGGTCTTATGAATGCCGATGTCAAGGCGATCAGAGAAAAACTGTCCGATATTACCGGAGACGGTAAACTTGTCAGTATTGATATCGGCTCAACACATACGCACAGCGGTATTGATACGCAGGGACTTTGGGGAAATATTCCCAAAAGCGGCAGAGATCAAAAATACCTTGACGTTGTTATTGAAAAAACGGCAGATGCAATCCGCACCGCATACAATACCCGTGTTGACGGGGAACTGTATTATTCCTCCGTTTCCTGTCCCGAAATGTTTACAGACTCCCGCAATCCGCAGGTGTATGATGACAAGGTACATCTTTTCCGTTTTGTACCTGCACTCGAAGGCAGCAAGGAAATTTACATTGTCAACTTCGGTGCACATCCCGTAAACCTCGGTTGGGGCAATACCAAACTGTCGGGCGATTTTGTGTATTATCTTGAAGAAGCAGTTGTGCAACAAACAGGCGCGGATTTCCTCTTTGTACAGGGCGCAATCGGTGGCGGCGTCGGGTTGAACAGCGGTGATGAACCCGAAGAACTCGAAGGCTTCTATACGCAGCTGCTTGCTTATTGCAATACAATGGCAGATGTTATTTTTGAACTGGTTGAAAACGGCGAAAAAGTCGATCCGATTTTGAATGTCGTACATGAACAGGTCGATTTTGAAGTGAACAATTTTGTTTTCAAACTTGCCGAGCGTGCAAAACTGTGCAATGCCCATGCATTCAAAGAGAACGGAAAAATCCTGCTCACAAGCGAAATCGGTTATGTTGAAATCGGTAAAAACATTAAAATTCTCGAAATGCCCGGTGAAGTGCTGCCTGAAATTGTATACGGCGGCTTCTATTCGGCAGAACAAGCTTTCAACGGAACTGAATATCCGTATGCAGCACTCAATACGCACTTCGATGCAGAAGATGAAGTTCTTGTGTTCGGTCTTTGTAACGATGCACTCGGTTACTTTGTTCCCGACAATGACTATTCTGCATCAAACGATGAAGGTCATTATGAAGAAACCGTTTCCACTGGCGGCAAAGCTGCATCCACTCTTTCACAAGCATTCGAAATTCTTCTCGCTGAATGGAGGTAAATAAAATGGATATGATGCCCGTTGCACGTTTTTTCCGTATTCCGAATATTGTCAGAGCAATTCTCGGTATTCTGACATCGTTTATCATTTTGATCATGCCTGGGTTTGCTTTCTTCACAACAGAAGAAGCCGCTGCAGAATATATGTTACGCGGTGATGAAATCTTCTCCGATACCGTCGGTGCAGAATGGACGGTCGGCTTCGGCAAAGAAGTGCTTACACCTGAAGATGTTACTGCCGATACATACTACATCGCAGGCTACTGGAGTGACAATCCGGCACAAGGTGTGCTTGATGATATATATGCCCGCGCCGTTTATCTTGATGATAATACCGGCAGAGGCGGTGTGATTATGTGTGCAATTGACTGTGTAGGAATCAGCCGTGCAGACATCAACGATATTCGTCAGATCGTTATTGAAAGCGAGCGTATTCCCGACCTCAAATCCATCAACATCTGTGCCACACACGCGCATTCTGCAGTGGATACGCAAGGACTCTGGGGTAAGGATTTTTACCTTGACGGCAAAAACGATTCGTTTATGCAACGTCTGAAAGAGAAGACGGCTGCAGCTATTATTGCCGCTTATGAAGCAAGAGAAAACGGCAATCTGTACATCGGCACTGCCGATGCCGGTGAAATGCAGACAGACTGCAGAACGCCCATTGATTATGATTCCGAATTGACAAGAATCCGTTTTGCGCCTGCTGACGGCAGTGCGGATACTTACATTGTCAATTTTGCAGGTCATGCGGAATTGTTGGGCAAACATTCACATCTCATCAGTGCCGATTATCCGGCTTACATGGGCAAGGAAATTGAAGCACAGACCAACGGTGCGAATTTCATGTTTATCAACGGTGCCATCGGCGGCATGATTTCGGCAGCAGAGATTGATGAAGTCTATAACAACGAGGAATTTGACTGTGTGGCCTATTCCATGCAATACGGTAAGCAACTTGGTGAAATTGCAATGGGTATTACCGAAGAGACAGAAATTGCACCGCTTGTCAATATCGCAACTGTCCCCGTAAGCGTGCAGTGTGACAACACAATGCTTGTGCTTGCACGTTTTCTCGGGGTGCTCAATAACGATATTGAAAAGAATGTTCTCGGTGCAAAGGCAAGCATTCTTTCGGAGGTTTCTTATATGGAACTCGGTAATGCGCAGATCGGTATGTTTTTGATTCCGGGTGAACTTTATCCTGAACTTGAAAGCGGCAATTTCTTATCTGCAGCAGAATCCGCAAACGGTACGCAAGCCGAGTATAAGGTGCTTTCGGAAATGACTGACTGTGAACACTCTTTTGTGGTTGGTCTTTGCAATGATGAACTCGGTTATATCATTCCCGATAATGATTTCATGCTTCATGAATGGCTTCCTTATTTCAATATTCCGCATGATTCATTCGGCAGGGAGCATTATGAGGAAACCAATTCAGTAGGCATTGATACTGCGAGAACACTTCTGAATGCAATGGATGAACTGATCGCATCCGTGAAAGGATAAAGTATGAGCAACGATAATATCCTTGTGTTTTCTCCGCACGCTGATGATGCTACCATTTTTGTGGGCGGAACGCTGTTGCAATTAGCCCGTGCGGGAAAGAAGATATATATTGCCAGAGTTACAAATGATGATTTCGATTCCAGAGGTCTTGACAGAGATACCACGCTTATAAGAAACAAAGAAGAAGCTGAGAAAGCTTATTCTCTTCTGGGTGCTGCAGAAACCATACATATGGGCTATCAATCCGATTATATGATGAGTGCTGATTATGCTAAACTCAGAGGTGATATTGTTGCGCTTATAAGACGTATCCGACCCTATACTGTCTTTACTTTTGATCTTGACATGCCAGGAGAAAGCAATATGGATCACCGGGTGATCGGTAATGCCGTACATGAAGCTTTATGGATTGCCGCATTCGATCTGCATTATCACGAACAGATAGAAAACGGCCTTCTGCCTTACAGTGTTCCGGAGACAGTGCTTTTCAGCACTGCTCCCGATGCAAGTTATGAGGCAAATGATATAAGTGATGTTATCGATGAAAAGATTTCCGCTTTGTGCTGTCACAAAACGCCCATTGATAACATGTTAAGAGGTGCCGTGCTTTCTGCGGAGTGTGCAGGGCTTCCTTGCGAAGAATTAAAAGAAGCTCTTTCTCTTCCGCTTGCAAACATCGTTGATATGTTCGGAAGAAAACTTGCTGCAGGTATCGGAGAACCGTTTGGAATCGGCTATGCAGAAATGATAAAAAAAATCCCGCCGTCATTGGGCATTTTCGGAGGTTAAGTCATGTTTGAAACAATTTTCGGAAGCAACATTATAAAAGAAAATTTTGATATGATTCAATCGAAGAAGGTGCTGCTGGTAACGCAGGAAAATCTTTTTGAAAAATACAAAGCACTGATTCCCGAAAAATTTACGGTGCAGTGTATTGATAATATTGAAGAAGATTTTATGAAAGAGCTGAATGAGACCTTACCCGAAGCCGATATTATTGTCGGTTTCGGCGGCGGGCTCAGTATAGACGGCGCAAAGTATTTTTCCTGGCAGAGAAATGTTCCTTGTATTCTTGTTCCGACTGCCATTTCCGTGGATGCCTGTTACAGTTATCCCATTGCGCTGAGAAACAACAGTAAGGTTATTTATAAGGGTGAAGTTCTCCCGGAAAAGATCCTTGTCGATTATGAAATCATCCGTTCTGCTCCGAAAGAACTGAATCTTTCAGGTGTCGGTGATGTTCTTTCTTGTTACACAGCCCTTTTTGACTGGACGCTTATGGATCAGGCAGGAAAAGGACCGAAAATCGCCAAGCATCAGTATGATGGTGCAGAGAAAATTCTTTCTGATATTTTCAGCAACACCGATGATATCCGCGATATGACTGATAAGGGCATTGAGATTATAATGAACGGATATAAATGGGTCGGAATTGAAGGATATAATTATCGTTACTGTCATTTTGAAGAGGGTTCTGAGCATTATCTTGCTTACACAATAGAATCGATCTGCAAAAAGCACCTGCTGCACGGAAGACTTGTCTGTCTTTGTGCTTATATCATGTCGAAATTCCACAGGGAAGGAAGACAAAATAAGGTGCTTGAATTTACCAATGCAATCGGTCTTTCCATTAAACCTGAAGCTGTGGGACTTACATATGACGAAATTATATCTGCACTGAAAACTGCTAATTCATATGCTGTCAAAAACGGTCTTTCTTATTCTGTTCTCAATGAAAAGGAAATTTCCGAAAACTTCATAAATGAAGTTATCGAGGAGCTGAAAGCAATATGAAAAAAATAACGCTTACATATATCGGCGGTGGCTCTAAAGATTGGGCACACAAATATTTTTCCGATATTCTTACCCAGGATAAAATTTCAGGTGAAATAAGACTTTATGATATTGATGTACCTGCCGCTGAAAGAAACAGACTTTATTTCAATAAACTCAAAACCGACAATCCCAAAGAAATTAAAAGTCAGTGGAATTGTGTGGTTATCAAAGATCTTTCAGAAGCTCTTAACGGTGCAGATTTTGTCATTATTTCAATTTTGCCCTATTCTCTTAAAAACATGAAGGTTGATGTTCACTACCCCGAAAAATATGGAATATGGCAATCAGTAGGTGATACGGTAGGTCCCGGCGGTTATTCAAGGGCTCTTCGCACAATTCCCGCATATCGGTTATTTGCAGCTGAAATAAAAAAGAACTGTCCCGATGCCTGGGTAATAAGTTATACAAATCCCATGGCAATGTGTGTGAATACTTTATATAAGGAATTTCCCGGGATAAAGGCATTTGGTTGCTGCCATGAAGTGTTTGGTGTTCAGGCAATGCTTGCAGCGATTGCGGGAATGTATGAAAATCTTTCTGAAAACGGTAAAAAAGCCTTTATGCAAGGCAATCTTGCAGATGTAAAAGCGGAACTTAAAAAAATGGGAAAAAAATTCGGGGTATGGGCTTTTGAAGGCATTGACCGCCGAAGTGTCAAAACCAATGTGCAGGGAATAAACCATTTCACATGGCTTAACAGTGCTGAATATAAAGGCATGGATATTTTTCCTGTATATGAGGCTTTTATAAGGCTTTTCAGGGAGAATAACAAAGACAGACTCGGTAAATTTGTTCCTGCGATTATCAAACGAAGCCGAAATTGTGAAAGTGTTAAATTTGAACTCTTTGAAAAATTCGGAAAAATAGCCGCTGCAGGCGACAGACACCTTGCCGAATTTGTACCCGTCTCATATCTTACTTCAAAAAATGTTATGAAAGACGGTTTTATTCTTACTCCTGTATGGGGCAGAATTCTCAATGATAAATATCTTCGACTGAGAACAAAGCTGTATTTGTCTCCTTTAGTAAAAGCTAAATTCAAAAATTCCGGAGAAGAAGGTGTTTTGCAGATCATCGCTCTCTGCGGAGCAGGGGATCTGATCTCCAATGTCAATCTCCCGAATTGCGGTCAGGCTCCCGGGCTTGTTGCCGATACAGCAGTTGAAACAAATGCAGTTTTTTCCGAAAACTCCCTGGTTCCCGTAAATGCAGGAGAAATGTCAGATGAAACAAGAGATCTTGTAAATATTCATGCGCAGAATCAAAAGGATTTTATTGATGCCTACTTTATGCAGGATAAAGAAAGACTCCGTGAAATATTCTGCTGTGATCCTGCCGTTAAACGAATCGGAATTGATTACGGAAGAAAACTTTTTGAAGAAATGATAGCGGCAAATGCCTCTTGCCTTGAAGACTTTTTGAAATAAAGCGACAAAGTTTATTGTTATACTGAAGATCCGGTGTTTTTGTATATTCAGAAACACCGGATTATATATTTTGTAAAAGCAGAAAAATATAAAAGTAAGTTATCTGTGTTTTTAAGTATTTTGCTTTTCATTTTCAGTAACTTACTTCAAATTTGTGGATTATGTTTTGATAGAAGTTTTTAAGCGCAATATGGGTGAGTGGTATTACACAACTGAATCTACCTGCACAACGGCAGGCGAAGAAAAGAGAGATTGCTTATGTTGTGACCACTTTTAAACAAGAACAGCAGATATGCTTGTCATGCTTTGGGGATCGGCAAAAATGCCGCTTATTCACTTTTACAGGAAAACAGAATTCAATATATAAAAAATAGGTAAGTCAGAAGTTCCCGGATTTGTTGAAAAAGTATGGCTTCAGACACATTCGTTTCCATGATCTGCGTCACTTATGTGCCAGTGTGTTGTTGTCTATGGGATTTTCACTCAAAGATATCCAGACTTGGCTCGGTCACAGCGACATACAGGTCACTGCGGATGTTTATGTGCATCTGGATCTGGAGCGAAAACAGGATATTGCACGGACAATGGCTAATTCATTTGAATACAGCGAGTGTTAGAAAATGCGTTAGAACGACCTGAAATGAAAAAGCCTTATACATCGGACAAATGCCGATATATAAGGCTTTTCAGATGGTCGGAGTGACGGGACTTGACTCTCGCACTGCGGTGCTCGGTCAGGCGCGGCTCTGACAGTCCACCGGACTGTCATTCACTCCCGCGCCGCTTCAAGTGCCTTACATCAAAAAGAAAAAAACACACAACCACAAGGGTTACTGCACTTTTTTTGTCGGAGTGACGGGACAAGTGTTTGCTGCGCAAACCCTTCGGTCTCGGCGACCGTTGCTTTGCAACAGTACCCGCCTCAACCTTCGGAGCTAAAAACAATTCACCGAATTGTTTTCTTCACGCTCCTCACCCTCTTAGGGTTCAAGTCCCGTAGCAATCAAAAGAAAAAAAGACACCGACCGAATGGTCTTGAACCCATGGCTACCACTTGCGGTGCCCGAAATTCTTTGCTCGCTGCTCGCTCCGCAGAATTTCGACCGCTGCGACCCGTCGTCACAAGTTACGTATCACTTGTTTCCGTGCATGCACGAAAACTCATTCACTTCACTGTTCCTCCGCTCCCCAAAAAGTCTATGTCTTTTTGGGGCCCCATATTTTTTCGCTTCATCGTCCGCAGGACGCGCTTCGGCGACGATGCCTGGTCCCACACAGTTGGTTCGGGACTGTAAAAGGCCATGGGTAAAAATCAATCAAACTGAACAAAAAACAGACACTATCTGGCGATGATGTCTGTTTTTTTTGGTCGGAGTGACGGGACTTGAACCCATGGCCTCTTGGTCCCGAACCAAGCGCGATACCAAACTTCGCCACACCCCGCTATTTAAGTGTAGCAGTATTATATACCAATTCTTTTGCAAAATCAAGAGGGAATTTGAAAAA
>JAZSNQ010000254.1:0-3573 GCA_045536515.1 Acutalibacteraceae bacterium | reverse complement strand
CTCGGCATATTCATCGTTATGGGTATTGTTATCGCTTGCGTAAGCATACTCAACAATGCTTCGGGTCCCAAGAAAAAGAAAGAAAAGAAACAGTAAAAATGATATTAAAACGGAGAAACCTCGTGATGAAGTTTCTCCGTTAATTTTTTATTTGCAGAATGTTTTTCTTAAATATGCAACCGATGCCGCCGCATCCGCATCAAGCTGTTCAATGCTTGCCCCGTGGGACATATCGCGCCAGATTGAAATATCTTTTCCTACCTGACCGCCCATCTGCACAAACGGCTCCATAACAACATAGCCGTCATAGTTTATATCGCGCAAAGCTTGACCGATTGCTTCCCAATCCATTCTTCCGTTGGGATTCGGACATCTTCTGTTTGCTTCGCCTACATGAAATGAGCCGAGATAACCTTCCGTGAGCTTTATCGCCTCAACCATTGAATCTTCTTCAATGTTCATATGGAAGGTGTCAAGCATCGCTTTAACGTTTGGCTTGTCAACCGCTTTCACATAATCAACATCTTCATAAGCTTCATTAATCATGTAGCCTTCAAATCTGTTGAGAGATTCCATACAGAGAGTTATGCCGTGGTCAGCCGCCATATCGGCAAGTCTTCTCATGCTTTTTATGCTGCGTTCGGTGTCGGCTTTTTTATCAAATCCCGATGCAAAATCAACGGGCCAATATGAATAAAGTGCACCGCCGATTCGGTCAATGCCTGCAATCTCCATTTTTCTGAAAACGTCGGCATAGAAAGCAAATGCTTTTTCAACAGCCGCGGTATCTGTTGAAGCAAGATTATGTTCGGGTCTCGGACCGTAACCGCCTGAAAGAAGCATTCCGTTTGCCTCTGCGCATTTTTTGAGTTCTCTGAAATATGAATCGGGTTCACGGTCAAAAGCACCGCAGGCAACTTCGAGAACATCAAATCCAAGTCTTTTGCATTTTTCGATGTAAGGAAGAAAATCTCCGCCCCATTCATGCTCCCAATAAGCATAGTAAATACCGAATTTCATAAATGATTACCTCTGAAAAACGGGTACGGATTATTCCGCACCCGTTAATTTGTTTAGATGAGTGAATTGTAAAGAGCAGTAATTTCTTCAACGCTTGTGTCTCTGGGGTTGCCGGGACGGCAGGCATCGTCGAATGCGCTCTGTGCAAGGAAGGGGATATCCTCAGCCTTAACGATTTCCTTAAGGTCAGCAGGAATGCCGACATCAATTGAAAGCTGCTTAACAGCATCGATAGCTGCTTTTCTTGCATCTTCAATGCTCATGGCTTCTGTGCCTTCAACTCCCATAGCCTTTGCGATATCTCTGTACTTATCGCCTGTTGCGGGTGCGTTATATTCCATAACTGTGGGAAGGATGATAGCGTTTGCAACACCGTGAGGTGTATCATAGAGAGCACCGAGAGGATGAGCCATTGAGTGAACAATGCCGAGACCTACGTTTGAGAAGCCCATACCTGCAACATACTGACCGAGAGCCATGCCTTCTCTGCCTTCGTCTGTGTTTGCAACAGCACCTCTGAGGCTCTTTGCAATGATTTCGATTGCCTTGATATGGAACATATCGCTCAGCTCCCATGCACCCTTGGTGATGTAGCCTTCGATAGCGTGAGTAAGAGCGTCCATGCCTGTTGCTGCTGTAAGACCTGCGGGCATAGTTGACATCATATCGGGGTCAACAACTGCAACAACGGGGATGTCGTGAACGTCAACGCAAACCATCTTTCTGTTGTTCTGTGCGTCTGTGATAACGTAGTTGATTGTAACCTCAGCTGCAGTACCTGCTGTTGTGGGAACAGCGATGATGGGAACGCACTTGTTCTTTGTGGGAGCAACGCCTTCAAGTGAACGGACATCGGCGAATTCGGGGTTTGCAATGATGATGCCTACAGCCTTTGCAGTGTCCATTGATGAACCGCCGCCTACAGCGATGATGCAGACAGCGCCGCTTGCCTTGAAAGCTTCAACGCCCGCCTGAACATTCTCGATTGTGGGGTTAGCCTGGATTGTGCTGAATACGTCATAAGCGATGTCGGCACCCTTGAGAACGTTGAAAACCTTGTCTGCAACGCCGAATTTTATGAGGTCGGGGTCACAGCAAACAAGAGCCTTTGTAAAGCTTCTTGCCTTAAATTCATCGGCAATTGCAGCGATTGCGCCTTTGCCGTGGTATGATGTTTCGTTGAGTACAAATCTGTTTGCCATAATATTTATCCTCCAATATTAAAGATTAAGAAAATCTCTTCTGTATACATCTTCAAGCTTGAATGCCTTAACGATTTCAACGAGATCGGGATCTGTGATTGTGTTGACTCTGGGAAGGTGAGCTGTCATCATGTAGAGCTGTGCAGCCTTTTCAACTGTTTCGATAAGACCGAAAGCTTCGTCAAGGTCCTTGCCGCAGCCGTAGATGCCGTGCTGACCCCAGATAACAAGACGGAATTCCTTCATCTTTTCTGCGGTTGCAATACCGATTTCGTTTGTGCCGCATACCATCCAGGGAAGAACACCGATACCGTCGGGGAAAACAACCATGCATTCGGTGCACATCTCCCAGAGAGAATGTGTGAACTTCTTTTCGGAAAGCTCATGAACATATGTCATTGCAAGAGTGTTTGTGGGATGGCTGTGCATGATAACTCTGTTTTCGGGATTCTTTGAGAGTCTTGAAATGTGGCTCATAAGATGTGCGGGAAGCTCCGATGTGGGTCTGCCGCCGTCTTTATAACCCCAGAGAACATGAGCTGTTGTGCCGTCTTCTGCGATTCTGATGATACCGAGATTTGTTTCGGGGTCATCTTCAACGTTCTTGAAATATTTTCCTGTACCTGTAACAATAAAGATTTTGCCTGCAAGAACTTTTGCATCAAATCCCATATCAAAGCTTCTGATGGGGGAGTCGATATCAAGATATTCGGCAACTTCGTCATTTTCGAGCATAACGCTGATGTTACCGCCGTTTCTTTCGTCCCAACCCATGCGGTACATATTTGCCGTTGCTTTACACATACCCACTACAAAGGGTGCTTCAAAGATGTTTTTCATTTTCTGTTCACCAATACCTTTTCTTCATATTCTTTAATGCTGTTGAGATAACAGCTTTCTGTGCCTTGTCTTTCGAGGAATTCCGCCCACACATCGCCCATGGGCATTGTTTTCATTTCTTCACCGAGAATCATAAGCTCAGTGAAGTTTGCTTCATCCTGCAATTCCTGCATTTTCTTTGAGGGCTGGAGAAGCGCAAAAAGAAGAGCTTTCTGAACGTTTCTTACACCCGTTACCCATGCACTGATGCGGTTGATTGAAGCGTCGAAATAGTCGGTTGCGATAAACACTCTGTCGAGTGCATCGTTTCTTACGATTTCCTTTGCAATTTCTTTTGTTTCATCGTCGAGAAGAACAACATGGTCGCTGTCCCAACGGACGCCTCTTGTGATATGCAGAGCGATTTTTTCGCTGAATGCAAGCATGGAGGGGATTTTATCGGAAACAAGCTCTGTGGGATGATAATGACCGTTATCCATGAGGGGTGTGATTCCCTTCTGAATTGAATAGC
>JAZSNQ010000054.1:0-11890 GCA_045536515.1 Acutalibacteraceae bacterium | reverse complement strand
CGAATACGGCGGCGAAGTGCCCGACACCCTCGAAAAGCTGACATCCCTTCCGGGTGTCGGCAGAAAAACCGCAAATCTTATTATGGGCGATGTTTACGGTCAGCCTGCCGTTGTAGCAGACACTCATCTGATAAGAATATCAAACCTTCTCGGACTTGTTTCAACAAAAGACCCGTTGAAGGTTGAGATGCAGTTGCGCAGTATTCTTCCGCCCGAAGAAAGCAACGATTTTTGTCACCGATGCGTTCTTCACGGCAGAGAAACCTGTATTTCGGGCAGACCGAAGTGTGAAAGCTGTGTGATGAACGGATTTTGCAGTTATTATTCAGAGAAATGAAACCAGCAGAAAAACAATTCCGCTGATTGAAGCGCCTGCGCAGGCGGCGGCACTCATGCTCAGAATGAGTCTGAGACGGTTTTTGCGCAGTCTTGAAGCAGGCGGCATTCCCGCACTCTGCGCAATTTCGCTTGCTCTTTCTCTCAAATCGCCTTCGCTTACTGCCGAATATTCGGGCTTTATGAAAAACAGCACCCTTTCAAAATATTCGCATTGAGTCTGTGTGATTTCAACAACTTGTCTGTTGACCCCTTTAATCAACCTGATTTCTCCCTTCACTCCGATGGATTTCTATGTTATTTTTGGCAGGTAAAAGGGGATATATTCATTGCAGTTTGTAATGATTAATATACAGTTTGTATAACTGACTTTTCAACATAAAAAGTGGATAACTGTGTGGAAAAGTTGAATAACTAAGCTGAAAACCCCTTATTTTTCACCAAAAACAGGTGTGGAAAACTTTATTATTCTCAAAAAGAATATACAAAAGGTTGTACAATCTTTACAAAATGTTGCAATTTGTCGATAAAATTATAGCTATATTTTTAGCGATTTTAACATAATATTACAGTTTGGAGAATAAACAAAATGGCTGTGAAAAACACATATACATTTGAAGAAAACAAGATTATTTTGACCCCCGACTGCTTTGACCTTGCACTGACTCTCGACTGCGGTCAGGCGTTCCGATGGGTACAGAAGGGCGAGGATGAGTGGCACGGCGTTGCATTTTCAAAACCTCTGACCCTTAAAAAGACCGAAAGAGGGATTGAATTCATCGGCACAAACAAGGAAGATTTTGAGAATATCTGGATTCCTTATTTTGACCTCGAAAGAGACTACGGAACGCTTTGCCGAAGGTTTACGGCAGACCGTTGTCTTGCCGAGGCGGTTGATACTTGTTACGGCATAAGACTTCTCCGTCAGGAGCCGTGGGAGGCGATTTGTTCATTCATTATTTCGCAGAATAACAATATCCCCCGTATAAAGGGTATCATAGACCGTCTGTGCCGTCTTCTGGGCGAGCATCTGGGCGGTGACGACTATTCATTCCCCTCTGCACGAAAAATCGCTGAGGCGGGAGTTGAAGCGCTTGCACCGATAAGGGCAGGCTTCAGAGCAAAATATATTATTGATGCCGCTGAAAAGGTTGCAAACGGCGAAATCGACATTGAAAAAATTTATTCTCTGTCACTTGATGAAGGCAGGGATGAACTGATAAAAATTAAGGGAGTAGGGGAGAAGGTTGCGCAATGCTCGCTTCTCTACGGCTTCGGAAAGATTGATGCCTTCCCTGTTGATGTGTGGGTCAATCGCATTATGAGCGAGCTTTATCCCGAGGGTCTGCCCGAATGCACAAACGGCGTGAGAGGCATTGCACAGCAGTATTTGTTCCATTGGAGAAGGAATTTCTTTTAAAATATACCGATGTAAACTCAAGTTGCTTGTGAAAAATCAGTAAAAATGATAGAATACGGTTACCGTATGCGGTAAATTTTCAGAAAGAAGGAAAACACATGAAAAAAACGGGGACAAAAGTATTATCGGTAATCATGGCGATTCTTTGCCTGATTCCCATGCTGTCAATTTCAACATTTGCAGCAGAAGAAGAAATCGGTCAGGTGATTGTTGCGGCAGGTCAGGCAATCACGGATTCGGGCTATTGGAAAATAGGTGTGCTCGGAAACGTTACAAACGGCAGCCAGAATAATTATAACATTGCTTATGACAAAGCATCAAACACTCTCACCCTTAAAGATGCGAAGTTTGAAAACAAAGAAATCGACGTTCTTGAAAACATTGAGTTCGATATGGCAACGGGTATTGTTTCCACAAAGGACCTCAATATCAAGCTTATCGGCGAAAACACAATAAACATCAAAAACACAAGAAACGAAGAAGCAACGGGCATTTATAACATCTACGGCTCAACATATTTCAGCGGCGACGGTTCACTCACAATCAATGCCAACACACCCGATGCAATCTGCGCCGGTATCGTTGCAGGCTACAAAGAAGTTCACATAAAGGATACCACGGTTAAAATCAACTTCAACGGTTGTTCGCCCGAGGGTTCACGCGGCATTATCGCAAATAAGGTTTATGTGCATAATTCTGTTCTTGATGTAAACGCAAAGAATTCGGATTTCACCTGTGCTGTATTTAATGACGGACAGGGATGCCTTTTTGAAGCGGTTAATTCGGATGTAAACGTTATTTTTGAAAACTGCAAAAATGCAGCCGCAATCTGCATTTTCTCCGTTACAATCAAGGACAGCAACGTCAATGTTGAGCTCAACAACAAGGATATTGATGATACAACTTCCGAAAATATGGGTATTTTAACGGCAACTCTGCTTATTCAGAACAGCAATGTTGATATCAATATCGTTGCATTTTCCGATGCAGGAAAAACCTCTGCGCTGGTTTATACAATAGCGGTCATTGACAATTTCACAGACAGAAGCAACTATCAGATTTACAGATATCTCACAAGACTTTCAATTACTCCCTACGGAATTGAAAAGGGTGCAACTGAAATTTCAGTTGACGGTGTTCATGTTTACGGTATAACCGAAACAGAGGATTATTATTGGGCGGTAGACAGCAAAAACTATTCGGGTCGCACCACAGAAGCTGACGGCGACTGGAACATTCATTATGACAGAGTGACCAACACGCTCTATCTCCGTTCCTACAACACAAAGGACTGCCTCAGAATCAACGGTGATGTTAATATCCATATCGAAGGCGACAATGTTTTTGCGTCGGAAACCGGCGGATTTTCGTATGCGCTTGAATGCGACGGTACGCCCACAATCACGGGCGGCAACGGAACGCTTACACTTTCAAGCGTCGAATGGCTTGCGGTCAAGAGCAAAAACGGTCTTATTCTCGGCGAAAACGTAACCGCAACGGGCAGCACTACGGTGAACGGTTCGGAAGAAGAAGACTATGACAACCTGAAAACCCCTTATCAGTATAAGCTGATCAAGATAACCGCAGGCGAAGAAGAAAAAGAACTTAACTTCTTTGAGAAAATAGCTGAATTCTTCAGAAATATCTTTGAAAAAATCGCAGAGTTTTTCGGCGGATTGTTTGGATAACGGCAAACGGCGGGATGTGGGCATCCTGCCCTAAACAAAACATATTACAATCATGGCATAGCAAAGGAGAAAATTATGGGTTCGGTAACAATAATTATTATAATCCCGCTTTTTCTTATCTTTTTTGCAGTTTCATCGGTTATCGGTGCGGTAACGGGTGTTGACAAAACCGAGGTGGTTCTTCCCTATGAACCGGAAAAAGGCATTGTCTGGGAATGCGATATTCAGGACGGCACTCCCGTTGAGCTTGTTGAAACCGAAATTGACGGCGAAAAGCAGATTTTTTATTTCAAAAGCAATGCAATTAAGGATATGATCGGTATTTTTGCAGGCTTGGCTAAAGACCTTATCACTAAAGAGCCCTTAGACCCCGCGGAACACTTCTACGGTCAATATTACAGAATTACCTTCACGGACGAAAACGGCAACGAAAAGAGATATTATGCCGAAGCTGAGCTTGGCGACGACTCAAAACTTCTTTATGACAAAGCGGTGATTTATTCGCCCGATGAATATTTTGCCTTCGACTATACCGTAACCGCACAGCAGCCCCTTGAAGGCGAATACGGCTGGTATCTTCTGGGCAACAGCGAACGTTGCGCCGAATACTATAAAGCGGACTGTTCGCCCACAAGAACGGTCACAATTGTTCTCGCCGGTGAGTATTTTGACAGCAACAAAGAAAGCTATGAATATTGGCTTAAATACGGTTCCATTGACGGAAACGAAAAAGAAAATGAATCTGTAAAGATAGCATACAGAATTGTTGACGGTGAAGCTGAAATCCTTGAAGAGATACATGAAATAAAAGAAAACACGGAAAACGCATAATAAAAGACCTCGGTACTTCTTCTGAAATACCGAGGTCTGATTTTTTATTAT
Source organism: Acutalibacteraceae bacterium (assembly GCA_045536515.1). Taxonomy (GTDB): domain Bacteria; phylum Bacillota; class Clostridia; order Oscillospirales; family Acutalibacteraceae; genus CAG-177. Next base: position 7,564 of record JAZSNQ010000054.1, on the reverse strand, counting down.
TCGTTGATAACGGGGATGAATGCGTTGTGGACTGCTTCAACAGCCTTGTCTGCGTCCTTAACGTCGATGAGAACGGAAATTTTGATTTCGCTTGTTGCAATCATCTGGATGTTTACGTCTGACTCAAAGAGTGCTTCAAACATCTTTGCGGCGATGCCGGGATGTGATTCCATGCCTGCGCCGACAACGGAAACCTTTGCAACGTCTGTGTCGCAGATAATTTCAAGACCCTCGAGAAGGTCGAGTGACTTGAGAGTTTCAACTGTATCGTCAAGCTTTGCCTTTGTTGTTGTGAAAGCGATGTCTTTTGTGTCGCCTCTGCCTACTGACTGAAGGATGATATCAACGTTAACGTCCTTTGCGGCAAGCTTTCCGAAGATTTTATATGCGATACCGGGAACGTTGGGAACACCGATGATTGATACACGGGCAACGTCTGTATCCTTTGTTACACCTCTGACGAGCATTTTTTCCATGTCTGCTACCTCCTTGACAATTGTGCCGGGCTTTCTTACAAGGCTTGAAAGCACCTCAAGTTTAACATTATATTTCTTAGCCATTTCAACCGAACGGTTGTTGAGAACCTGTGCGCCGAGAGTTGCAAGCTCAAGCATTTCATCATATGTGATTTCATTAAGCTTGATTGCACCCTTGACCTTTCTGGGGTCTGCGGTGTAAACGCCTTCAACGTCGGTGAAAATCTGGCAGCGGTCAGCGTGCATTGATGCTGCTATAGCAACTGCGCTTGTGTCCGAACCGCCTCTGCCGAGGGTTGTTATATCGTCGTATTTGTTGAGACCCTGGAAGCCAGCAACGATAACGATGTTTTTCTTTGCAATTTCCATCTTGATGCGGTCAGCCTTAACCTTCTTGATTCTTGCCGAGCCGTAAACGGAATTGGTTGAGAAGCCTGCCTGCCAGCCGAGAAGCGAGCAAACGGGGAAGCCGAGGCTTTCGATAGCCATGGCGAGAAGTGAAATTGAAATCTGCTCGCCCGAAGCGAGAAGCATATCCATTTCTCTCTTTGATGCCTTGGGATTGATTTCGTTAGCCTTTGCAATAAGGTCGTCTGTTGTGTCGCCCTGTGCGGAAACAACAACAACAACGTCATTACCTTCCTTATAGGTATCGGTAACTATTCTTGCAACATTCATAACTCTTTCGGCATTGGCAACCGAGCTGCCGCCGAATTTCTGAACTATTAAACCCATAACTGAACCTCCTGACAGGGATTAATAATCGGTTATACGGATAACCGATTCAATTTTTGATTCATTAACAAGAGCAAGCTTTTCCGCCATATCCTTTTCGGAAATGATATCGGTAACAAAAGCAAATTCGCCGTCGGGTGCGTTTTCTCTTGTGAGCATCTTGACCGCACCGAAGAGTGAATTCACCTGAGTGAGAGCCGCAGCGGCATTTTCCGTGGTTGCTCTTACATAGAAAGCTGATGCGCTTTCGCCATGGTCTGCAACATAGCCTTCCTCGCTGTCGGCCCAGCCGAAGAACTTTTTGCGCTGCATATGTCTTGCGCAGTCAATAACATCGGCAACAACGGCGCTTGCGGTGGGCATCTTGCCTGCACCCTTACCGTAAAACACAACATCGCCGATTGCGTCGCCTCTTACGAGGATTGCATTGAATACATCGTCAACAGAAGCAAGCTGGCTGTGATTCTGAACAAAAGCGGGGGATACCATGACCGAAACCTTGCCGCTTTCGAGCATTTTTGCTCTTGCGATAAGCTTGATTACGCCGCCCCATGAGCGTGCATAGTCAACATCTGCAAGGTCAATCTTGCGTATTCCTTCGGTGTAAACCGAGTCGGGATAAACATGCTTTCCGAAGCAGAGAGCAGCGAGAATGCAGATTTTTCTGCAGGCATCGTGACCGTCAACGTCAGCGGAGGGGTCACGCTCTGCATAGCCGTTTTTCTGTGCAAGAAGGAGTGCCTCGTCAAAGGTCATTCCGTCAACAATCATTCTTGTGAGGATGAAATTTGTTGTGCCGTTGAGGATACCTGCAATTTCATCAATATCGTTTGCTGCAAGGCACTGGCTGATGGGTCTGATGATGGGGATACCGCCGCCGACACTTGCTTCAAACAGGAAGTTAACATTATTTTCGTCTGCAACCTTAAGAAGCTCACAGCCCTTTGCGGCAACAAGCTCTTTGTTTGAGGTTACAACATTCTTGCCTGCCTTGAGGCTTGCAAGAACATACTCATAAGCGGGGTGAAGTCCGCCCATGGTTTCAACAACTATCTTCACCTCATCGTCCTCAACTATTTTTGAGAAGTCGGAGATGAGCAGATGTTCATAAGGGTCACCGGGGAATGTACGGCGGTCAAGAATATATTTGAGCTGCATATCACTCTGCAAGCTTTTTTTAACGATGTGTTCGTGGTTTTTATTGAGAAGGGTTGCAACACCCGAGCCTACCACGCCGTAACCCATTATGGCAACATACATCCGAATCGCTCCTTTAAAAATAACTAATTAAAAAGATTTTAACATACTTTTTCAAAATAATAAAGAGATATTTTTAACTTTTGTTAAATTTTTATGTCTTTTTTATAACAATAATTGCCTTTTCGTGAAAAATGGTGTAAAATAACAGCGTAAACTTTTTTCGAGAGGGGGAATTCAAATGGAAATTACCGAAAAGAGAAAGGCGACGCTGGTTAATATTGCTTATTATACGGTTATTGTCGCACTTTTTTATCTGTTTATGAAGTATGCATTCGGACTTGTTGCACCGTTTATCGTTGCATTCGCAGTTGCAATAATTTTGCAGAAACCAATCAGGATTATTTCCGAAAAAACAAAAATCAAAAAGAATATTCTCGGCGCGGTTGCCGTTTTGCTGATTATCTCGGTTGTCATAGCGGCGATTGTGCTTGTCGGCTACAGACTTTTTGTTGAGTTCAAAGGCTTCGGCGAATATATTATGTCCAAAATGTCTGATTTGCCTGCATTGGTTCGTTCTGCAGAAAGCTGGATTCTTGCAAGACTTGCGGTCTTGCCCGATACGCTTGAAAAAACCGTCAGCGATTCCGTGACGGGCATTGTTGACAGACTTCTTCTTGCCACTCAGGAGGAAACGGCGAATATGCCGCAGCCGGGCGAAGGCGGATTTGACCTTTCATTCCTTGCAACGCCTCTCGGAGGCATTCTTTCAACCGCAAAGCAGATACCCGTTATTTTTGCAGGTATCTTCATGGGTATTATAGCGTGTTTCTTTATAACTTGTGACTACGATAAGTTCAGAATGCTTATCAGCGAGAATATTTCACAAGAACATGAGGCAGCGATTGTTAAAACAAGAAGGCTTCTCGGAGATATACTCGGCAAGATGCTCAAATCCTACGCAACGCTGATTTTCATTACCTTCTGTGAGGTTTCGATAGGTCTGAACATCCTGAAGTTTATCGGCGTTTATGAGGGCGGATATATACTTGTTCTTTCGATAATCACGGCGATAGTCGATATTCTGCCTGTTCTCGGCACGGGAACAATTCTTATTCCGTGGGCGATTTTCAGCTTGTTTACGGGTAATATCGGTCTTGGAATCGGACTTGTTGTGCTTTATGTTCTGATTACGGTTATCCGTCAGGTAATTGAACCGAGACTTGTTGCAATGAATGTGGGACTTCATCCCGCAATAACGCTTTTCGGCATGTATCTCGGCGTTCAGCTTTTCGGCTTCCTCGGAATTTTTATTCTGCCGATAACCTTCGTGCTTGTTAAAGCACTCAATGACGAGGGAATAATCCACCTCTGGGGCATGGACAGAAAGAAGTGATAATAATATATAAATCCCCCTGAAAATGTGCTTGCATTTTCAGGGGGATTATGTTTACTTAACTATCCTCTTAAATTCCTCGCTGTTTTTGAATTCTTCGGAAAGCTGAGGTCTGTTGCGCAGACCGTCTTTGATATCCTCGGCAAAAGAGCCTTCCCAATATCTGTATGCGTTTGTTTTGTTGAATTCAAGACCTTTGACGGCAGGGGAGGTGTGAATGCTGATTTCGGGCAATTCGTCATACCTCTCTGCAAGTCTGACGGCCTTTTCAAAATATTCAAGAGCGCCCTTTTCATCGCCTTTCAGATATTTCTTCAGACCGAGTCTCTGGGTATGAATAACGACAAGATACCAGCTCTTTCCGTAGTCGCCGTCAGGCATAACAGCCTCAACGAGATTGATATATGCTTCTGCGATGTTGTCGTCGGCATCGAGGAAGCTTTTATATTTTCTGTTCATTATTTCGCCGAAAAGACGGAGCATTTCGGATGTGCCGTTTGCGCAGGCAATCGCACGCTTTTCATCATCAAAAGGATACATATACATGGCAACATAATCGCCTGTGTTACGCATAACCGGCATTTCTTCGAGAATAGCCTTGACTTCCGAGAAATCAACGCCTGAATTTTCAACAAGACTCAGGTCGCGCAGATAGTAACACATATTTCTCTTGGTCCACATTCTGATGCTGTCGTCCGTGCAATAATTGCAGATAATTTCATAAAGTCGCTGTTTTTCGGCTCTTATGCCGATAAGATATTCGCCGTCTCTGTAGTCGCGGTTATTGGTGAGTGAACCGAAATAGTTGGCAAGAAGTTCGTAGTTACCGGGAAATTCATGTGAAGCCTGTTTTGCAAGCACAATAGCTTCATCAAACTTGTTTTCTCTGCAAAGGCGCTGATATTCGTCTTTATACTCCTGAATTTTGTTTTCGTTTTCGATTTTGTCCGTGCCGAGAAGAATGTCAACGGTGACACCGAAGAAGGATGCAATTGCAGGAAGCATTGTGATGTCGGGGTAGGTTTCGCCTCTCTCCCATTTGCTGATTGCCTGGAATGACATACCGAGGAAGTCTGCGAGCATTTCCTGAGTGAGGTCCTTTGATTTGCGGAGGTTTTTGAGATTTTCACCGAAACAGATTGTCATAATAATCACCTTTCAATTGTAGATGTTAACCCGGCCGTTGGTTACAACCAGATAATAACAGTTTTCACGAAAAGAAACAATAACCTGTTTTTTGAAACAAATTCTCTTGACAAGAGAATTTTTCAACAACCGGGTTTTTATCAACAAACCGACCTGAATCTTTTGAGATAACAATAACGCCGACCCATGCAGGGAAAATAAAAAAATCCGTCCTGTCTGAACAGAACGGATTGGTTGTTAAAATTAACTTATTTAATTTCAACCTTTGCGCCAACTTCTTCAAGCTTAGCCTTAGCAGCTTCAGCATCTTCCTTGGAGATGCCTTCCTTGAGAGCCTTGGGAGCGCCGTCAACAACAGCCTTAGCTTCTGCAAGGCCGAGACCTGTGAGCTCACGAACAACCTTGATAACCTTGATCTTTTCTGCGCCAACTTCAGCAAGGATAACGTCGAATTCTGTCTTTTCCTCTGCTGCTGCTGCACCTGCATCTGCGGGAGCTGCTACTGCAACTGCTGCTGCTGCTGATACGCCGAATTCTTCTTCTACTGCATGTACGAGTTCTGAGAGTTCAAGTACTGTAAGTTCTTTGATTGTTTCAATCATTGCTGCAATCTTTTCTGATGCCATTTTATTTTCCTCCAATTTGTAAAATGTTTTAGTTTAGTAATAAATTATGCTTCTGCGGGTGCTTCTTCAGCTGCTGCAGGAGCTTCGCCGCTCTTGTCAACAATAGCCTGGATAGCACGGGCGAATGATGCGATGGGTGCGTTGAATGCGTTGCAAACTGTTGCAAGAAGGATATCTCTTGTGGGAAGTTTTGCAAGCGAGTCGATAGTTGCTGTGTCAACAACCTTGCCGTCAAGATAACCGCTCTTAACTGAGAAGTTCTTGTGTGTGTCAGCAAATTTTGAGAGAATTCTTGCTGCTGCAGTGTGATCTTCGGGGCTGACAGCGATAGCTGTTGTGCCTTCAAGAACATCGCAGAGGTCGTCAAGACCAACGTTCTTTGCAGCGAGACCGAGAAGAGTGTTCTTAACTACTGAATACTTGATGCCTGCTTCACGAAGCTCCTTACGAAGCTTTGTATCGTCAGCAACGTTGATACCCTTATAGTCAACGATAACACCTGCTACTGAATTCTGAATCTGCTCGGTGAGGTCAGCAACGATTTGCTTTTTCTGTTCCAAAACCTTTGCGCTGGGCATGTATTTTCACCTCCGTGTGGATTGTTTACAAAAAATAGCCCTTTCCGCATCTGCAGAAAGGGCATGAACATACATAATTAAGCCATATTGACCTTGTATGCATCCTCTCTCGGCAGGCGGTTAAATAACCTTTATGCGAAAAGCACCTGCTGTCTTAAAAAGAACAGCTTAAATATAATAGCACAATAATTTGCGCTTGTCAAGCATTTTTTATGCTTCTGTTGCTACAGTACCAACCTTGTTGGGGTTAACCTTGATTCCGGGGCCCATTGTGGTTGCGAGTACGCAGGAACGGATGTACTGACCCTTTGCTGCAGCGGGCTTAGCCTTGATGATAGCATCGAGAAGAGTGTTGAAGTTCTCACCGAGCTTTTCAGGACCGAAGGAAACCTTGCCGATGGGGCAGTGGATGATGTTTGTTTTGTCAAGACGGTATTCAATCTTACCTGCCTTAGCTTCTTCAACAGCCTTGGCAACGTCGGGTGTAACTGTACCTGCCTTGGGGCTGGGCATAAGACCGCGGGGACCGAGAACCTTACCGAGACGACCAACAAGACCCATCATGTTGGGTGCTGCGATACATACGTCGAAATCCATGAAGCCTTCGCCCTGGATTCTTGCAACAAGGTCTTCAGCGCCTACTACTTCTGCGCCTGCTGCTGCAGCTGCATCGGCATCTGCGCCCTTAGCAAAAACTGCAACTCTTACTGTACGGCCTGTACCGTTGGGGAGAACTACAGCGCCGCGAACCTGCTGGTCAGCATGACGTGAGTCAACGCCCAAACGAACGTGTACTTCAACTGTTTCATCGAACTTTGCACTTGCAGTCTTAACAGCGAGCTCAAGTGCAGCGTCGGTATCATAGAGTGTTGCTCTTTCAACGAGCTTTGCACTCTCATTATATTTCTTTCCGTGTTTCATGTTAATTAATTCCTCCCAAAGATGTGGTTAATCGGATTTGTTCCTCCCACAGTTTGCAATCAGTCAGTAACGGTAACGCCCATTGAACGAGCTGTGCCTGCGATCATGCTCATAGCTGCTTCAACGGAAGCAGCGTTGAGGTCGGGCATCTTCTGTTCGGCAATCTTGCGAACCTGTTCCTGAGAAATTGTTGCAACCTTGGTCTTGTTGGGAACGCCCGAACCGCTTTCAATACCGCATGCCTTCTTGATGAGTACTGCTGCGGGCGGGGTCTTTGTGATGAAGCTGAATGTACGGTCAGCGTAAACAGTGATAACAACAGGGATGATGAGACCCATGTCGTTCTTTGTGCGCTCATTGAATTCCTTTGTGAAAGCCATAATGTTAACGCCGTGCTGACCGAGAGCAGGACCTACAGGGGGGGCGGGTGTTGCCTTACCTGCGGGAATCTGCAACTTAATTAAGCCAACTACTTTCTGTGCCATAATT
>JAZSNQ010000051.1:0-12374 GCA_045536515.1 Acutalibacteraceae bacterium | reverse complement strand
GGCAGGTTACACACTTGCAAACTGGACAGACGGCGCAAACGAATATGCTAAGGGCGCAGAAGTAGAAGTTACAGGCGCACTTAACATCACAGCAAACAATGTTGCTAACGACAACACACCTTACACCGTTGAGATTTATCTTATGGATGAAAACGGTAACTATGGCGCTGCAAATGTAATTAATAAAGAAGGCACAACAGATACAACTGCAACAGCAAACTATGCTGAATATGCACCTGCAGAAACTTATTATTCAGCAGATGAAACTGCAGAAGGCACAGTAACAGAAACAACAATCACAGGCGACGGCAAGGCTGTTCTCAAGCTTTACTTCAAGCGCACAACCGTTAAGATCACAGTAAACGGTGAAGAAGACGATTACTATATCGGCGAAGAAATCCCCACTCCCGTTGTAGATCCCGATAAGATCCCCGACGGTTATGAACAGGATGAAACAAATCCCTGGATTGACGAAAACGGCGATCCCGTAAAGGTTCCTTATGAAGTTAAGGAAGAAGGCAATCCCACAGAGATTAAGCCCAACATCGTTGCAAAGAAAGACACCAAGTATACCGTAGAGATTTATCTCATGGATACAGAAGGTAACTATGCTGAAACAGCAGATGATGTTGATGTTCTCGAAGGCACAACAGATACTCTTGCAAAAGCAGCACACGCTGACTATGCACAGGAAGCTTGGTTCACACCCGCAGCAACCGGTAACGTAACAGAAACTGCAATCACCGGCGACGGCAAGGCAGCTCTTAAGCTTTACTTTGAACGCGCACAGTACGATGTAATAATTGACGGCGTTACAACTCCTGTTTACCACGGTGCAACAATCAATGCTCCCGCAACAACAACTCAGACCGCTCCCGCAGGCTTCGCATTCGCAGGCTGGAACAACGGTACAATTGCTGCAGGCGCACCCATCACCGTAACAGAAGCTATGGCTCTCGTTCCTTACTTCGCAGAAAACGAAAATACACCTTACACTGTTGAAATCTATCTCCAGAATGCAGACGGCACATATGATGCAGCTGCTTCCAAGGTAGAAAAAGAAACCGGCAAGACCGGTGATCCCGTAACAATCGCTCATGCAGATTATGCTCAGGAAGTATATTACCTTGCAGATGATGCACAGGCAAATGAATTCACAGGCACAATCGCAGGCGACGGCTCACTCAAGCTTAAGCTCTACTTCAAGCGTGCAATGTACACAGTTGCATACGAATATGAAGACGGCACAGCAATCGGCGAAGCAGCAGAAGTTCGCTACGGTGCAGCAATCGAAGCTCCTGCTTACGATACTCCCGACGGCATGAATTTCATCGGTTGGTTCGATAAGGAAACAAACGAAAAGATGCCCGCTGAAATGCCCGCAAAGAACGCAACTTATGTTGTTAAGTTCGCAGCAGGCGATGCAATTCCTTACACCATCGCAATTTACATGATGGATGTAAACGGTGAATATGTAGTTACAGAGTCTGAATTGTCAGGCACAACAGGCACTCCTATTTCAATCACTCCCAACTACAGCTACACAGGCTTCACAGTAAATACAGAAAAGAGCAACCTCAACGATGTAATCGCAGGTAACGGTTCAACCGTTCTTTCCGTATACTACGACAGAAACCTCTACACAGCAACCTTCGACGGTGTTGAATATCAGGTATACTTCGGCGCTTCACTTCCCACAGTTGAACCCGAAGCACAGACAGGCAAGGAATTTGTTGCATGGACTCCCGCAGTTCCCGCAACAATGCCCGCTGAAAACCTTACATTCACATCAACCTGGACCGAAGCTGTTTATAAACTTATCTATATCATCAACGGTGCAGAAGAAGAATATGAATATGCAGCCGGCGCAACAGTTACTCCCATCGCAGATCCCGTTGTTCCCGGTATGACATTCATCAAGTGGAATAAGATTATTCCCACAACAATGCCCGCAGAGGACGTTATCATCGTTGCAGAATTTGAAGCAGCTGTATTCAAGGCAACCTTCGTTGACGGTGACGGCAACGTATTTGACGAAAAGGCTGTTAAGTACGGTGATTCAATCGTTCTTCCCGCATCCAATCCCACTAAGGATTACCATGTATTCAAGGGTTGGCTCGATGTTCCCGCAACAATGCCCGCTACAAACATCACAATTCAGCCCATCTTCGAGAGAGTACCCGTAAGACTTGTTGCTGCCGAAGGTTCAACAACCATTATCGACAGAGAAACAGGCATCATCACAGGTCTCACAACAAGAATGAACGATACCATTGCAGCTCAGTATCTTGCTGTTGAAGGTGACGGTTACTACACCATCACTGCAGTAGGCAGCTACAGCCGCTACGGTACAGGTGCTAAGGTAGAAGTATTCGACAGAGCAGATACTTCAGCTCCTGTTGAAACATTCTACATTGTAATCTACGGTGACCTTAATGGTGACGGCGACATTTCAGCATCTGATGCCTCAATTGTTGAAAACGAAGTATTGTACGTGACACAGTGGTCATGGGGCAGCACAAAGGATGCAGTTAAGGTAATGGCAGCTGACCTTGTTAAGGATGGTTACATCCAGACAAACGATGCTGACGCTATCGTTAACACAACACTTGGTATTGCAAGTATTGATCAGGCAACGGGAACCGTTGTTCGCTAATGATTTACTAACCTAACCTACTTATCGTGAGGGGGAGAGAACCCCTTTCCCCCTCGCAGTGAGGAAAAGTTCCGGTTAAAACGATTGAACGGAATTAGCACAGCCGTTCAAAGTCCCTTACCCCAAAACAGGAAAGGGAAAATAATAAGGAGGAATTCTCTCATGGTAAAAACTAAAAGGTTGGTTGCTGTTGCGTTAGCGATTCTGATGATTTTAGGTAGCTTTTCAATGACATCCTATGCATGGGATGCAAGAACAAGCGATGGATCAAATCTTACCATTAACACCGAAATTCTCAGAGAAGTTAACGGCGAATGGGTAAAAACCGATAAAGTCGAAAGAGGCGAAACAGTCAAGGCAAGAGTTTATCTCGGCACCGACTACTACACAAACTCCGGTAGACTTCTGTTCTTCTATAGCAACGATTTCTTTACCGATGCATACGGAACAGGCATAAACACTCTGGTAGTTAATCCCTATTACAGTTCATCATACGGTATCGGTGGTTCGTTCTTCGGTTCTTCATCTGCACCTGCTCAGGCAGTTGAGGCTCAGATGCTTGACGGCGGAGCGATCACTTCCGATACAGCAGACGAATATAACCCCATTAACATTATCTATTCATTCGGCGGTACAGTCAGAAACAAGAAGCTTGATGCAAACAAGTGGTTCTGCGAATTCCAGCTTACCGTTAAAGATGATGCTCCCGCAGGCGATTTCGGCAGATTCCTTGCTTTTGAAGCAACTGCTGCATCACCTGATTTCACAGGCGGTTATATCAATGTTCCCAAGGGCGCATATGACGGTTATTCAGAAAACGTAACCGGTATGTATAACTGGGAAGCAGCTCTCACTTTCACAAACGCTCCCGTTGAAATTTATCAGAATCTTGTTGCTGTAACTTTCAACGCAAACGGCGGTACATTTAACAACGGCACATCTTCAATGTATTTTGAAGGCGATGCAGGCGATGCCCTTTCAATCGAAAATCCCGCATGGGACGGCTTTGAATTTGCAGGCTGGCGTGCAGAAGGCACAACAGACGAAGGCAGCGCAATCACTGCTTATCCCACAGCTGACACAAATTATGTAGCTGTTTGGGAAGATCCTTCAGCTCCCGAAACCGGAAACCTCGGTTTCAGAACTGAAATCCACAGACTTAACGAAGAAACAGGCGAATACGAAAAGACCGAAAAGGTCAAGAGAGGCGAAACCGTAAAGGCAAGACTTTTCGTTGATACCTCCTATTTCACCAACGCAGGTGATATCATCGTATTCTATGAAAACGATTTCTTCACAGATGCTTATGCAACAGGCGTTCCCGCAACACTTAAGGTGAACCCCAGCGCAACAAGCTCGGCAGCAATCACAGGCACATACGGTAACTTCACAAAGACATCGGAAACAAACGATATCATTGAAGGACTTATCGATGACGGATATATCACATCCGATTTTGCTGCAAAGAACAATGCATTCACAATTGCTTACAGATTCAGCCCCTATAACGACGCAATTCTCAGCGGAGATGAGTGGTTTGTTGAATTCGATCTTCAGGTTCTCAATTCAGCTGAAGACTGGGGTGACTTCTACATCGTTCCCGAGACCATTCAGAATCCCGACGAAGGTTATGATGCTTATATCAACATTCCTCTCGGTGCTGAAGGCAAGACAGAGCAGGATGGAAACCTTGCTATGTGGGAATGGAAAGTAATTGCATCCACAGAAAGCAATCCCGTAACAGTTGAAAGCACAATCACCCTTGAAGGTGAAGGCGGCACATTCGCTGAAAACGGCGAAGGCACATATGTTATCGAAGGCTTCATCGGCGAAGCTCCTGCAGCTCCCGAAGAACCCACCAGAGACGGCTATGCATTCATGGGTTGGATCGACGAAAACGGCGAAGCAGCTGAAATTCCCGCTGAAATGCCCTTCGAAGATATCACTCTCTATGCAACATGGAGTGAAAAGGCAGAGATCACATTCGTATTCAATAACGGTGATCCCGACCTCGTTGAGGAAGTTGTTTCCGGTCAGCCCTTTGAAGCTCCCGAAACACCTGTTAAGGAAGGTTACACATTCATCGGCTGGGATCACAATCCCGACGACGGAAAGACAACCATCGCTCCTCTTCCCGATACTTATCCCGCAGACGATACTGTTTACACAGCAGTATTTGATACTGTAAACTATAAGGTTAATTACTATGTACTTAACCCCTCAGACCTTCAGTTCGATCTTGCAGCAATGGGCACTTGCGAATTCGGCGCAGAAATACCCGCAACTCCTGCTACATACACAGTTCCTGAAGGTTACACACTTTCACCCGCATATAAGGACATCACCTTCAAGACTCCTCTTGCTGAAGGCGAAACAATGCCCGCAAACAATGTAGACCTTTACTACAAGCTTACTGTTAACACCTATGATGCAACATTTGATGCAGACGGCGGTGTATTTGCAGACGGCACATCAACCCAGACAGTTCCCACCGTTTACGGTGAAGAAATCAAGGCTCCTGCCGATCCCACCAAGGAAGGCTATGAGTTCAAGGGTTGGACTCCCGACGTAGGTTCAATGGATTCAGAAGGCGCAACATTCGTTGCAACATGGGAAGAAGTAATCTATAATGCAAAGTTCACAGTTGACGGCGCAACATATGAAAACTTCCCCACCAAGTACGGCGAAGAAGTTGACGTTCCCGCTGATCCCTACAAGGAAGGCTATACATTCGTTGAGTGGACTCCCGCAGTAGATGCAACAATGCCCGCACACGATACCGAATATATCGCTGTATTCGAGGCAAATCAGTACGATGCAATCTTCAAGCTTGAAGAAGATGATGAAGAAGCATACGATACAATTCCCACATACTACGATGATCCCATAACTGTTCCCGCAACCGAACCCGAAAAGGAAGGTTACGAATTCGGCGGCTGGGTTGACGAAAACGGCAATCCTCCCACAACAATGGACGAAGAAGGCAAGACCTTCTATGCTGTATGGAATCCTGCAACAGATACAAAGTATGTTATTGAAACATACACAATGAACACTGACGGTACATACAACACCACTCCCGACGGTACAGTTGAAAAGTCCGGCACAACCGGCACAGAAGCAGAGGTTACTCCCAATGCTGCAGAAGGATTCTATGTTGACGAAGAAACTGAAGAAACTGAAGAAAAATCAGTTCTCAAGGCAGAAATCCTTCCCGACGGTTCAACAGTTCTCAAGGTTTACTATGCAAGAGAAAAGGTAACAGTTACATTCGATGCTAACGAAGGTCTCTTCACAGTAACAGATGCAGACGGCAATGAAACTCAGAAAGAAGAAATCGTTTACGATCTCTTCTACGGTGCAGCTGTAGTTGCTCCTGCTGATCCCAAACTCACAGGCTACACCTTCAAGGGCTGGGATCCCGCAGTTGTTAATAAGGCAATCGAAGATGCAACATATGTTGCACAGTGGACTGTAAATCAGTACACAATCTCCTTCGATACTGACGGCGGCAGCGAAATCGCCGACATCACTCAGGACTTCGGTTCAGATGTTACTGCTCCCGCAAATCCCACAAAGACGGGTTACACCTTCGATAAGTGGGTAGATGCAGAAGGCAACGAAGCAGAAGTTCCCGCTAAGATGCCTGCTGAAGACACAGAGCTTACAGCAACATGGACTCCCAACCCCTATGATGCAACATTCGATGCAGACGGCGGTGAATGGGAAGATGGTGATACAACAAAGACATCACCCACAGAATTTGATAAGCCTATCAAAGTTCCCGAAACCAATCCTGAAAAGGACGGTTATGAGTTTGGCGGTTGGGTTGACGAAGACGGCAATGCTCCCGGCAACATGGATACAGAAGGCGGCGAAACATACAAACCCGTATGGAATCCCGTTGATCAGGAAGTTCCCGTTGAAATCTATTACATGGATACAGACGGAACATATCCCGAAACAGCTGACGATACAGACAGCGTAACATTCAAGACCAAAGAAACTGCAACATATGTTCCTGCTGAAGTTAAGAACTACACAGTTGATGCTGAAAAGTCAGTTCTTGAAGCAGTTGTAGCAGCTGACGGTTCAACAGTTCTCAAGGTTTACTATGCACTCGACAAGACAACAATCAGCTTTGATGTTGACGGTACAGTTACAGAAGTTGAAGGTTTTATTGGTGTAGAAGTTCCTGCTGAAGAAGTGCCTGCTCCCGAAAAGGACGGCTACACATTTGAAGGCTGGAAAGATTCTGAAGGCAATGTAAGCAAGGATGCTCCTGCAACATTCCCCGAAGAGAGTGAAACACTTGAAGCTGTATTTACAAAGAACAACTACAAGGTAACATTCATCGTTGACGATGTTATAGTTGAAGGTTATCCCAAGGATGTAGCGTTTGGTGCAACAATTCCTGTTCCCGCTAACCCCTCAAAGGGCGGCTACATCTTCACAGGCTGGCTTGATGATGCATCCCATACTCCTGCTGATTACGGCACAATGCCTTCAACCGACCTCGAGTTCATAGCTCAGTGGGCCAGCGAAACAGGCGTAGGTTATGTTCTTGAAGTTTACAAGATGGATACCAACGGCGATTATCCCGCAGCTCCCACAGAAACAATCAATTTCTCCGACGGTGTAGTTGGTGAAAACAGAACAGTTGAATATACTGCTCCCGAAGGCTTCACACTTGATAACCTCAAGTCAGAGCTCACAGGCAAGATTCCTGCAACAGACACTCTTGTTCTTAAGGCTTACCTTGAAAGAAATCAGTACACCCTCACAGTAGATGTTGACGGTGTTAAGACCGAAACAGAATACTACTACGGTGAAGCTGTTGATGCAGTTGCAGATCCCGAAAAGGACGGCAACGTTGTATTTGCAGGCTGGGTAGATGCTGAAGGTAATGAAACAAAGGTTCCCGCTATCATGCCTGCCGGTGATGTTTATGTTAAAGCAACATGGACAACAAGCGCAGTATTCGATGCAGGCGAAGGCACATTCGTCGATGGCACATCCGAAAAGGATGTTCCCGTTGAAGTAGGCGATGCTATCGCTGCTCCCGAAGAAGAACCCACCAGAGACGGTTATGACTTTGTAGGTTGGGGAACAGAAGCTGATCCCGAAACTCCCGTAACCGATTTCGGAACAATGGATGAAGACGGTGAATCATTTGTAGCTATCTGGACAGAAAGCACCTATGAAATTACATTCATCGATTATAAGTCTCCCGCAGGCGGTCCTGAAACTCCCATTGAAGCATATGAATATGCTACAGGCGATATCAAGTATAAAGCAGAGGTAATCTTCCCCGACGATCCCACATTCCTTGAAGGCAAGACCTACGAATTTATCGGCTGGTTCGATGCTGAAGGTAAGGAATACAAGGAAGGCGACATCTACGAAGGAACAACAGACCTTGTTCTCTATGCTAAGTATGAAAGAATCGCAATCAAGCTTGTTCCCGTTGAAGGTTCAACAACTGTTGTTGACAGAAACGGTGTAAGAGAAAGCTATAACAGCGGTACTGACAGAGACGGCAATGCATACACACCCGTAAACGGCGTTCCTTATGAAACACCCGATTCATTTGAAGAATACTATATTTACGGTATTGACTTCAGAACAAGAGACGGCGTTCTTCTTGAACACTACTTCACAGTTCTCGGTGACGGCAGAATTGAAATAATCCATGTATCACCTAAGTATTCATGTGCAGGTACAGGTTCGGTTGTTAACGTTTATGACCGTTGCGGTACAGCAGAAACAACAGACGATATTCTTGTTGAAACCTTCTATATCGTTATTTTCGGTGACGTTAACGGCGACGCAGATGCAAATGCAAATGACGCTTCAATCATCACAAATGAATCAATCGGTATCACAAGCTGGAGCATGTGGTTCTCAAATGAATACACACCTTACAAGCTTATGGCTGCTGACGTAAATTACGACTACAGCGTACTCGCTGCTGATGCATCACTCGTTGAAGCATACGCACTCGGTATCGGTAAGATTGATCAGGTTGCAGGTCTCGCATTTAAAGAAACCTAAGTTTAATCCCATGGCCCCCGACGAAAGTCGGGGGCTTTTTTGCATAAAAACATCCCCTGAATTTTTGGTTATCAAAAATTCAGGGGATATTGCAGTTTATTAATCTTCAAGAATTGCCCTTTTATATTTTTCAAGAAGCTTTCTTGCAATTTCAACCGTGTTTTCTTCGCTCGGAGCATCCGGGTTTGCGGTTGAAAGCCATTTCTTTTCAAATTCGGCATAACTCTTATAGAACTGGTTGCCTCTGTAAATGTTTCTTTCGCAGTGCTGTTTGCGTGTGGTAGTTGAGAATTTTCTGCGTTTTGGGAATTCGTAGGCAAGGCGTTCAAAAAAGCTCTGCCAACGTTTTACATAGTATGTGCCGATTAGTCCGCCCCATTCTTTCCATGCGTAGTCGTAGTTCACCGTATTGGCAACGGGTCCCCAGATTGTGATTTGCATAAGAAGATTAAGTTCAAAATTCTGCTGGTCTTTTTCCGTGAACGCAAGTTCTCTCGCTTCTTTAAGATGCTCATGGAGAGTGAGTTCGGGTCTTGTCTGAAGAAGTGCATCGAGTTCCTCGCATATTTTAAGAAATGCGTTTGAAGCTCTTTCAAAAATGTTAACATCACGGTTATTGTAACCGTACATAACTTTGTCATAAAGATTTGCTGCGTAGTTGCTGAGTACCTGACGCACAAGGTCGCAGGCATCGAAAGCATATCCGTCTTTGACTGAATTTTCCGAACTTAAAAGAAGTTCAGCAGCTTTATAAAGTTGCTTGTTGTCATAGCGAAGTTCACGAATGTCGTTGGGTGCAGTGTGAAGAAGCTCTGTTGCAGGTCTTGCACAGATAACCGAACCGGTTTCCCTTCCTGTGCAGTTTTCGCTGTAGCAGGTGTCACGAAGGGTGAGCATTGCATCAACAAGGCATTTTTCCTTGCTTCCGTAGCGGCGGTATGCATAATCCTTGAGCCATGCATCAAGGTCAATTGCACCGTCTTCGGTGAGCATCTGAAAAGCAAGGTCATAGTAGAGAGGATTCTGGAAAATGCCTTCCATGAATAGTCCCGTACCGCTGCAGTTATCGCATTCAAGCGAAGAATAAGCGTTATCAGCTAAGGCTTTTATGCTGCCGTGGAGTGTATTCCTGTCGCCGAAATTGTGGATGTTTCCGAGAACAAACTCATAGCCCCAGAAATTATCGGTTTCTTTATATTTTGTGCCGTCAAGATCAAGAATGAGAAGTCTCTCTTTGGGGACGGCTTTGACGATTTGCTCGCGGAGTGACCAGCTTTGCATGACCCATACGGAATCTTTATCGAAATCCTTATACATAGAATCAATTGCTCTGCCGACCTTCCAGAGATAATCTCTTGTTTTGATTGAAGGTGTGTTTTCGTGAAACGGGTCACTGGCATAGTAATGATATGTGCCGAAAAGCTGACGCTGTTTTTCGAGGAGTGCCGTACCAAATTTCTTGAATACGGGGTCGGTCGGGTCAAGCTGATAAGTGACGGGAAAGTTGCACCATGACGGCACCATATGAAGTCTTACTTTTTTGAAAAGCTTTGTGATTGATGCAGGAACCGTACCCGAAAATCCTTGTTGGATGGGCGTCATACCGAGTTCGATTTCGCGTTCGATTATTTTTTTACCGAGTTCAAGACGGCTTTCGATATATTTGACGTCTGTAAGGCTGAAATAACCTGTTAAGTTTGTCATCAGCTGCCACGGCCAGAAACCGGGACCTGAAAGGAATGAAAGAGCACCTGTTTCGCTGTAGGTAAAATCTCTCATTGTGTAGTACCACACAGCTTCGCTTCCCACAACGGAAAGAGGCATATTGATGCCGTTCATTGCCATGAAGTCAATTTCTTTTTCCCATCTGTCCCATTTCCAGAATGCAAAAGAATATCCGAGAGTGCAGTAATTCATAAATGCACGTTTCTTTTGAGGAATAACCTTTGAAATCCTGCCGTCAAAAAGGGGAGCAGAATCGATTGAAATTTCTCTGTTGCCGCAGTGGGAAAGATTGACTCCGCAGTATTTGCGAAGATACGCATAATAGCCCATTGCCTGGCTGATTTTGCAGTCACCGCAGATAACAATTTTGCCGTTTTCACAAAAAACCTCATAGGTATTTTTGCCATTAACGCTTTCAATGTCCCGAAGGACAAACATATCGGCAAAATCGGGAGTGTTTCTGATAATAAGATTTTTCATCATAATCACCTTAAGGTGAAAGGAGTAATTCGAACCGTGATTTTCACGGGCGGATTTCCGTTCACTCATCGTTAAAATACTCGCAAATCCACAAAGGATTTGCTGCGTTTTGTGCCTTGATTGACCAAAAATCCGCACCGTTAAAATTCTTCGACCCGAAAGCGAAGGATTTTTAGTCGGTTTTTGGTTGTTGAGGTTGCAGGAAGGCTGACGCCTTTCAATGCCGAAACTCCGAAAAGCGGCGAAAAGACTCGCTTTCGGGCAGGTTCGGTTTATTCCATTCACCTTTAATTAATTTACATACTTAAATATTATATAATAAAACAGAATTATTGGCAAGAATTTTTAATGATTTTACAATTTGTTTAATTATTTTCGGGTTGGTTGTGATAAAATTAATTGGATTATACGGATGATCGGCAAAAAAACACAGAAAATATTAAATAATGCTTTACAGTTTGACATAAATAAAGTAGAATATAAATAACTATAATCAGCGAAAAAGCGATTTTACGAAAGGGTGTTATATATGCAACCGGTTTATAAACGCATTCTGTTAAAGCTCAGCGGCGAAGTTCTTGCAGGCGAAAACGGCCACGGCTTTGACTTTGATACCATCAACACAATCTGCAAATCCGTAAAGGAAATTACCGACCTCGGAGTTGAGGTTGGTCTTGTTGTTGGAGGCGGAAATTTCTGGAGAGGACGTTCAGGCGGAAATATGGACAGAACTCGTGCTGACCACATCGGTATGCTTGCAACCGTTATGAACTCTCTCGCTCTTGCGGATTCACTTGAGCAGCTCGGCGTTAACGTCAGAGTTCAGACTGCCATTGAGATGCATCAGATTGCGGAAACATATATCAGAAACAGAGCTGTCCGTCATCTTGAAAAGGGCAGAGTTGTTATTTTCGGCAGCGGAACGGGAAATCCGTTCTTCTCAACCGATACCTGTGCGGCACTCCGTGCAGCGGAAATCAAGGCAGACATCATCTTCAAGGCAACCAATGTTGACGGTGTTTATGATAAAGACCCCAACAAATTTGCGGATGCAGTCAAGTATGATGTGGTAACTCACAGCGAGGTTCTCGAAAAGGATCTCAAGGTAATGGATTCAACGGCAGCTTCACTTTGCCGTGACAATAATATTCCCATTCTTGTTTTCAATCTTGAAAATCCCGAAAACATCGTTAAGGCTGTTCTCGGCGAGAATATCGGAACAATAGTTAAGGAGGGCTAAAAACTATGGAAAAAGTTTTTGCATTGGCAGAAGAAAAAATGGGTAAAACACTCAGCGCACTCAATAATGAATTTGCATCAATCAGAGCAGGCAGAGCAAATGCCGCTGTTCTTGATAAGGTAACAGTTGACTATTACGGCACACCTACTCCCATCAACCAGCTTGCATCTGTTTCTGTTGCAGAGGCACGCATCCTTACAATCCAGCCCTGGGACAAAT
>JAZSNQ010000011.1:0-2027 GCA_045536515.1 Acutalibacteraceae bacterium | reverse complement strand
GAAAACAAAAAGAAATTTATCCCGAGAAGCGAGATTATGAAGAATAAAGATCCGAACAATCTTCGTGAAAAGGTACGCAGATTTATTCCGATTGACGGGAATGACGCACTGAAAACCGATTCGGAGATGACAGAATTTATTCTTGATAACTGTGAAATCAGGTTTAATGAAAATAACACCTTCTTTTGCATGACCGACCTTATGAAGGATAACTACCCGCAGTATTTCGAGGTGCTGATACCGAGATTCAATAAAGAGTTTGAAGATTTTGCGGATGAGCATTACAATGACCTTATAAATACAAAAACTCTTGAAATGCGCTTTGATTTCGGGCATACTCAACCCAACTGGAACGATGTTATTTCGCTTGGCTTTGCCGGACTGAAGAAGCGCGTTGAGGATGCGGCAAAGAACGCCGGAGACGATGCAGATAAAAAGAGATTCTTCGATGCGGTGCTTCGCCAGTATAACGCTGCAGAGCGTTTTATTGAAAGAGTAGCAAAAGAAGCGGAAAAGGCGGGAAAGACAGAAATTGCAAAGGGACTTTCAAACCTTCTTGTATCGGCACCGCAGAATTTATTTGAAGGCTTCCAGATGCTTTTGCTTTTCCATTTTCTCCAGCATTTCGGAGAGCAGACGTGGATACGCACATTCGGAAGGATAGATGTTCTTCTTTATCCGTTTTATGATGCATCTGATAAAGATGAAGCGCGCAGACTCATAAATGCGTTCATTACGGAAATCAACGGTCACAGAATGGCGGAAAATCAGCCGTTTGCTCTCGGCGGAAGCGATAAGGACGGCAATGACCTTATCAATGACCTTTCATATATGATTATAGATGAGTACAAGAAAATTAAGCCGCCGTATGTAAAGATTCATATCATATGCACGGAGAAAATGCCGGAGGATTTTCTTAAATCTGCGCTCGACGGAATAAGAAACGGCGCAAACAGTATTTGCTTTTTCGGTGACGAGGTGCTAAAACGCTCTTTACTCAGACTTGGCATAGATAAAAAAGACACCATTGATTATCACATTGACGGTTGTTATGAATGCGGCGGATATGGCGAGCTTTCAAGCCCTGCAACCGGAAGAATAAGCATTGCAAAGGCAATTGAGCTTACCCTTAACGGCGGCAGGGATACGTTGACGGATTGTCAGCTTGGACTTCCGGTTGAAAAAATGCCGGAAACCTTTGAAGAGTTCTATGCCGAATTCTTAAGGCAGCTCGAATATATTGCAGAGTCGGCAAAAAAATACATCGGCGGGATGGAGGAAAAATATCCTCGCCTTCATGCAGGTCCGTTTTTTACATCAACATTTGCGGAGAGCGTGGAAAAAGGTGTTGACGTTTTTGCGGGATTCGGTGCGAAGTATAATAACACATCTATATGCGGAGTAGGTCTTGCGACGGCGGTTGACTCTCTTATGGCGGTTAAAAAGCTTGTTTATGATGATAAGACTTTATCTTTTGATGAGCTTTCTGAGCTTATGAGAAACAACTGGGCAGGAAGAGAAAATCTTCGTATGATAGTCAGAAACAAGTTTCCGAAATATGGCATGGGAGATGCTTCTGTTGATGCATATGCCGCAAGGCTTGTGGAACAGCTTGCCGGAATGATAAATGCAGTTCCGAACGTCAAGGGCGGCGTTTACCGCCTTGGGCTTCACTCCATAACTGCGCGCTGGTTGATAGGATCGGGACTCGGTGCAACTCCGGACGGACGGCTTGCAGGTGAGAGCACATCTCTTAACACCGGAGCATCGTTTGGCGCAGACCGCGAGGGTGCGCTCGGGCATATTATATCGGTAACGACACTTGATGCGACGTATGCGCCGAACTCCGTAACGCTTGACCTTGACCTTCATTCTTCTGCGGTAAAGGGCGAAAACGGGCTTGAGGCTATGTATGCAACCCTCAGGACGTATCTTGATCGCGGTGGATTTTCGGTTCACTATAACGTGCTTGATACGGAGACTCTCCGTGCGGCACAGAAAAATCCGGAGGATTATCCGAACCTGCA
>JAZSNQ010000042.1:0-7154 GCA_045536515.1 Acutalibacteraceae bacterium | reverse complement strand
AATTTTTGGCAGATAATTGTTAATTTCATAAGACAGTTGTTTGGCAGAACCGATACCGTTTCGCAAATTTTCAACGGCTTGATGTAGTTATTTACCCCGTACAGTCTGAACTGTGCGGGGTTTAGTCTGTCTGAAATCCCGAAGGGCGCACTTCTATACATATCTTTCAGAAATGTATGTGTGCGTAGCTGCGCTAATGAAAATTAAACAAGGGTTTTAGTAAATTTCATCCTTGTTGGGATAAACCATGTCTTTGATGATTTTGTCAGAGTGATTTGAAAGCAAACGATTGATATGAATTATTTAATTGCATATTTATTTTTCGAAATAATTATGATATAATCCGAATTATACAGATGACAAGGAGATTTTTCAATGACAAACAGAGAGCGTGCAATGAATATTCTTCACTATAAAGATGCCGATCGTTTGCCTGCGGTTCATTTCGGATATTGGGGTGAGCTTTTGCAGGAATGGGCACAGCAAGGAAAAATCCCCGCAGAGCTTGCCGAAAACAACTGGGACGGCAACGAAAAAGATGAAACACTTGATAAGCTTATCGGCTGGGATTTCAACTGGTCCTGCACAAGAGGTGCTAACAACGGACTTTATCCCCGATTTGAAACAAAGGAACTTGAAATTCTGCCCGATGGCTCAAGGCGTGTCCTAAACAGTGTCGGCGTTATTGAACGCATAAAACCGGGTATAACTTCGATTCCTTCCGAGGATGACTACACTCTCAAAGACAGAGAGGATTTTGAAACACTTTATAAGCCGAAAATGCAGTATTCCCCCGAGAGAGTTGATTTTGAATATTTCAGAAAATTCAATGAAACCCGTGATGCGGAAAGACCAATCGGTCTTAATCTCGGAAGCGTTCTCGGCAATATCCGCGATATGACATCGGTTGTCGGCATGAGTTATCTTATGTATGACGAGGATGAGGATTTGTTTGCGGATATTGTTGATACCCATGCGGAAATGCAATATCAGTGTGTAAAAGCAATTCTTGAAACCGGGGCAAAGTTTGATTTTGCCCATTATTGGGAGGACATCTGCTTCAAAAACGGACCTCTGATTTCACCCGAAATCTTTGACGAACTCTGTGCAAAGCACTACAAAAAGCGTAACGATTTATGCCATGAATACGGCATTGACATAATTTCACTTGACTGTGACGGAGTAACCGAAAAACTGCTTCCGACCTGGTTTGAAAACGGAGTCAACACAATGTTCCCCATTGAAATCGGAGTATGGGGCGACCAGTTTGAGCCTGCGAGAAAGAAATACGGCAACGGAATGCTCGGTGTAGGCGGTATGGATAAAACCGCACTGCGCAAGGATAAAAAAGCGGTTGATGTTGAAATTGAAAGAATCAAACGTCTCGTCGCAATGGGCGGATTCATTCCATGTCCCGACCACAGGCTTATGCCCGGCACAAAATTTGAACTTGTGCAGTATTATGCCGAAGAAATAAAGAAAATCAGAATTTAAGGAGAATTGCTATGAGTATTTATCTTGAAATATCCGAGAACCTTCAGAAAGGTAAGGCTAAAATCGTCAAAGAGCTTGTTCAAAAGGCTGTTGATGACGGACTTCCCGCAGCGCAGATTCTGGGCGAAGGATTGCTTTCGGGAATGAATGTTATAGGCGAAAAGTTTAAGAACAATGAGGTCTATGTTCCTGAAGTTCTTGTTGCCGCAAGGGCAATGAATATGGGAATGCAGATTTTAAAGCCCCTGCTTGTTGAAGACGGCGTTCAGTCAACGGGCAAGGTATGTATCGGCACGGTTCAGGGAGATTTGCATGATATCGGCAAGAATCTTGTTAAAATGATGATGGAGGGCAAGGGTCTGGAGGTTGTTGACCTCGGCACAGATGTTTCACCCGAAACCTTTGTTAACACTGCTGTTGAACAGAATTGCCAAATTATCTGCTGTTCGGCTCTCCTTACAACCACAATGGAGGTTATGGCGGCTGTTGTTAAAGCGGCAGAAAATGCAGGTATAAGAGATAAGGTTAAAATCATGGTAGGCGGTGCTCCTGTTACCGAAGAATTCTGCAATCAGATTGGTGCGGATAAATATACCTCCGATGCCGCAAGTGCAGCTGATGCCGCAGTTGAGCTTTGCAGATGATGAACATAGAAAAGTATCTTGTCGGTTCAGAGATATTTCAGTATAAGCTGATTGAACCTGATGAAATTCCGTTTTCGCAGGCGGTTGTTGATATGTGCAAGGCAAACCGCTGCGGAAAATACGGCACTTGCTGGACTTGTCCGCCGGGAGTGGGTGAGCTTACTGAACTTGAAACAAAAATCAAGAGCTTTAAAAATGCTTGTGTTTTCACCTGCAAATACGACCTTGAGGACAGCTTTGATTTTGAAGGCATGGTTGAGAGTCAGAAAAGTGCAAAACGGATTTTGCAGAATATAATTGAACAACTCCAAGCAGACGGCGAAAAATTTATGGCACTCGGCTGTGAAGGCTGCGGACTTTGCGAAAAATGCACCTATCCCGATGCTACGTGCCGTTTTCCCGAAAAGGCTGTGCCGTCGGTTGAAGCCTGCGGAATCAATGTTGTTGAGCTTGCAAAAAAATCGGGGATAAAATATAACAACGGTGCAAATACCGTAACATATTTTTGCATTATTCTATTTTGATAACTGTAGGGGTCGGCTACTCGACGACCCGAATGCACCGAAAGATGCATAATGTATTCAGGTGAGTTTATGAAGAAAAAAGCAATCGAAATATTAAAACATAAAAACAAAACAGTCCCCATTCTCTCGTTTCCGTCTGCTCAGCTTCTCGGAATAACAGTTAAAGAGCTTATTCTATCGGCTGAAATGCAGGCTGAGGGAATGCGGAAAATATCTGAAAAATGCAACATTGGCGCATCTCTCAACATGATGGATTTATCCGTTGAGGCAGAGGCATTCGGCGCAAAAATCCGTTTTTATGACGAGGATATTCCTGCTGTTGAAAAGGGGATAATTGATGATATATCAGATGCCGAAAACATCGTTGTGCCCGAAATCGGTGCAGGCAGAACGCAAATCTGTATTGACGGCATAAATAGAGCAAAAGAAAAAATAACCGATATTCCCGTTTTCTGCGGAGTTATCGGTCCCTATTCCCTTGCAGGCAGGCTTTTTGACATGACAGAGCTTATGATGGAATGTTTCGACAGTCCCGACAAGGTTAAAATTCTGCTCTCAAAAGCAACGGAATTTATAATTAAGTATATAAAGGCATTAAAAGAAATCGGTGCAGACGGCGTTATCATGGCTGAACCTGCCGCAGGGTTGCTTTCACCCTCGCTTGCAGAGAAATTTTCAATGCCTTTTGTAAAGCGGATATTTGACGAAGTCAACAGTGATGATTTCGTTATTTGTTACCATAATTGCGGTAATGCGGCGGGAGATATGCTTGATATGATATCAGAGCTTAATGCGGATATCATCCACTTAGGAAATGCAATCAATCTGAAAAAAGCTCTCGAAGAATTGCCGAAGGATAAAATCGTTATGGGCAACGTCAATCCCGTTTTGTTCAGAACAGGAACGCCAGATGATATTACAGCCGACGTGCAGAGGGTATTTGACGAATGCTCAATGCACGAAAACTTTATGATTTCAACAGGCTGTGATGTTCCTGCGGCATCAAAATGGGAGAATATTAACGCATATTTTGAAAAGGTAATGAACTTTATGCATAAGGTTATTATTAACGGTAAAACAGAATTTGCGGAAAAGGGCACGCTTTTATCCGATGTGTTAATCAAATCGGGCAAAAGCGTTGACCACCCATGCGGCGTAAAAGGCATCTGCAAAAAATGTCTTGTTACCGTTAACGGTAAGGAAGAACTTTCCTGCCGCTATATTATTAATTCCGATATTACCGTTATATTTTCCGAAAAGAGTAATATTTTTTCCGAAACAGGTGCGGAAGAATCGGGCAGAATAACGGATAATCTCTGCTTTGTACTTGATATCGGTACAACCACTCTTGCCCTCGCCCTTGTTTCTCTTGACGAAAAGAAAATAATAAAAGTTATAACACACACCAACCCTCAGAGAGTTTTCGGTGCAGACGTTATGACCAGAATAGAATGTTGCCGCAAAAACGGGGTTGAAAAACTTAATAAGACAATAATATCCGAAGTCAATTCAATGATATCGAAATTCGGCATAAATACAGAAAAACTTTATGTTTCGGGTAACGCAACAATGCTTCACCTGTTTTTTGGCATTGACTGCTCATCAATGGGTGTTGCACCGTATACTCCCGTATTCCTTGAAAGCAAAACCGAAAAAGCAGAAAATCTTGGTGTAACCGGCGCCGAAACAATAATATCCCTGCCTTCAGTGGCATCCTTTGTAGGTGCCGATTTGGTTGCGGGTCTGAATTTTATCGGTATGCCCGAAAACGGAAGGCACAACCTGCTTATTGACCTCGGCACGAATGCGGAAATTGTTTTGTTTTCCGAAAAATCGGCTATATGCACTGCCGCCGCGGCAGGCCCTTGTTTTGAGGGTGCAAACATATCCTGCGGAATGAGTGCAACGGAGGGAGCAGTTTATTCGTATTCGGCAAACGGAATCAAAACAATTTCCGATGCTTCTGCAAAAGGAATCTGCGGCACGGGTCTTGTTGATATTATTTCTTACCTTTTGGAAAACGAATTAATTGATGAGTCGGGATATATGGAAGATGATTTTGAAGCTGCGGACGGTGTTTATGTAAATCAAGCCGATATAAGGCAGTATCAGCTTGCAAAATCGGCGGTATATTCTGCAATTATTACTTTGCTTAAAATAAAAAATATTTCATTTGAAGATATTGATAAAATGTATATTTCCGGCGGATTTTCTGCAAAAATAAATGCTGAAAACGCTGTTAAAACAGGTCTGTTTCCGAAAGAATTAAAAGATAAGTGTATTGCGATAAATAACAGCTGTCTGCTCGGTACGGTAAAATATGCCTGCGAGAAAAATGACCTTGCAGTTTATACCGACAACTCAACCTATGTTGATTTGTCTGCAAATCCGATCTTTTCCGATTTGTTTATCGAAAATATGATGTTTGAGGTGTAATTATGACAGAGCGCGAAAGATTTATAAAAGCCCTCAGAAGAGAGCCGATTGAAGGGCATTGTCCCACTTTTGAGCTTGTGTTTTTCCTTACTCTTGAAGCAATAGGAAAAATCCATCCCTCACAGCAACGCTTTGACCAATGGAATCAGATGAGCAAAACAGAGCAGAAGCTCCATATTGAATATATTGCCGATTGCCATATTGAGGTTGCCGAAAAATATCATCACAGCGCAATTTTTGTGCACCCCAATCCGTGGGGATATGAAAATATAGTCAGGCTTCTTGAAACGATAAGAGAAAAATCGGGCGATAAATATTTCCTTATGATTCACGGCGATCCGACATTTGAAATTCCCAACGGTGAAAATATGATGGAGTTTACCGAGAGAATGTATGAGGATGAGGACGGACTCAAAGCAGAGGCACAGAAACGCCTTGATAATTGGCTTTCGCTTGCCGGGAAACTCGCAAAACACAGCGGTCTGCTTGACGGTTTTTGTCTTTGCTCAGATTATTGTTTCAATGTTAATCCGTTCTTTTCGCCGTCAATGTTTTCCGAGTTTATCGCACCGTATCTTCAGAAGGTTATAAAAGATTACCGTGATATGGGCTTTTACACAATCAAGCATACCGACGGTAACATTATGCCGATTATTGACCAGATTGTTGAATGCAAGCCCGATGCACTTCATTCTCTTGACCCTCAGGGTGGTGTTGACCTTGCAGAGGTAAAACGTCTTTACGGCGACAGGGTTTCCCTTTGCGGCAATGTCAACTGCGGGCTTCTGCAAACGGGTACTCAGGAAGAAGTAATCGCCGATGTCCGCCGTTCACTTCGTGACGGGATGAACGGATGGGGATATATCTTCAGCACATCAAACTGTGCATACACAGGTCTGCCTCTTGAAAGATACGAACTTATGAACCGCATCTGGTATGAAGAAGGAATATACAGATAATGCAAAACCGCTTCAATGGTTAATCCAAAGAAGCGGTATTTTTTATTCTCTTGCAAGCTTATATATCAGTTCATATGCAAATTCAAGGTCATCAACCGAGCAATGCTTCTGAACAAAATGAGAGGTGCAGCATATCTATCTTTTGCCTTTAAGAAGAGAAAAAATCCGTCTGATTTCTTTTTCAAGCACTTCTCTGTTCATTATTCCGATAGCAGACTGAACACATATTCCGCCCATAACAGCAAAATCGTTGCTGTAATTTTCAAGATATAAATCAATCGGCATATTGGCATTTTCCTGCCACGGATGAACAACATCAAATCCGATGTTACTAACGCCGTCAAGCACTTTCCTGATGCATCCGTCGGAATGAAGGCTTGCCAAAACACCTTTGGAATGAATATGATCAACAATCATTTTCATATTCGGAAAGATAATTTCTTCCCATGTGTTGGGGCTGAAAAGCATATCCTTCTGTGAACCCCAATCGTCCGAAATGTGTATCATATCCGCTCCGAGAGAAATGCATTTATCGGCAAATCTCATTGTCCATTCAGCCTGCCGACTGTATAGCTCGCAGAGTTCTTCGGGATAAAGCGCAGTATATAAAAGGTGGTTTTCAATGCCGAACACTGTGTTGAAATGCTCAAAAAGTCCGGGTGTCTGCATATAGCAGAATCGTTCTCTCTGCTTATGATGGGCCATTTCTTTTTTTACCTGCTCAAAATCCGAATCATTATCGGGTGCGGTGAAAAGATTATAATCAAGAAGCACATCGGGAGTCAGTTCACTGTGGCGACTTCTGATTTGGTCAAATGACTCTCCGTCAAATGACCACGGACCGCCGAAAATATGTGCCGCATCAAACTCAAATCTGTCCTCAAAAGCTTCAACGCTTCCGAGCTTCATTGAAATTTCATTGCCGAGATTTTCTTTGAGCCATCCGTATATAGGCTGATGGTCGATTTCTTTGCCGAGAATTGTATTGCATACTCTTTCTGTACTGTTCATATACTCACCTGAATTATATCAAAATGTAATAAAAAGTACTTCTTTAATATAAAGCAGCACCGATAAAATGTGGTTTGATGTTTTTG
>JAZSNQ010000108.1:0-7486 GCA_045536515.1 Acutalibacteraceae bacterium | reverse complement strand
CCATTAACTTTTCATTTTTCACTCTTCACTTTTCACTAAAAACAATGTCCACCATTAACTTTTCATTTTTCACTCTTCACTTTTCACTAAAAACAATGTCCACCATTAACTTTTCATTTTTCACTCTTCACTTTTACTTATTTTAAAATATACATCTTGCTTTCCGTTTCGGTGATTAAATCCGAAAGCTCAAGCTGCATGATTGCGGTTACCGCTTTTGCGGCACTCAATTCCGTTTTTGCAACGATATCATCGAAGTGAACGGGATTATTGCCCAGACAATTATAAACTTTCTCCATATCAGGGTCAAGACCCGAGGGAGTTTCTTTTATTTTCTCTCCGTATTTTATGGTTCCGATAAGCTCCATATGCAGCCTTTCGGGATATATGTCCGAAAATGCACCGAGAACGTCTGCCGCACATATTGCCGCCTTTGCACCTCTTGAAAGAAGCCGGTTTGCGCCTGTATATGCGCTTGTCATCACGCTTCCGGGAACAGCAAAAACTGCTCTGCGCTGACTCATTGCACAGTCGGCGGTTATGAGAGAACCGCTTTTTTCGCCTGCTTCAACAACAAGCACCGCATGGCTTATTCCCGAAATGATGCGGTTTCTTCTCGGAAAAGTGTAGGCAGAAGCGGGAGTGAACGGCGGATATTCGGTTATGACCGCACCGTTTTTGCTTATTTCACGGCGTAACGGTTCGTTTTCAACAAGATATCTTGTGCCCAGACCGCAGCCGAGAACACAAACGGTTTTTCCGCCTGCATAGAGTGCGCTTTCGTGTGCAGCTCCGTCAATCCCCTTTGCGCCGCCGCTTACGATTACCGCACCTGCCGCAGAAATATCCGTGCAGATATCGTGGGTA
Organism: Acutalibacteraceae bacterium; assembly: GCA_045536515.1. GTDB lineage: Bacteria > Bacillota > Clostridia > Oscillospirales > Acutalibacteraceae > CAG-177. Next base: position 6,619 of record JAZSNQ010000108.1, on the reverse strand, counting down.
ACCCTTATGCTTTCGGTTCCGGGATTTCTCGTTCCCACAACACCGATATTCACCTTGTTCCAAAGGCACGACAAATCGCCGTTTACATACAGCACAACGGGCATATCGTTGATTCGGCGAAGACCTGCGGGATAAGTCTTATCGTCGGGAGTTACGATTTCCCAGTCGTTCTTTTCGCACACGGCAATGATTTTTTCGGCATCCCCGATTTTAACGGAGGAAAACCTTTCCTGCTGTCCTCTTGTGAAAACGCCTGTCGCCATTCTGCCTTTTTCGGTGTCTTCATAGATTTCAAGAGGTGTTTTGTATGCCGCGAAAATCTCGTCGGTTTTTGCGCCTGCACCGAGTATCAGTGAGAGCCACACCCAGTATTTTTTGTCTGTTTTCATCTTTTCAGCTCCCACGCAAGAATTGCCGCCGCTGCGGAGGCATTGAAGGATTCTGCTCTGCCCGACATGGGAATTGTGACGGCAGAGGTGCAGGCGTTGACGGTTTCTTCGGAAAGACCCGAGCCTTCATTGCCCACACAGCAGATAACTCCGCCATCCATTGAGATTTTGCGGATATCCGTTGCCGTACTTCGGGGCACGGAAGCGAGAGTCCGCATACCCGAATCTTTTGCTTCGCTCAACAGAGAAGCAAGGTTTTCGGTGATAATGACGGGGATTCTCAGCGAAGAACCCATTGCTGCCCTGAGTGCTTTTGGGTTATAGATATCGCATCCGCCGCTGACAATCAGACCGTCAAGTCCGAGTGCCTCTGCACTCCTGCATACCGCACCTAAATTTGAGGGGTCCTGCAGATTTTCGAGAGCGATATATTTTCCGTTCGGATTGAGAGCTGAAGAAGTGTCGTTTCTTATTGCGCAGATGCAGAAAACTCCCTGCGGATTTTCGGTATCGGAAAGCTTCTGCGAAACCTCTGCGCTTATTTCATAGCATATGCCGCTTCCGGCAATAATGCTTTCGGTATATTCGGAATATTTCCAGAGTGCCTTTGCCGTGAAAAACGCCTGCTTTATTTCAATGCCCGTCTGAACGGCATCAAAACAAAGCCGTGCGCCCTCGAGAAAAAATTCACCCGACTGCTTGCGAAGTGAAGCGCTTTCTCCAAGACGGACTGCGTGTTTTATTTTTTCATTTGTGCGTGCGGTTATCTTTTCCATTATCTTTTTCCCGTATATTTAGTTTACATTTTATTTGATACCTTAATATATAAATAAAAACAAATAATCAGAGATGTAACATATGCCACATCTCTGATATTTTGATTGCTGTGATTAGTTGAGAGCTGCCTTTGCCTTTTCTGTGAGAGCAGTGAATGCTGCGGGATCAGCAACAGCGATTTCAGCAAGCATCTTGCGGTTGAGGCTGATGTCAGCCTTCTTAAGACCGTTGATGAATGTTGAGTAGTTCATGCCGTTTGCCTGGCAAGCAGCTGAAATACGGGTGATCCAAAGACGACGGAAATCACGCTTCTTCTGCTTTCTGCCGATGTAAGCGTAGTTACCGCTCTTCATAACTGCCTGCTTGGCTGTCTTGAAAAGAGTGCTCTTTGAGCCATAGTAGCCCTTAGCCATCTTGAGTACTTTATTTCTTCTCTTACGAGTCATTATAGCGCCTTTAATACGTGCCATTTTAAAAATCCTCCGTTAATCTTTAAGTTGTTTTACAAAGTTCCGATATTATTTATAAGGAACAAGACGCTTGATCTGCTTGCAGTTTGTTACGTCAGCAACAGTGGTCTTGCGAAGATTTCTCTTGCGCTTTGTGCTCTTCTTGTTGAGAATGTGTGATTTGTAAGCATGGGCACGCATGGGCTTGCCGTTCTTTGAAAGTTTGAAACGCTTTTTTGCGCCGCTGTGAGTCTTAATCTTAGGCATGGTTGTTTCCTCCTTAATAAATTACATTATAAATCGTGCTTTTTTATTTACTGCTTTTCGGAGCCAGGAACATCAGCATCTGTCTGCCCTCAAGCTTTGCGGGCTTTTCTACCGAAGCACATTCCGCACAGGCTTCCGCACAACGGTTCATGATAACCTGACCAAGCTCGGGATGAGCCATCTCACGGCCTCTGAAACGGATTGAAACCTTAACTTTGTTACCCGATGCAATGAATTTCTTTGCATGGTTAATCTTTGTGTCGAAATCGTGTGTGTCGATGTTGAGAGAAAGTCTGATTTCTTTAATCTCGATTGTTTTCTGATTTTTCTTTGCTTCTTTCTCTTTCTTTGCCTTTTCAAATCGGAACTTACCGTAGTCCATAACTTTGCAAACGGGGGGCTTTGCCATGGGAGCAATCTTAACAAGGTCAAGATTTCTGCTTTCGGCAATTTTGAGAGCCTCCGCTGCGGACATGATGCCGAGCTGCTCGCCGTCATCCGAAATAACTCTTATTTCTTTATCACGGATTTCCTCATTGATTTGCTGCTCTTGCTTGCTGATGTTGAAGCACCTCCTGAAATTAAATAAAAAAGCGAGGGCAGGAAATCCCCGACCTCGCATAAAATCAACGCTTTTCACGGGCATGAATGCCCGGTTAAACATAAGCTATTGACCGACGCGGGACTTCCCCGGAAGGTGAGAGCAAAACCTGCTCTGCTTTATTGTGCAAGTTATTCTAATATACAATCGCCGATTTGTCAAGTGTTTTTTGCAAAATTATTTGATTTTGCCCAAAAACATTGCACCTGCGGATATAGCAAGACCTGCGCCGATGAACAATGCGGCGGTTATTCCGTTGAGAAGAGCACCTGCCGCCGTGCAATAAAGAGCCATGCACACGGCAAAACCGAGAACACTGAGAACAATCTGAATGATTGCCCCGAGCTTCATTCCCGAACCGATACCGCAGGCGGCGGCAACGGATTTGAGCATGGAATATGCCGTGCCGTCATGAACAATGGCGGCGGGGAGTCTGTCACAGACCGCTTCTCTTCTTCTCTTGAAGAGTCTGCCTGCAACGGATGAGAGAATCTTGAAATTCTCCTGAGGCATACCGAAACTCTTTGAGATAAGCTCTTCGGTAACGTTAACGTCGTTTGTGCGAACGAGAACCTGAATTCCGTTGCTTTCAAGAGCCTTGAAATATCCCGTAAGATTTTTGTCAACCGCATAGCTGACAACGAAAAGTGCGGCGATTTTTTCCGCAACGGCAAGGTAAATAACCTTTCTGCCGCTGTGGGAATATCTTTCTTCAAGAGCCTTTTCGGGAACTTCTATGTTGTGGTGAACAAGCATATTCCTGTTGCCGAGAAGGACCTTCTGGCCGTGAATTCTTGCAGAAATTCCGAGCTTATCCTCATAAACAAGCTCCTTAACGGGAGGAAGCAAATCCTGCCTGCCGTCAACAACCTGCTCAAAGCTTTCACGCATCGGTCCGCCCGATTTTATAACCATTGCCGCGGCATAGAGAAGAACATCGTCGATACGGATGTTCTTAAAATCCTTCATGCCGTGCATGACGCATCTCGAACGGTCAAAAATGTCTGCCGAATCCATAACAACGGCGTTTGCGCAGGCGGTTTTTTCCGCCGCATCGAGGCTCGCTATCATTGTTCCCTCGGAATTAAGGGAAGCATTGGTGATTCTCATTATGAACGCGGGTATGAATGATGAAAATACGGGTGCACAGACACAGAATGTACCTGCAAAGGCGGAGAATGCCGCCATAACGCTCCGGGTGTTTATGCCCGCAGTGATTGCAACAACAGCAGCCGCCGCAAATGCAACGGGAATAAGGATTTTTACAATCTTTTTCTCGCCCGAATCAGTCCTTGAATTCTTAATAAAATCGGAGGGGAAGGAGAGCTTCGATGAATAGAGAAGCTCCGCATTACCCATCATAAGACCTCTGCCAAGCTCAAAAATCTCGGATTCGTTTTCAATCGGGTGCACCGCATACATATTATGCTCGTATTTATAGGCACATACCTCAAAGTTGCCGAGAACTCTCTGCGCATCCATTTTATCGGCGATTTTTCCGATAAGAACGGCAAAAATTGCCGAAACGGAAAATACTGCCGTTACGGGAGCTTCGCTGCCGACAACCGCCGCAAGAGTGCTCTGAAGCAGAGCGATGACCAGAGCAAGGCTCACCGCCGTATCACCGGTTATTCTGCGTTTGAAAACGCCCGTTATTCCGTCCACGAATTTAACGTTGTCGATTGCTGCCGCCGCAATGATGAGAACGGCATTTATAACGTTCAGAGGTACCGAACCCTGAACAAAAAGACTTGTTTCAACGGAAAGCTTTTCGGCAAGGAACGGGATGATGTTTATGACAACCGCAATAAGCTCGATTATTCCCGCAATGAGAAGGCTCATGCCTGCTTTGCGGCTGTTTTCGCTGAGCATCGTATGTACCGAAGCGCGTTCTGCGGGAGAAGAATATTCGTTTGCAACAGGCATTGCTTCTTCCGATTCAAGCTCCATGCGCTTTTCTTTTTTTCTGCGTGCCTTTTCTTCCTTTGCACGTTCTTCGGGGGGAACTTCAAAGTCGCCGTCGAACTCGGAATCAAGGTCTATCGCATTGACAAGCTTAAAGTTTTTCGCCTTCTGCTTGCGTTTTTCCCAGAGGCTTTCTTCAACGTCGGTTTCGGCATCCTGACCGGGAATTTCATCGTCGTCGTCATCATCAAATCCCGTCAGAACAATCTGACCTTCAACGTCGCTGCCCTCATTTTCGTCTTTTTTGTCCGAAGCCCCGACCTTCTGCATGATACGGGTCTTTTCGTCAACCGCTTCGATTATATCCTCTGCGGCATGAACCCTCGGCATCGCTTCAAGACCGTTTTCGGTTTCCGCATCGGATTTTTCGATTATAATTCCCGACCTGTCAACGGGACCGTCATCGGGAAGCTCGATTTCAGCCGTATGCTCAAGCTCAAGCTTTGAGAAGAAACGGGTCTTGTAGTCATCTTCGCTTATATGCTCCGATTTTTCGGATTCTTCAATCAAATCCGAAGCAAAGGCTTCTTCCTCATAGAAAACAGCGTTTTCCTCAGCCTTTTTCTCCTCGGATTTTTCTTCTTTTTTCTCCGTTTCCTGCCATGCAAACATCGGCGGCGCAGGTGCAGGGATATCCTCGGGAACGATTACCGTTTCAAGCTCAAAAAGCTCGCTGTCAAAGTCATCGATAACTTCTTCGGATTCAAAGAATTTTTCCTGACCGTCAACCTCGAAATCCGTTGACATCGAAGAAATATCCTGCATTTCTTTTTTCTCGGGTTTATCCTGAGAGAGGGGTTTGAGGGTGAACATTCCCGTGTCAAACTCACGGCTGAGAATTCTCTCGAAATCCTCGGCGGGTGTGGGTTCTTTTTTTGGCTTCGGGATATACTCCTCACCGTTTGACTGAGCAATCAGTCTGTCGATATCGTCAATAGACCATGTTTTTGACGGTTCATCCGAAGCATCTTCCGCCGCCTTTGATTTCCTGACCTCGGCAAGTATCGCATCAAGCTCGCTGTCGCCCGATTTGTTGTTCAAATAATCGCTCAATTCATTCACCTACCTGTGTTTTGCAATTTCGTACATTAAAATTCCCGCCGCCACGGAGGCATTGAGAGAGTTGATTTTTCCTTTCATCGGAAGGGAAACAATGAAGTCGCATTTATCCTTCACGAGTCTGCCCATTCCCTTGCCTTCCGAACCTACAACAAGCGCAACGCTGCCCGAATAATCCTGCTTATCCCAACTTGTGCCGTCCATGTCCGCACCGTAAATCCAGAAGCCTTTTTCTTTGAGTTCATCAATTGCAGACGGGAGATTTGAAACCCTTGCAACGGGCACATATTCAACCGCACCTGCAGAAACCTTGCCCACCGCATAGGTCAGCGCAACGCCTCTTCTCTTGGGAATGATTATTCCGTGCGCACCGCAGGCATCGGCTGTTCTGATTATCGCGCCGAGATTATGGGGGTCTTCGATTTCGTCACATATGATAACAAAAGGTGCTTCGCCCTTTGATTTTGCGTTTTCGAGAATATCGTTGATTGTCGAATATTCATGCACAGCTGCCCATGCGGCAACGCCCTGATGATTTTCGCCTTCACATATTTTATCGAGCTTTCTTTTGTCCGTTTCTTTAACGACAATGCCTCTGTCGCGGCACTGACCGATGATTTTTCCCACGGAGCCGCCTCTTTCGCCTTTTGCAACCATAAGGCAATCAATTGCCCTTCCGCTTTTGAGTGCTTCCGCAACGGCATTGCGTCCGATTATGAGTCCCTGACGCTCATTCTGCATTTCCATAGAGCAGACTCCTCCTATTTTCATCTATAATCGATTTATTATAACACAGAATTATTCACTTGAACAGTATTATTCTTGATTTTACAAAAAATTTTTTATTATAAATAATTTTTGTTCCCTCAAAATGACAGTTTTTGCCGTAAACCTGTGGAATAATTGTGAGGGTTACTGTTAAATCGGCTTAACACCGATACAGCGGGAGCAAGCCCCCGCCATACGGTCGATTAAAAATTTACCAACCACACCTGATGGTGCATCGGGTCGCCGACCATTTTTAGTTTTATTCGCTTTTGGCGAGTTATATTGCTTCGCAGTGATATTTGACTTCGTCAAGTGGTATTTGCTTCGCAAGTTTATAAGCGAAT
>JAZSNQ010000005.1:0-2223 GCA_045536515.1 Acutalibacteraceae bacterium | reverse complement strand
TCTTGCCGACGTTCCTTTCTGGACTCTCCCCAATGTTCTTACTCCCAACTCGAAAGAACGCAGCGATGTTATTTCTTTCACAAAGATTATCAACAGCATCGGTTCGGCAATTCCCGAAGTTTTCTTCTTCATCATTCCTCTCGTTGTCGGTTTGTTTATCAATGAGGACACAAATCCCATCGAATTCGGCAAGATGAAATATCTTATCATTGCAATCGCAACCGTTGCAATCGGCGGCGTTATGTATGTCAACAGCTATTTCCACATCAAGGAAAGAGTTGTTCTTCCCGATAAGAAAAAAGTTCCCGGTCAGTCCGGCAGCCTTTCAAGAATTTTCAAGTGCAAGCCCCTCATGCTTGTTGTAATCATGGGTGTTCTTTCAAGCGGCAGATATCTTGTTCAGGCTGCTGCAATCCATGTTGCACGTTATTCTTTCTACATCGGACCCGAAATCACCGATGCAATGTCGCTTGCAGAAAAGACAAAGGCTTATGAAACAAGCGTTTCAGCCGTAAATACTCTCTTCCTTATCTGCACGGTTGTGGGTATGTTCGGCACAACTCTTCTCATGCCCAAGCTCATGAAGAAGTTTGACTACAAGAAAATCGTTATCACAACCTGCCTTGCAGGCTTTGCCGCAAGCGTTATAACAACCGTTATCGGTTATGTGACCGACCTTTCAAGCCTCTATATCCTTGCTCCCTTCATCATTGTTCAGTCCATTCCTCTCGGCGTTATCAACGTTATTTCCTATGCGATGATTTGCGACAGCCTTGACTATATGGAACTCACAACAGGCGTGAGAGAAAACGGTCTCGGCTCTGCTTGCCAGGGCTTCATCAACAAAATCGGCAACGCATTCGCAACCTGCGGAATCATCGTTCTTTATATGGTAATAGGCATGAATCCTCAGGATATGCTTTCAACAGAAACTCTCAAGTTCGCATTCGATATTGATTTCGGTCAGAGATTTTCGATGTTCTCGCTCGTATCTCTTATCCCCGGCATCAGCATGCTTCTCTGCTCGCTTCCCATGTTCTTCTATAAGATTTCGGGCAAGAACAAAGAAAAGATGCTTGCCGACCTCAAGGTGAAGAGAGAAGCAGAAGGCTTTGCAGTTACGGAATAAATTAAAAGAAAACAGGTGACCCCCTTGTCCAATAAAAAAGATTTAAGAAACATTGCGATTATCGCTCATGTTGACCACGGTAAAACAACCATGGTTGACGAAATGCTCAAGCAAAGCGGTACTTTCCGCGAGAACGAGCAGGTTGCCGACAGAGTCATGGACTCCAATGACCTTGAGCGTGAAAGAGGAATTACAATCCTTTCCAAAAACACTTCCGTTCATTATAAGGGCACAAAAATCAACGTTGTCGATACTCCGGGTCATGCCGATTTCGGCGGCGAGGTTGAGCGCATCCTCATGATGGTTGACGGTGTGCTTCTTCTTGTTGATGCTTTTGAAGGCTGTATGCCCCAGACGAGATTCGTTCTCAAAAAGGCACTCAATCTCAAGAAGAAGGTTCTTGTTGTTATCAATAAAATCGACCGTCCCAATGCACGCCCCTATGAGGTTGTTGATGAGGTGCTTGACCTCTTTATCGACCTGGGTGCAGATGAGGATCAGCTTGAATTCCCCGTTGTTTATGCAAGCGCAAGAGACGGCTATTCGAGCCTTGACCCCAATTGCAGAGAAGGCAATATGCAGACTCTTTTCGATGCGATTCTTGAAAACATCGATGCTCCCGAGGGTGAACCCGATGTGCCTTTGCAGGTGCTTTTCTCGAGCCTTGACTATGACGATTATGTCGGCAGAATAGGTGTCGGCAGAGTTGAGAGGGGCAGAATAAAGAAGAATCAGCAGATTACCCTTTGCAAAACCGACGGCACAACCCAGAACGTCAAGGTTTCGCGCCTTTATCAGTTTGAGGGTCTTGCAAGAGTTGAATGTGAAGAAGCCGAAGCAGGCGATATCATCTGCGTTTCGGGTATTGAGGGAATCAATATCGGCGAAACAGCCTGCGATCCTGAAAACGTTGAGGCACTTCCCTTTATAAAGATTGACGAACCCACAATTTCGATGAACTTCATCGTTAACGACAGCCCGTTTGCAGGCAAAGAGGGTAAGTTTGTAACCTCACGCCATTTGCGTGCAAGACTCTATAAAGAGCTTGACTCAAACGTGAGTCTGCGTGTTGTGGATACGGACACTACCGAGGC
>JAZSNQ010000266.1:0-6760 GCA_045536515.1 Acutalibacteraceae bacterium | reverse complement strand
TTTTCACACAATCCCGCTTACTACACAGAAAATATTGACCTTGAAATATTCTGCGATGATTCAGAGGCGGAGATATATTATACAACCGACAGAACCGTTCCCTCAAAAACAAATCCTTCGGCAAAAAAATATAACGGAATTCCCGTTATACTTTCGGAAACAACAATCCTTATGGCTGTTGCATATTCCGACGGCAAATACCGTTCATCAATCTCATCTTTCAGCGCATTTATCATTCCTTATGCAAATGAAAACGAGCTTACCGTTGACGCTTCGGGCACACTTCTTTCATACAGCGGTTCACTTCTGAACATAACACTTCCCGATACGGTTAACGGTATACAGCTGAAAAAAATCGGCGACAGTGCATTTGCAAACACCGACATAACGGAAATTGTTATTCCGAGAAGTGTGACGGAAATCGGCACTTCGGCATTTGAAAACTGCACAAAACTCAGAACCGTATCTGCATTCGGTGTTACCAAAATGGGCGAAAACGCTCTGTACGGTTGCATAAACATCAGAAATCTTTATTTTGACAAAATTATCGATATAGGCAAATACGCATTTTACCGGACGGGAAGTAACCAGTTTGCTCTTGAAGAAAGGTCTTTTTCTTTAAACCTCGAAAATGTCAGAACGATTCCCGAGGGTGCATTTATGGGTTCGTCCATTTCGAGCGTTGAATTTGACATGATAGATAAAATAGAGAAGAATGCTTTTGCGGAATGCTATGCACTTGTCAGCGTCAAAGCCAACAAAATCAGTAATCTCGGCGATGGTGTTTTCAGAGGCTGTTCCGCTCTTGCAAAAGTTGAAATCATGAATTTATCCTATATTCCCGCAACAACTTTCAGCACCTGCACAAATCTCTTAAGCGTTATTCTTCCCGATGTTACAATGGTTAACTCAAACGCTTTTGAAAACTGCATTTCACTCAGAAGCATCAAATTAGAAAAAGCTGAAACCGTTTTTTCAAACGCTTTTTCGGGATGCACGTCGCTCAGAGCAATCTATCTCCCCGAAATGACAGCTTTTGAAAACAGATATATTCCTGACCTGACAATCATCCCCGCTTTTCCGGACAGCCTTGAAACCTTCAGCGCACCAAAGCTTCCGAAAACGGTAAGCAATATGTTCTATCATTCAAAAAACATAAAGAATATTCACCTTGATGCCGTTACGGAAATCGCCCCCAGCACTTTCAACGGTTGCTACAATATTTTCTTCCTCGATATTTCTCAAATCGAAAACATAGGTCAATATGCATTCAACAACTGCAAAATTGAGTTTATCGATGCAAGAAATCTTGAAACAACAACAGATATGCCCGACAACAGCGGTATTCTTCTTTCAAATAATTTCATTGAGTCATCGGACAATGCCGTTAATCTTACCGTATACGGTACTCCAAACACATTTGTTGAACGCTATGCAAATTATAAGGGCTACAACTTTGTTGCAATTCCGCTTATTTATAATGAAATTCCCGAATTCGTTACCGAAAACAGCGAAACGGTTTATATTCATGCAGTAGGCTTTGACCTTACATATCAGTGGTACAAAAACACCGTCAATTCAACAGAAGGCGGCACTCCCATTGACGGAGCAACAACAAGCTCCTATACTTTCACTGAGGAAGATACAGCTCCGTATTATTATTGCATCATGACTCAGAATGATATGGAAAGCATTTCTTCAGTTTCGACTCATATTATCACAAAAGACACAACCCATGCAGACTATACAGCTTATGACGAAGCCGTCAGAAAAGCAAATGAAATTAACCGAAATCTCTATGAAAGCACCTTCATTCTTGATTCTGCGCTTGAGGTTGATGTCAGCGGCAGATATTCATGTGAACAGGACATAGTTGACAGTCAGACGGCGGCAATTCTTGATGCAATCTCAAAACTTAAAACCAAGACCGTCAAGAGGGTTTCTCTTATTGCTCCCGATGTTGAACCCGGCATTTTCAAAACAACAGTCATTGCTTGCGAAACTGAACCCGCCGGCATATCATATGAGAAAGTGGAATTCTATTCGGACAACATGAATGTTATCCTCGTTTCAAAAGACGGCACAATAAGATTCATCGGTGAAGGCACGGCAAATATTCATGCCCGTCTTATCAACACCGACGGTTCGGTTGCAGAAGGAACAATCACCTTCAACTGCACGCTTACCCCCGTCGAAAGATTCATTGCAAAGCTTCTCCGTCCGATATTTATTCTTGCGTATTTCGTTGAATTATCCAAATAAAACAAACAATCAAGGAGCTGTCTCACAAGAGGCAGCTCCTTATGTTTATCCGTATATTCTTTTGCTGTATTCTGCATATTCTCCGCTTTTGATTTCGTGAATCCATTCGGTGTTATCAAGATACCACCTGACGGTTTTTTTCATACCCGAATCAAAATCTGTTTCGGGAGTCCAACCGAGTTCGTTTGTGATTTTTGAGGGGTCGATTGCATAACGCAAATCGTGACCTGCTCTGTCCTTTACATAAGTAATGAGCGACTCGGGTTTGTCGAGCTGTTCAAGAATGGTTTTGACAACCTGAATATTCTGTCTTTCGTTATGACCGCCTACATTATAAACCTCGCCTACCCTGCCGTTCCGGATTATCATATCAATCGCCTTACAATGGTCATCAACATAAAGCCAGTCACGCACATTGAGTCCTTCACCGTAAACGGGAAGCTTCTCATTTTCCTGTGCACGGACTATCATAAGAGGAATGAGCTTTTCGGGGAACTGATAGGGACCGTAATTATTTGAACAACGTGAAATTGTGACAGGCAAGCCGTAGGTTCTGTGAAATGCAAGAGTGAGCAAATCCGCCGATGCCTTTGATGCGGAATAAGGGCTTGAAGTTGTAAGCGGTAAATCCTCGGTAAAGAACAAATCGGGTCTGTCAAGCGGCAAGTCGCCGTAAACCTCATCGGTCGAAACCTGATGATATCTCTTAACGCCGTATTTCTTGCTTGCCTCAAGCAGACATGCGGTTCCCATAACATTTGTTTCAAGGAAAATAAGCGGATTTTCGATTGATCTGTCAACATGGCTTTCCGCCGCAAAGTTAACAACAACATCAAATTTTTCATCCGCAAAAAGCTTATCAACAAACTCCTTATCGGAAATACTGCCTTTCACAAACTTGAAATTTTTGTTATCCTTAACACCGTCAAGACTTCTTAAGTTGCCTGCATAGGTCAATGCATCAAGACAAACAATTTCACAATCATCGTATTTGCCGAGCATATAATAAATGAAATTGCAGCCTATAAATCCTGCACCGCCTGTTACGAGAAATTTCATGAGTCATTCTCCTCGGTTTCAATTTTAAGCTCCGGTTCTTTAACGGAAACTATTTTTCTGAATTCCACCTGGTCATAGAGCTTTTTAAAGCGAATTCCCACGGAATATGTAAGGTCACATTCATTGCAATAAAAATTTGCTCTGAAAAACTGACAGTGGAACTTCCATTTTGTTAACTGTTCGCAAGCCGTGCCACAGTTTTCGCAGGTGTGGCAAAGCTTCTTTTTATCAACCAAGGGATTGTCGATGTTGCGGATAACCTTCGCTTTATAAAGCAAGCGTGAATAAAAATCTTCGTTGCAATCAATATATTCGGGTTCAACAAAACCCGTATTATATATTTTCTTAAGAATTTCCGCCGTGAGCATACTGTCGCCCAATGCACGGTGATGAATATACATCTCAGGGTCTATGCCGAGCATTTCAGCCGCAGCAAGAAGCCCCGTCTGCTGGCCCTTGCCTGCGTTGCTGTATTTCTGGAAGCATTTTTGCAAATCGCAATATGTTTTAAGAAACGGAACAACCTTGATGCCGTTGAGATATTTGAAATTATCAAGCAAAACCCTGATATCGCCGTCACCCCATGTAAAAATAACGGTATCTTCATTTCCTATCCACTTTCTGAACATGGAAAAAGTTTTTGTGAACGGCATACCCGAATTGATATCATCGTTTGTGAGATGGGTAAGCTTTTTAACGCTTCCGCGGAGCTTTTTACCTATCTGAGAACGGATAATACAAGAAAAGGTATCAACGGTTTCGATATCCTCATCAAGCTTTACGGCACCGATTTCAATAATCTCATTAATATAGCCGTTTGCTTTTTTGGCATAGGTGTTATTCCATTCGAGGTCCATTACAACGAACTGCATCAAAACATTCCCTTTATTTCATATTTAAAATAGTATACTATATTTTGGCGATTATTGCAAGTATAAATAAATCATCTTCCGAAAAGGGGATGTAAAAAACTTACATCTTTTACATCCCCTTAAAATATACATTGTTTAGTTAAAGAAGCTCTGCCAAATCGTAAATAAGTCTTTCGGTTTTTTCCCAACCGAGGCAAGGGTCGGTAATTGATTTTCCGTAAACGCATTCACCGATTTTCTGCGCACCGTCTTCAATATAGCTTTCAATCATAAAGCCCTTTACAAGCTTTTTGATTTCGGAATCATGGCGGCAGCTGTGAAGCACCTCTTTGGCAATTCTTACTTGTTCAAGATATTTCTTGCCTGAGTTTGCGTGGTTTGTGTCAACTATAACACCGGGATTTACAAGACCGCTTTTTGAATAAACCTCTGCAAGATGAATCAAATCCTCATAATGATAATTCGGAAGCGACTGACCGTGCTTGTTCACATAGCCTCTGAGAATGGCATGAGCACAGGGATTGCCTTCGGAATGAACTTCCCAGCCTCTGTAGATAAATGTATGTTTGTGTTGTGCGGCTGTAATCGAATTCATCATAACCGAAATATCGCCGCCCGTGGGATTTTTCATGCCGACAGGAATATCGAGTCCGCTTGCGGTAAGTCTGTGCTGCTGATTCTCAACAGAACGAGCACCGATGGCAACATAAGCAAGAATATCGCTTAAATATCTGTAGTTTTCGGGATAAAGCATCTCATCGCCACAGGAAAAACCGGTTTCTTTGAGTGCTCTCATATGAAGCTCACGGATTGCAACTATGCCCTTATACATATCGGGTTTTGAATTCGGGTCCGGCTGGTGAAGCATTCCTTTATAACCGTCACCCGTTGTTCTCGGCTTGTTGGTATATATTCTCGGTATAATATAAATTTTGTCTTTAACCTTTTCCTGAACATCACGAAGTCGTGAAATATAGTCAATGACACTGTCTTCATTATCTGCGGAACAAGGTCCGATAACAAGAACAAGCTTATCGTTTTTACCCGTGAAAATATCCTTGATTTCGGCAGCTCTTGTATTGACAATTTTTTCAAGCTCTTCAGAAAGAGGATACATCTCCTTTACATCCATCGGAATCGGGAGTTTTCTTTCAAAAAACATACTCATAAAATCACTTCTCTATTCGGAATTTGGAAACAATTTTACACCTGTTAATTATAAAAATCAATAGCAAAAAATAAATATATGCTGTATAAAATCAAATTTTTTCGATACACGGCAAAACCGCATTGCCCCAATCCTTGAACCAATGCTTGAGTTTTACCGAGTTTTCTCCGTGTTCAACAGTGAACCTGAGTGACGTACAACGGTCATAGAACATGACACTTCCGGATTCATCTTCGTCATAAAATATAACGTCAACGGTATATTTTCCCGGAACAAGATAAGAGGTATCAAACTCAAATTCTGCGCTGTTTTCACCGGATTTATGTTCCAGTTCACCACCAAAAACAACACCGACGGGAGTTGTATCTATTCCGTTGATTACCATTTTCATCAGCAGTCTTTCATCGGAATTTTCGCTCTTCCATGCAATTCTGAACGGAAATTTTTCACCGTATTCAAAAACATTTGCCTTGGAATCATAGAGATGAAGACTCTGCATAAGATGACGTTTGTTGCACTTGGGATGTCTTTTTTCCTGCGCAACATCAAAGAAAACCGTGTTGTCAAGCTTTTCGTTCTGCATATAAACAGCAATTGCTTCATCTGTTTCACCCTCAAACGCAAGCTGACCGTGGGAAAGAACAATGCAGCGGTTACAAAGGCTCTTGACGGTTGCCATATTATGGCTGACATAAAGAACCGTTCTGCCTTCTTCCTCGGAAACCTTTTTCATTCGGTTTATGCACTTGTTCTGAAAGCTTACGTCGCCTACGGCAAGAACTTCGTCCATGATAAGGATTCCACTGTCAAGATGAGAAGCAACGGAGAATGCAAGCTTCACCTTCATACCGCTTGAATAACGGTTGACAGGGGTATCGATAAACTGAGCAACCTCTGAAAATTCAACGATTTCGTCAAATTTCTTTTCGATTTCAGCTTTTGTCATGCCAAGGATTGCACCATTGAGATAAACATTCTCTCTGCCGGTAAGCTCGGGATGAAAACCCGTTCCCACTTCGAGCATACTTGTGATTCTTCCGTTAAGATATATGTTGCCCTTTGTGGGTGCCGTAACACGGCAAATCAGTTTGAGAATCGTTGATTTGCCCGCGCCGTTTCTGCCGATAATTCCGACGGTTTCACCTTTTTTTATATCAAATGACAAATCGTTGAGCGCAAGAAATCGCTCGTTTTTGCCGTGTGCTTTTTCGCCGATTTTAAGATTGGGGTCTTCTTTATGAAACAGTCTTGCGAGTGCCGACTGAATTTCTCCCCTGAGGGTTGCACCGCCTATTGCACCGAGGCGGTATTCTTTTGAAACGTGTTCAACTCTTATTGCCAATTCTTCCATACCGCACCTCACACCATATCCATAAAAATTTTTTCTGATTTACTGAAC
>JAZSNQ010000245.1:0-5865 GCA_045536515.1 Acutalibacteraceae bacterium | reverse complement strand
GTAACAATACCCCAGAGAATATAACCGACTGAAATGAACATCTTGCGGTTTTTCAACTTATCGCTCAGAGCACCCATTACAAATGTAGTAAGTACCGCCGCAATTGCGGAAAGTGAAACCATGCGGGCAACGGCTGTCGTTGCTTCCATTGAGCCGAGAATAGCCGCCTGCGAAACATCGGCATATATTTCGTTGGTGATAAATGTGTTGAAATACATATTTTCCGTATTCCAGGCTATACCGCCCATAAAACAGAAAAGGGTTATTATAAACCAATTCTTATTGCTGAGTTTTTCCTTGTTCATAGTTATTCTCCAATAACTTTAATTACAGATTATTATGATGCAGTGTGTCTGTATGTTGCTCCTTCAAACTGCATTGTGACATTTTCACGCTCAAATCCTTCAATATCATATCTGTCGGAATAGAAATTATATTTGTCGATTAAGAATGAACTGTCGGGCTTACAGGTAATCATTGTACAGCCTCTTTGTGAACCGAGTTTATCAATTCCGGAATAAGCGAAATAATCGATGCTGTAACCGTAGCAGAACCGGATACCTTTATAATCGAATGTGGCACTGTTAAGATGGTCGTGGCCATTGAACATAGCTTTTGTTGAACCGAGTTCAAGCATCTTTTCAAACATTTCATCTTCGCCCAGACCGCAGTAAACTATCTTACCGCCTTCACCCATAATACCGTCAATAAACCTGAAATTTTCTGTGTCCGCATAGTCGTTTTCGGCGAACTCGTTCCAGCCGTCAAGCATTTCTGTAAGGGGGATATGGAAGAACGCAAGAGATTTAACGGGAACGCTCTCTTGGCTGATTTTTTCGTTTTCGGCATTCATGCGGAGAATTTCATTTTCATACCATTCAACCTGATTGGGATGAATGTTATCATAAGTGCCCTTTATGCTTTCAATGATGTTGTTTTTTATATAAGCCTGAGAATCAATCAGCACCATCGCCTGAGTAATGATGCCCTTTGAATTTTTAACCTCAATAACGTGATTGCCGTATCCGTCAACATCTTCGGGACCTGCCTGAAAAAGACAATATTCATATTCTTCGTTTTCATAGAAGTCTGCCATTGCCTCTCTTTTGAAATACGAATATGCTTCAGCATCGTGGTTACCGAAAGTAACATCCCAATAAACGCCGAGATTCTCCATAAGATTTGCAAAAGCCTTTGCACCGCTGCGGTTATTGAATGTGCCTGCTCTGTAAGGAACGGGAAAAGCAATATCACCCGTTGCGATAACGAGGTCGGGTTTTTCTTTATTTACCATAAGCGCGATTGCGTTCAGGGCTTTCTCGTCAACAGTCTTGGTCATAAAACCGCCGCCGATATGGATATCGGTAAGGTGCATTACCTTGAAATCTCTGTCGGTTGTGAAATACCAGTTTCCGTTACCGTCTTTCTGAGGAACAAGCTGATCTTCTGATTGTGTTCTGCCGTAAGAATCACCCTTTTTCAGAAGATTGTTGACGGAAATAATATTTGCTCCTGTAATCATCAAGAATATGACCGCAACAACACAGAGAAAAACAAAAAACCTCTTTTTTCTGTTTGCTGATTTGTTCTTTGCCAAAACCGTCACTCCTTAACTATTAAAATCCGATTAAAGTTTACCGGTTTTTATTATATTTTACATCTGTTTAAAAATCAAGAGTAATTACAGTTCTGTATTTATACGTTGCAAAGAAACTGTTTTGTGATAACGTGTTCATAACATTTGAAGATTTTAGGGCTGAAAATACTGATTTTTGATAATTTCAAAAATAAAAAGGACATTGCTCAGAACAGTTCTTACTGTCAGGCAATGTCCTGATTTTTTTAAAAAAATCAAATGGTTGTGTTTGATAAACCAGAATTTATCAACATAAAATGTAGGGGTCGAAGACCTCGACAGCCCGAAAAACATTCTGATATTCAAGACAGGACGCCGAGTCGTCGTCCCCTACATATTGTTCCGCTTTGCGGTGTATAGGTCACATTCCTTTTAATATCAACTGTCAGTTTATCAAAATCAATATCACGCCATTGTAAACCTAATAATTCACCTCTGCGATCTCCCGTTGTTGCCATTAAGAAAAGCATACATTTAAAATCAAGTGAACATTTCTGAATAACCGAAAAGAACTGTTCTGCTTGCTCTTGTGTTAATGCGTCAACTTTCTTTTTTTGGAGTTTGGGGCAATCAACTTTATCCATTGGATTTGTTGTGATGAACTCTTGTTTATATGCGAATGAAAAAACAGAGGTTAAATATCTGTAATGGTGTCTTATTGTCTTTTGCGAAAGACGGTTGCCGTGTGCGGTTTTATATGTTGTTCTTAAATAGTTGAGAAACAACTGTAAATCTCTTGATGTGATTATTTGAATAACTCGGTCTTTGAAATATGTTTCAGAGAGTTTGCAAATGTTGCGGTAAAATTCAACTGTTGTTGCCTTGTGTTCTCCGTCACAAATTGCAATAGGAAACCAAATATCATTTATGAATACTGTAAACGGAGTTTTACCCTCGTTTATTTCACGTTCTCGAACTCTGATAGGGTCAAGAACATCTCTTTCGTATTCTTCCTTAATCTTTGTTTCCCATTCCTCGGCGGCTTGTTCTGCGGCTTTCAGAGCCTTTGCAGGAGTTAAACCGTCAGGTGCAAACCAAGTTGTGTATTTGTTGATTTGCTTTCCGATTTCGTTTCTTCCGAGATATGCACGGAATTTGAATGAAACTGTTTTGCCGTTCTTCTTGTTTTCAATTACTGTTGCCATAAAAAAATCCTTTCCGTGTGAAAACACTTTCGGAAAGGTTTTGAACGATTTTGTGTGCTTTTTTGTGTGCTTTTTTCGTAAATCCGTTTCGACACAAAAAAGAAAAATCGCTGAAAACCTAAGATTTTCAACGATTCTTGTATGGTCGGAGTGGCGGGATTTGAACCCACGGCCTCTTGGTCCCGAACCAAGCGCGCTACCAACTGCGCTACACCCCGGAATATTTTATTAAATATTTAAAATAAAAGCAAAATATATTTCGGCAAATAATCAGTCTGTCATCCGACAAATATAATTGACGCTTGAAAGATTATATTACATATAAGACAAAAAATCAAGTGTTTTTTGGGAGAAAAACAAAATATGATTTCACAAAAACAGAATGTTCATCAATATTTTCGGCACAAAAAGAAATAACCCTTGACTGATGTTTCTTTACACATTCAGCCAAGGGTTATTTCATTGAACTCTTGATATCTAACATCTTTGGATAACCTCTCTTTCTTCATATCGTCTGATTCAATCTTTCCTCACTTTGTTTTGTTCTCTGCTTTTATTTTTTGATTTGCTTTGAACTTTATCCGAAGCTTCTGATTGAATCATGGTCAAAGACTTCTGAGCTTGTTTTGGTTTTTTTCAAGCTTTCGGGTCTTTAAGGTTTTTACCTGTACATCGGTATCACCCTTTCCTTGACTATAATATATCATGATTTTTTCGCATTTTCAAGACGGAATTTTATACAAAGTTGTTGTACTTCGATTATTCAAAACAGAGATTTTTGTGCAACATAACCACAAACTGCTGCAAATCTATTGACTATCATATTATCATGTGATAAAATAGTAGTGTTGGCGGTTTAAGAAACCGTCTTTTTTTATTCTGACAATAATCCCCGAACCGCAAGGCTCGGGGATTGACTGTTATCAGAACAAAACTTCAAAAACAAGACCGATTTCTTTGAAGAAAGCAACTATATATCTGAACACTTCTCCGAAAACATTTTCGAGAATACCCATAAACGAGTTATCCGGTTCAGCAACTTCGTTGCCGTCTGTAAGCATCCATACCTGGCAAGCATAGAAGGGATTTGCAGTACCGATCATAAGTCCGTCTTCCATTGCAGCAAAGGTACGAAGGCCGTGGTTATAAGGATCGCCGAAACCGTTTGTTGTGATTGTTTCAAAGTTAATACCGTCTTCGGTTACATAAAGGTCAAAACCTCTCTCCGCATCCTTCATATATCCTGCGGTTTTAAGGAAACCTTCAAGTGTTTTAATAAGAGTTGAGAGCGCAAGTTCCGACTGAGGAGCTGTTCTTGTGCCTTTGCCGTGAACCTTATCCGACGCCATTTTTGCAAGTTCATCAACCGTATATTTATTATAGAGATACTTAAGGTCATCAATATCTTCATTATATAATGACTGAGCCTCAACATTGTTTTCTTCAGCTGCGGTTGAAATTTCAATAAAGGTCTTTACATATCCGATAAGCTTTGCCCATTCAGCAGGAGTCATTGCAAGAAGGTCGCCGTTTGAGAACTGACCGATGGGTTCAAGAAGACTGCTTGTATCGAATGTGCCGACATAGAGCTTGCCGTTA
The DNA here is from genome assembly GCA_045536515.1 of Acutalibacteraceae bacterium. GTDB lineage: Bacteria > Bacillota > Clostridia > Oscillospirales > Acutalibacteraceae > CAG-177. Next base: position 1,485 of record JAZSNQ010000245.1, on the reverse strand, counting down.
TATTCTTCCATTCTCCATATATACTGGTTTTCGTTTCTTCCGAAGCCTGAACCGAGACCTGACTTACCGCCTTCGGGGAACATTGTTGTTGCATCGCCCATGATAAGCTCGATATCTTCGTTCTTATCCATTCTGTAAAGGCTGACGGACTGTTCAAGGTTTCTGTTCATAAATGTGAAATCAGCCTTGAAAAGGATATGTTCAAGAGGAATTTCTTCATCGTTATATTCGCCGATATAGAGGTAATCATTATAAACATAGATTACACCTGCACCTGCTCTTGTTCTTTCGGGATCAATGCCGAAGGTATACTTAGCGCCGTCTTCCTTGTCACCGATAACAGGTGTCCAAGTCCAGTCTGTTGCAGTTTCACCCATTTCGCCCTTAACAAGCGAGAACGACTGCATTGTGTATTCATCAGGCTTGTTATCGGGTGTACCTGTGCAGATTGAAACATAAAGATCATCGTTGTATTCAACCATTTCCCAGATTGAACCGCCATAAATGCTGTCGGGGAAATGGTATGCGGGATAATCAAAGAGTTCCTGCTGGTCGGCAATTACGGTGAATGCTTCCTGACCTGCCGAGGGATTTGATGAAATAAGAATCTGTGCACCGCCGAGAGTTACCATGCTAACGATGAGGTAATCCTTGTAAGCGCAAAGACCTCTGATACCTGTGCAGATACCCTGAAGATATGCCTGATAGTAATCACTCTGATTGATTCCTTCATAAACAATTGTGCACTTGTCATTGTCATTGGGGTCAACTTCGATAATCTTGGGCAGACCGTTAACAGAACCGCAGAAATAAAGCTTATCATTGAATTCGCAAGCATTTCTGAGCTGAACATTATGACCTGTTGTTGACTTGCTCATAAGAACGGTTACTTCGTTTGTTTTGACGTTTATTTTGGTGAGAACACCGCCTGTGTTACCGCCGTCAGGTTCGCCTGTGTAAAAATGTCCGTTAAACATAACATCAAGAGTTGCGTTCATTTCGGAAGGGTCGAAATCGTTACCGAGAACGGAATCCATAAAGCCGAGGGTAAGACCGAGAGAATTATAGTTTGTTGAAACATACACACAGTCACCGTAAGCAACAGCAGACCACGCATAGTTCTGACCTCTGTCACCCTGACCGTCATCCTTTGCCGAAACAGCACCTTCACCGACATAGTCAACGATACCGTCAACTTCACCGAGACCCTTATCGGGATGCGAAATCTTCGTTAAATTATATTCGCCTGAAGTATACTTGACCTTACCCTCAAATGCGAATACGCCTGTTACTGTTCCGAACAAGACCGAAACAGCAAGTACAATGCCGAGAATGCGTTTTAAGTTTTTCTTCATAAGTTTACTCCTTATCTTTTTAGCAGTAAAACTGCATTTATTTAAATTATAATCATTATGTGTTATGCATAAGTTGTTAAAAGGTTAACATAATGTTAACAAAAAAAGATTGTTTAATACAAAATTATAC
>JAZSNQ010000211.1:0-3605 GCA_045536515.1 Acutalibacteraceae bacterium | reverse complement strand
GGGGAATGCCTGCCTTGAATTCGCCTGTGGGGTCAAGAAGAAGTGCGCCTTCTTCGGTGAGAGTGCCTGCGTTTTCGCCTGCAATAAGCACCTTGGGAAGTATGTTTTCAATGTTCCAGGGGAACTGTGAAACTTTCTCGGAGAAAAGAGAAAGCATTTTTTTGTCGTAATCGTTTGTTTCGCTGTCTATGGGGAACATACCCGATGCTTCGCCCACACCGATAACCTTGTTGCCCGTCAATTTCCAATGAACATAAGCCGCAAGAGTTGCAATGTATTCAACGTCTTTAACGTGCTCCTCACCGTTCAGAATTGCCTGATAGAGATGAGCGATACTCCAACGCTGAGGAATGTTGAAATCAAAAAGTGCGCTGAGCTCTTCGGCTGCCTTTGCGGTTATGGTGTTTCTCCATGTTCTGAAAGGTGCAAGAAGATTACCGTCTTTGTCAAAAGCAAGATAGCCGTGCATCATGCCGCTGATACCGAGAGCGCCGACGGATGTGAGCTTTACACCGTATTTTTCAAAAACATTTGCCTTGAGCTTTGCAAATGCACCGCGAAGACCCTCCCAGACCTGTTCGAGGGGATAGGTCCATACTCCGTTATCGTAGCTGTTTTCCCAGTCGAAGCTTCCCGAAGCAAGAGGCTCATGATTTTTGCCGATAAGAACAGCTTTGATTCTTGTTGAACCGAACTCGATACCGAGAGCAGTCTGTGCGTTTTCAATTGCAAGCTTTATATTTTCCATGTAAATCAACTCCATATATAAAATATACATATTAATAATACCAAAATGTGACTCTGCCGTCAAGAATAAAAAGAAAAATGAATTGTGAACAAAAGATGCTTATTGTGTTGCAATTTTTATTTTGTTTTGATATAATATACTAAATATAAAGAGAATTGACAGGAGGAAAACTATGAGTCCTATCGGAATGGTAAAAGAAGGTTTTTCCAAGGTTAAAACCTATTGGAAAACACCCCCTTTGGGCAACTACATGAATTTTAAAGAAATCGTTTCTCTTGCAGGCGGCGGAATAGGTGTTAAGTTCATCATCACCTGCGTATCGGCAGTTCTGCTTTCCGCAACAAACGTTTTCGTCGGCAACACTATCGGTATCGAACCGATGAATATGTATTTCATTTATATTCTTGCTGTTATTATCAGTTTCCCGCTGACGATGTTCAGGGCATACATAATTGACAACGCCCGGAACAGAAAAGGCAAGTACAGACCTTATATTTTAACTATGGGTCTGCCCACGATTATTCTTTCGATAGGCTATTTCTGGATGCCATATGAAAAGATGGGCAGCCAGTTGACCAAATGTATCGTTGTTTTGCTTTTTAACATCGGTTTTCAGTTTTTTTATAACTTCCTCTACGATGCATACGATAACTATATCGTTGTTCTTTCTCCCAACACTCAGGAGAGAGCAAACGTATCATCAATCAAATCCGTTACCGATTCACTTGCTCCCACAATAACAAACGCAGTTATTCCTCTTCTTGCAAAAGGATTTATCGGAACAACCAATCTTAACGATATAAGAATTTACAGATATATATGGCCTCCCGTGCTTATTATCGGTTTCCTTCTGAGCGTTATTGTTTATGTTAATACCGAAGAAAAAATCGTTCAGGCAAAAACTCATGTTGTTCAGATTAAATTTATTGATGCTCTCCGTGCAGTTGCAAAGAATAAGTATTTCTGGGTTATCTCGCTTGCCGGCTGGCTCGGATTCCTTGAAGGTTCTTGCCTTAATATTCTCAATTGGCTCTATTCTTATCAGCACGCCTGTTCAGCTGCACAGTATTCTCTTATTTACACAATTTACGGCAATGCGTCGTTCTGGGGAATGCTTCTTGCTCCCTTTTCAATCAAGAAAATTGGTAAAAGAAACACTCTAATTCTTACCAATGCACTCAATATTGTTTTCATTGCTGCGATTTATCCCGTCGTAAAGTATGCGGATATGAGTATTATGATATGGCTTGTTATGATTTGCCTCTGGTTCAACGCTCTTGTAGGTTCATTTGCTCATATTCTTACCCCTGCATTGAACGGCGATATCCGTGACTATCAGCAGTATATCACAGGCGAAAGAATCGACGGTATGTTTGCCGCAGTCGGTCTTATCGGCAGTGTTGTCACAATGGCAACAAGCTCCGTTCTTCCTGCAATTTATGAAAAAGTCGGCTTCAACGAAACAAAGCTCAATGAGCTTCTTCCGAAGATTATTGCTCAGGAAGGCGAACTTCTTGACCCGACGAATGTTTATAATGTTCTTTATCACAGAGAAACTTTCATAAGCATTTTCGGCGTTCTTATCGCAGTTTCGATTCTTGGCGCAGCGATGAATGTTATTCCGTATTTCTTCTACGACCTCTCTGAAATCAAGCAGCAGGGTATGATCAAGGTTCTCAAAATCCGTGCTTTATTTGAAGATTACGGCAACGGTGTACTTAAGGACAAGGATCTTGTTGAAGCAATTGAAATAATCAAAGAAGCAAATGATCTTGAAAATGCACAGCCGAAGAATCTCAAGGAATTCAAGGCGGCAAAGAGAAATGCTTCCGGCAAAGAAGAAAAGAAAGCAGCTAAAAAGGCATATAAGGAAGCCGTTGCTTTCAATCAGAATATTGAAATTTCAAAGTTTGTTGTTGATGAAATGAATCGCTTTAACACGCCTTTCGGCAGAATGGGTCTTGAAGAAGCAAGAAAAACAGCAAGTGCGGGCTATGAAGCAATCTATGACTATGATGCTTCCGGCATTCGCGAAGCAAAGGTTCTTCCCGCAAGAACTCCCGAAGAGAAAGAATACAAAAAAACGGCGCTTTCAACAGCAAAGAATTTTGTTTATGCCAAAAAGGCAGCTGCAAAATATTTCCCGAACGGTATCAAAGAATTTGATACGGGAATATTTGAAACCCTCTTTGACAAAGAAGATAAGCTTGCCGAAGACCTTGAAGCAACATATAAGAAGCTCTATGCTGCAAGGGACAGAAAGGATAAACCCGCTGTAGATAAATTTATGCAGGCTGTAAAGGCAATCAGAGCAGAGCAGAAGAATGTTGAAAACGAAATCAAGAAGGCAACAAACGAAAACTCTGTTTATAACCGTGCCGCAAAGCCCTATATCGATGCAAAGAAGCTTCTTACACAGAGCGAAAACTATGCTAAATTCGATGAAATTGCCGCTATGTATGAGGATGCAAAACTCCGCCATGAACAGGCAATGGTTGAAGAAGCTGCTGAAAGAGAACGTAAGGAAGCCGAAGAAAAAGCTTATGCCGAAAAGCTCAAGGCAGAAAAAAAGAATAAGTAAAAAAAGAACGCTGAGGTTTTGAAACTTCAGCGTTCTTGATTTTATTTGTTTTCAGCTTTTCCCTCGGGAGTATCGCGGTAATACTGCGTTTTGGGATTGGGATGCTTTCTTGAATTCCAGAGTTCTTCGGCAACAGGTGCCCATGCATTTGCAAATTTGTCGCATTTTGAGCAGAGCGTTTCAGCACTTTCAGGTTCGATAAGATCTGTTGACCTTGCGCCTGTTTCCGCAATTATTTTGCGTAAAGTCGGAGGCCAAGCGGTCTTAGGAAGACAA
>JAZSNQ010000075.1:0-5750 GCA_045536515.1 Acutalibacteraceae bacterium | reverse complement strand
CATTCTCAACAGAACGGTGTATCTGCTGTCTTACGATTTCGCTTTTCTTGTCATAACCGAAACATTTTGCCTGATATTCCATAACCAGAGTTCTTATTTCATCTTTGCAATCGGCAGCTATGTTAAATTGCTCATATGCTGCAACGCTGCTTTTGGCGACGATTCTTATCGTCTCCATACCTACGGTGCCAACTATCGCAGCAGGAACAGCTGCAACAAAAGAAAGAGAAGCTATTAATCCTCCGCTCATATTTATCTCTCCTTATCCTATTTTACGTCTTGTATTTCCGAAAGAAGATGACGGTCTGAACGAAGGAACTGTCGGCTGATTTGTCACAACGCCTCTTCTGCGGGATGAAGCCGTTACAGGTTCAACGGCTGTTTCTTCAGGAGTTGTAACTGTAGATGAATTAAGCGGAATGAAATCTTCGCTGTTTTCAACATTTTCAACCGCTTTTGTAACCTTGCGGACAAGCTTCACTTTGCCCTCAACATCATACTCGATATTTTCGATTTCAATTATGTCGCCTGAAGAAATTCCGTTTTCGAAATAGATATCTGAAAGTTCGGGACGAATGATATCATTAAGCTGTTTGATGATATCGCGACCGCCGTATTCGGATGCCTTCCCAACCATTTCCTGAAGTGCAGAAATAACGATTTCAGAGAAAACGATAGTTACCTTATTTTCAGATTCCGCATTTTCTTCGATGGAGTGAAGCTGTTTCTCAACAATTTCCTTGGCAACATCGTCTGTAACAGGATTAAATGTAACGATTGAATCCTTGATACGTCCGAAGATCTCACGTCTGTTGATTGACTTGAAATAGTCTTCAACAGCCTTTTCATAAGCGGCTACTCTTTCTTCTCTGCTTGCGTCGGCAGAAACACAATCTGCACCGAGATTGGTTGTGAAGATAAGGAAACAATTTTTGAATGAGCAAACATTTCCCTGACCGTCAGTAAGTCTGCCATCCTGAAGCACAGTCATAAGGTACTGCCAGAAAGCGGGATGAGCCTTCTCAATTTCGTCAATAAGAATAACGCAGAAAGGACGCTCAAAAACCGCATTTGTGAGCTGTCCGCCCTGATCGTATCCTACATATCCGGGAGGTGCTCCGATTAGACGCTGACAATTGAATTCTTCTTTATACTCGTTCGCATCAATACGAACAAGAAGCTCAGCATCACCGAAAATTGCTGCTGTAAACTGTTTTACAAGCTCAGATTTGCCTACACCTGTGGGTCCGCCGAAAACGGCAATTCCTTTTGGCGCATTGGGACCGTCGAGCAGAACTCCGACACCTGACGCTGCCGCTCTCGTTTTTTCAACGATAAATGCAACCGCCTCGGGCTGACCTTTGATTTTCTTAAAAAGGTTTTCGCTGAGATTTTCAAGCTTCTCTTTGTCAATTGATTCCCAGGGGCTGTCTGCAAAACCATTAATATTGAGATTAATAGCTCTCTTGAGGTCGAAACGGTCAGGCTCACTCTTGCTCAAGGTCACAAATCTGAAGATGTCTTCGAGCTTTCTGAGTCTGAGTGAATCTGCAACGCAAGCAATATAATCTGAATCCGAGCCGGAGAGGTGAGAAAAAACGTTGCTTATATACTGTCTTCTCTGGGTCTGGTCAGGCATAGGAATTGTAATGATTCTGGAGAAGCCGCCGGAAACAGAAATTGCCCTGGGAATATCAGATGCTTTTTCAAAGAGAAATATCGCTCTGTGATTGACGTCGGACGAGAAAACGGTTTCTCTGATTTTAAGCCACGCATCAGCATCCTCGGAATTCTGGATCGAACCGAGATGAGATGCATTCTCTATAACCCAAGCCTGAGGTGCTGAAGACGTCATCTCCTTACCCATTTTGTCGGCAAGTAAAGCGACACCTCTTTTTCTTGCAAGAGGGTTGTTGCGGTGCTCAACTTCATCACAGGGTTCACTTGAAAAACCTTTAACCTGATTGAAAAATCTGATGTCACCAAAGTTGTGCGCAATAAGCACATCATTGACAAACTCCTTAAGAGTTGAATACCCTTCCTTGTTGAAAGAAAGGTACTTGTCATTGATATTCCCGACAAGAATAAGAATCCTTTCCGTGCCGACAAGATTAACAACGTTTTTCTGCCATGCGGGGGTAACGATATTTGCCATATTTATTCCTCCTTCAGGGACGCGAGTCCCGTATAATATATTTTGTCTTCGGATCTGTAAAGCTGAATTTCACGACCACGATAACATGTCCACTTGTCGTATTTGTATTTATTTTCGGGATTGAAGAAAATTATAGTTTGATTCAAACTTCCCATTAAAGGATGACCTGTATCACGCTCCTTAACATATCGTCCGCATATAAGGGTTACTCCGATTTCGGAAAGAGGTTCATACCATCCAAGCTTTTTGACTTCTTCCTCCGTATAGCCCGTATAAATCAGGATATCTCTGAATAAAAGCTGTTTGAGAAAAGCTGTGAACTCTTCTTTGTTCTGCTCCAGAGGATCTCCGCCGGAAATTGTTATGCTGTCACTTCCCGTTGTGATAAGCTTGCAATTAAGGAACAGCGCAAGGTCGTCGCAACTGTAAAGTTTTCCTGAATTTGCATTGTGTAATTCAGGAGCACAGCATCCTGTACAACCCTTTGAGCATCCCGTAAACCAGATACATATTCTTTCACTGGGTCCGAGATTTGTTACTCCTTCTATGACATGAGAAACCGAAAGCATATTTTTATCTCCTTCAGATTGATTAGCCTCCACTAAACAAGCATCCTATAATACCGCAAATTATTGCAAAAATAACTATGGCTTTAATTATCTGCCACAGTATATACAACGCAAGTGCAATTATTGCAATTCCCGCTGCAACTGCCGCTATTGCTCCGACAACATAGCCGATACCCTTGAGAATTGACCATGCGGTTTTGTTCTTCAGATTGTTTGTTTGTGCTGCACTTGAATCAAGAGAATCAATAAGCTTTTTTGAAAACAGATAATATGTTCCGTTTTTCGACATTTTCTTAAGCGAACGAACCGGATTTTTCTTTGAAAGCTCCTGTGCAGAAGTGACAACCGTAGAGTAAACAGCATCAAGAACATTCTCTGATGTTATGTTTGTATAATTGCTTTCATTATCAACGCGAACCGTATCAAGAAATCTTGAAAAGGCAATCATCAAAGCAATATCATCTACTCTGAGATTTGATGCCGCTCTTTGAACGCTTCTGAAAGTTTCCGAAGAAGCACTTGAAACAATATTCATAAGCTTTGATACGATTTCACTCTTTAAAGTCGAAATATTGCAGGCTACAGGTCTGCGAGCCGCTGTGGTTGTTACGGTCTGCGGTTCGCCGAACCATCTGTTGCTGTTGCGCGCAGCGGGGTTATCCGATAATAAGCTCGCAACATCGTTCTGCAATCTTTCGGGCAGCTTTCGAACGGATTCGGAAATCCATTCCGGATTAAATATAAGCTGCGTTATTTCACGGCGCGATTTACCGTTGAAAATGTCAGGGACAATCTGTTCGAGAATCGCAATTCCGAACGAGAATAAGTCGGATTCTTTGCGGTAGGTTCCGCTGTAATTCTCAGGTGCGGAAAACTGAGTTAAAGTCCTTATTCCGCTCGCACCGATTTTTGCTGCACTTCCTATATCAACAAGTGAAGCATATCCGTTATCATTAAGCATAAAATGCTCTTTTTTTATATCAAGATGAAGATAGCCAAGTGAATGAAAAGCCTTGATTGCATTCGCTTCGTGTGCAATGAGATTGTCCTGCTGAGCAGGTTCCATTTGCCTTATATCGGGTAAAGCTCCGAGCTTGGGAATAACCTCATAATAATGTCTGCCATGCGTTCCTTTGCTCAATATCGGACACAAAGCTCTGTCAGATGCGTTTTCAAGCTTTCTCACAAGTTCTTCATCGGGTTTTTCTCCGTCAAAGTAGACTCTCATAACACAAGTTGTTCCGTTCTGAACGTTCACAACATTGAAAACAGTGCTCTGTGAGCCTTCTGAAAGGAGTGAAGAGACTTTGTAACCGCCGATTACAGTGCCTGCTGCGAAACCGACGGATCTTGCAGGAACATCAAGGGTGTTTCTTGCAGAAACCGAAACATTCATCATCCTCACTCCTTAATACGAATTTCCATTATTTAATCATTTCGCATTCATCAAGAACTTCAATCATTCTCTGAAGGAAATATCTGCAATCACTGCAGTTTGAAAGCATTTTATCGAATTCAATTTTCGCTTTCTTCTTAAGCTTTCGCTGTTTCTTGTTGTTTGCCTTCTTGGCTTTTGAAGAAGGCTTAATATCAATATCGTTCTGAAGTATTTCTTCTGTAACCTCAATGATATTTTCGTTAGTTTCTTCGGGTTCGATGATATCAGCTTGTTCTTCAGACTTTAAATTATTAATTATTGGCATATTGCTGATGTGCATCGGCAGCGTTTTAGGTGCCGTACGTTTAACGGTTGTACCGTATTTGAAAAGTGCGGAATCCTTAGGATAAAGCATATAGACGACATCGGGCTGACTCATATTCTCTCCGCAATAGAAAGAAATATCGCAACGAACAGGGTCAATTATCATAGACAACCACACATCGCAATCAACAACATTCTTTGCATGGTCGTTTCTGTCCGTTCCGGACGGCTTCGTACCTATAAAACCAAGATTCGGGTGAGTGTGCCCATGACCGACGATTTCAAGCTTTGCAAAATCTGAAAGCCAATGATAATCAGTATTTCTGATATTACTGTTTATCATATAGTTCTGCTTCGCTGATGCTGTTTTGTTTTCTTCTGTTGTTACAACAGCGGTCTTGCTGCGTTCTGTTGTGACAATACGAATAAGAAATCGAGGAATAATAACTGTTTTTTCGTTGTCCTTATAGATTTCACCTGAAATATGAAGAACATCCTCAAGGTAATTAAGAGGGCTGTTTTCACCCCAGTTGAGGTATGGAAGAAGCTGGGACATAAAATTAGGGTCGCAAATAACGGTAACATTATGATTCTGACCCTTCTTTCTCTCAACCATAAGCGGAGTTTTACAGGATTCCATTATGGATTTTTCAGCATCCTTAGCTGAAAAAGAATAGTAGTCTTCGTATCTTGCAGGAGATACTGCTCTTCTCATTTGTTTGCCTCCTTAAATTGCTCTGGGGATAACTCTTCTGCGTGCTGTTCCGATGGTGTTTGCACCTGCGATGAGCTGCTTATAAGGAACTGTAGGAATGATGCCTTTTTTGAGACCTTCTTTTGTCCATGTGGCATACGATCTCATGTCGGGTGTAGTTGAAGTATAGTCGATGGTTTCCGGACAGTTTGCAGCAAGTCCCAGAACGTGGCATATTTCCTTAATCAGATTATGTTCAGCAGGATTATATCTGGCATGCAGACAAAGTTTGTGATTCTTCCAGGCATGAATAGAACAAATAAGCTCCGAATAACAACTTATGCTTGGACGTTCCTTGGGATAATTCATCGGATAATGAATAGAAATATCTTTAATTCCGTCAACCTTCACAGGCTTTCCGCCACGAATAACCCAAACAGGAAAGTTGAGATCAACCCAAACAGTATAGGGATCATTTTTGAATACATCCCCGGAATATGTTGTGTTGCTATGAATTGTTACATAAGGATTATTAGCAAAGTATTTAACTGCTTCGTATTTGTGTTGATTAATTCTGAGCAATAATGCTTCGGGAGTCATGAATAAATCTCCTTTCAAATAAAGTCTGAA
>JAZSNQ010000119.1:0-1694 GCA_045536515.1 Acutalibacteraceae bacterium | reverse complement strand
AGAGAAATAAACGGCGTTTACATCGGCGACCTGCTCAGCTGGGTAATGGGCAGAGCAAAGGCAGACGATGCCTGGATAACGATAATGACAAATATAAACGTTGTTGCCGTTGCATCCCTTGCGGATACCGCCTGCATCGTTCTTGCCGAGGGAGTGAATCCCGATGCTTCGGTTGTTGAAACCGCAAATGCAAAGGGTGTCAATATAATTTCTTCGGAAATGCCTGCCTACGAAACCGCAAAGGCAATCGGTATATGAAAAAATATTATTACGATTTACACATGCATTCATGTCTTTCACCCTGCGGTGACGACGATATGACTCCGAACAACATTGCAGGCATGGGAGTGGTTGCAAAGCTCGATATTATGGCGCTGACCGACCATAACACCTGCCGTAACTGCCCTGCGTTTTTCAAAACCGCGCAGGCAAACGGAATCGTACCCGTTGCGGGCATGGAGCTTACCACGGCGGAGGATATTCACCTTGTGTGCCTTTTTGAAAATCTTGAAGATGCGCTCAGGTTTGACGAAGCCGTGGATAAATACAGAATACCGTTCAGAAACCGCGTTGATATTTTCGGCGAGCAGATGATAATGAACGAAAACGACGAGGTAATTGCCGTTGAAGAAAATCTGCTCTCAAACGCAACGATGATAACCGTTGATGATGCCCCGAAGCTCGTTAACGAGCATGGCGGAATCTGCTACCCTGCGCATATAGACAGGGAGGCGAACGGAATTGTTGCAACCCTCGGCATCTTCCCCGATATGCCGTATTTCCCGTGTTATGAGCTTCATGACGGCGATAAAAAAGACGAGTATCTCGGCAGATTTCCGATTCTTTCGGACAAGCCCTGCGTTGTTTCGTCGGATGCGCATTATCTCTGGGATATAAGCGGCAGACTCAATTGCTTTGAGCTTGATGTCACAGAAGAAACTCCCGAAAATATCCGTAAAAAGCTTTTTGAGAGGTTGAAAGGTTTATGAAAGAATTATCATTGAACATTCTTGATATTGCCCAAAACTCCGTAAAAGCAAGGGCGGAGAACATTCTGATTGAGCTTATCGAAGCAGACGGAAAGCTTACTCTCACGATTAAGGATGACGGCTGCGGAATGAGCAAAGAAACGGTTGAAAACGTAATGAACCCGTTTTACACAACGAGAACAACGAGGAATGTCGGTCTGGGCGTGCCGCTGTTGAAGCTTGCGGCAGAGCAGACAGGCGGCGGAATAAAAATCGACTCCGTCAGCGAAAACGACAGTCCTGAGAATCACGGCACAACCGTCACAGCGGAATTTTTCACAGACCATATCGACTGCACGCCCCTCGGCGACATAATCTCCACCGTCACGGTGCTGATTCAGGGTTCGCCCGATATCGAATGGAAATTTGTCCATAAGAAACACGGCGGTGCGGTTGAACTGGACACAAGAGAGCTGCGCGAGGTTCTCGGAGATGTTCCGCTTGACACTTACGAGGTCATAAAATGGATTGAGGAATTCCTCAAAGAAGGATATTCCGCCATTTAATATAATGTATATTATAAAAGAGAGGATAGATACTATGAAATCATTGGCTGAGCTTGCTGCTATCAGAGAAAAGATGAAGGATAAGGTTGTTCTTCGTGAAGGCACAGGCGAAATCAGAGTTGTTGTCGGCATGGCAACCTGCGGCATCGCTGCAGGCGCA